>SKQW01000361.1 GCA_007118805.1 Rhodobiaceae bacterium | reverse complement strand
TGAAACCGGAAGGGCCGGCTATCGACCATGATCTGCAGGACGAGATCGACCGACTGCACGTTGCGCAGCGTGTGCTCCTCGACCAGCCGGGTCACCCGCGTGAGGCGGCTCTCGATCGCCTCGTGATCATGTCTGTAGCTTGACCAAAGGATGGCAGCGGTTGCCGTCCCCAGTAGCACCAGGAAGACGAGAATTCCGCCGAGGACGATGTTTCTGAGACCCGTCAGTTGGGGCCAATGGTCGGCAATTGCAGTAATTCGACGCATTACACTGGACATGCGGTCCTCACAGAGACGCTTCGAGATGGACGCATCTCGACGCCTACAGCTTACGGACCCAAGTCAAAGTTGAATTGCGGCAGAAAGATGTCGTCTTGAGGTTCAAACGATTCCACTTGGCGAAAGATATCGTGAGATCTGCAAATGACGCAACGTTATCACTCATCATTGCTGTAAAAAAATTATCATAATCTGTTCCGATAACTGTATATTTTGCCAACGGGCAGCCGAAGGAACAGGAAGGCCGCTCCGCGAGTTGATGGCGGTCAAGCCGTAAAGGGGCATGGCCATGAAGCCCTCGCATGGCGAGCGGGCTCGCCACAGCAGATGGAAATCGTTCCTCCCTCCGATGAGGGCCTCGCCGATACGTGAAGGGCGGCCCTTTCCACTGGGCGCCACATGGGATGGGCTCGGCGTCAATTTCGCGCTGTTCTCGGCGAACGCAACCAAGGTAGAGATCTGCCTGTTCGACATTGAGGGGGGGAAAGAGCTTGAGCGCCTTGAACTGCCAGAATTTACCGATGAGGTGTGGCATGGCTACCTGCCAGCGGCCCGCCCTGGCACCGTCTACGGATACCGCGTCCACGGGCCCTATGAGCCCGACGCTGGACATCGCTTCAATCCAAACAAGCTGTTGATCGACCCCTATGCCAAGCAGCTTGTCGGCCCGTTGAGGTGGGGTCAGGAGCTGTTCGGTTACCGCCAAGGTTCGAAGGACAAGGATCTGTCCTTCGACAAGCGCGACAGCGCCCGCCTTGTCCCGAAGTGCCGGGTGATTGATCCAGCCTTCACTTGGGGAAGGCCCCATCGGCCGATGGTCGCGTGGGAGAACACCATCATCTATGAAATGCACGTCAAGGGATTCACCAGGCTCAACGAGCGCATCCCCGAAGAGGAACGCGGCACCTTTGCCGGCCTCGCCCATGCCGAGGTCGCCGACTATCTGCGCACCCTTGGCGTGACAGCGGCGGAACTATTGCCCGTCCATGCCTTCGTTGACGACAGCTATCTCGTGGAGAAGGGCCTCAGGAACTACTGGGGCTACAACTCGATCGCCTTCTTCGCGCCCGAGCCCCGCTATCTCCACTCGCCTTTCGTCAACGAATTCAAGGAGATGGTCAATCAGTTTCATGCCGCCGAGATCGAGGTGATCCTGGACGTCGTCTACAATCACACGGCAGAGGGCAACGAATTGGGGCCCACCCTCTCGCTCAAGGGCATCGACAATGCAAGCTACTACCGGCTGATGCCCGAAGAGAAGCGGTACTACATTAACGACACGGGTACCGGGAATACCGTCAATCTCTCGCATCCGCGGGTGCTGCAGATGGTGGCCGACTCCTTGCGCTACTGGGCGCAGGAGATGCGTGTCGACGGCTTCCGTTTCGATCTGGCGACGATCCTTGCGCGCGAACCCTATGGATATGACGAGGGAGGCGGATTTCTTGATTCGTGCCGCCAGGACCCCGTGCTCTCGAGCGTAAAGCTGATCGCCGAGCCGTGGGACATCGGTCCTGGCGGTTATCAGGTCGGGCAGTTTCCGCCAGGATGGGCGGAATGGAACGACAAATTCCGCGACACTGTGCGGGCCTTCTGGAAGGGCGATGAGGGCAAGCTCGCCGACTTCGCGGTCCGGGTCTCCGGCTCCGGCGACCTGTTCAACAGGCGCGGCCGCAAACCGTGGGCGAGCGTCAACTTCATCACTGCTCATGACGGGTTCACGCTCAACGACCTCGTTTCCTACAATGACAAGCACAACGAGGCGAATGGCGAGGACAACCGTGACGGGCACTCCAACAACCACTCCTGGAACCATGGGGCTGAGGGGCCGATCGACGACGAGGAGATCATCGCGCTCCGCGAGCGGCAGAAGCGTAATATGCTTGCCACGCTGCTGCTTAGCCAGGGCACGCCGATGGTGCTCGCGGGGGACGAGTTCGGCAATACGCAGCGTGGCAACAACAACTCGTACGCGCAGGACAACGAGATCAGCTGGCTCGAATGGAGCGAAATCTCTGAAAGGGGGCGTCATCTTCTCCAGTTTACACGCAAGCTCATCGCGCTCCGGAAGGCCTATCCGATCCTCCATCGCGGGCGCTTCCTGATCGGCGAATACAATGAGGAGTTGGAAGTCAAGGACGTGACCTGGCTGACGCCGGAGGCAACCGAGATGTCACAGGAGCAGTGGCAGGAGTCGCACGCCCGCTGCCTTGGTATGCTGCTCGATGGGAGGGCGCAGCCAACCGGCATTAGGCGACGCGGCTCGGATGCCACCTTGCTCATCGTGTCGAACGCGCACCACGATGTGGTAGCCTTTGTCCTGCCGGAGGTGCCTGAAGGCAAGCGTTGGGCCTGCCTGATCGACACCAACGAACCGGAGCGGAACGACCCCCCGCTCTTCGATTTTGGGCACCGCTACGAGGTCACTGGCCGCTTTGGGCACCGCTACGAGGTCACTGGCCGCTCGCTGCTCCTCTTCGTGCTGATCACCGAGGACAAGCAGCCGCGACAGCTGCGCGAGGGCCTCGGCGCAATTCTCGATGTAACGGAACGACCGCTCAAAGGTGGGCTCGTTTAACGCGGACCCTCAGCCAGTCGGATCGACAAGGCGGTGCCAAGCCGTTCCATGGCAAGCGCGGTGCGCTCATCGAGCGCCTTTAGGTCGTAGGGCTCGTTGATGGAGCGCTTGCCTGCGGCGGCAACCAGACCAACATGTTCGCCTAGCACCCGGCGTTGCTCCTCATTCCGGGTGTGTTCGGCAAGATCGGCCAGGATCGCCTGCATGCGGATCCGCATCGGCGTCGGGCAGCATTTCGCGGACCGCGAGATCGAGGTCCCGGCCCACGCGCTCGATCACCGTGTCGGCAACGATCGAGCGAGCGAGATGATGAACGAAGAACAGAAGCACGAACACGCAAACGAGCACGATGCCGGTGCCGAGCGTGACCGCGATGTGAGGCACCTCGTTCTCCCGCGCGCCATCGCCCACGAGCCTGAGGATCAACACGAGATAGACGATGGTGGCGAGCAGGAAGCCCAGCATGAGCTGGGTGCGCTTATCGGCCATGAAACTGCGGATCAGCCGTGGCCCGAGTTGGCCGGCGGCCAGCGTCAACACCACCATGGTGATGGAGATCGCCAGGGTGGCCATGGTGATCATCGCGGTGAGCAGGCTCGAAAGCAGGGTGGAGGCATGCTCGGCGCTGCCACTGTGAAGCCACCACACTGCTTCCGCACCGTCGAAAAGATCGTGGGCCGCCACAGCCAGCGCGGCAAGCACGACAGCGCCGACGGTCAACAGTCCGGGAAAGAACCACAGGCTGGTGCTGATGCTCTCCCACAGGGGCTTGAAGCGGGCGAGCATCTCGCAACTCCTCACGTGGGACGGATCGGCATGAGCTTAAACACGCGCCGAAGCGAATGGTTCGATTTGGCGTGGCCCACGCGCAAGCGCCTCCAGATTCGGAAAAGGCGCCTCCGAAGCCGATGCGCGGGTTCTGGTCGGAACTCGACCGTCCACTTGGCCAGGCAGAGCAGAAGACCGGCTAACCATCGGGCCAACTAGCCCGCGCGGTCATGGTCGCACATATCGTTGAGCGGATGCCGCGCCGGTCCGGTGCGGCTTATGCCCTATTCCTGGAGATGATTCTGGGAACGTGAGGATCCGTTCGTGACATTTGCCAGCCTCGCCGCTTTATGGATTTTCCCGGGAGTCGTGTTGTGTGCGGCGATCTCGGATCTGACGACGCTACGAATTGGCAACAAGCTCGTCCTGGCGCTGGTTGCCGCCTATGCGCTCTTGGCACCGATGGCAGGCTTCGGCCTGCACCAGCTCGGTCTGAGCCTGGCAGCCGCCGCGGTCGTCTTCTTCTTTGGCTTCCTGTTCTTCGTAATGGGATGGATTGGGGGAGGTGACGCCAAGTTCGCCTCAGCCATCGCCTTGTGGTTGGGTGCCGAGCATGTCCTGACCTTCGTCATATATACCGCACTGATAGGGGGTGGCCTGACGCTGGTCCTGCTGTTCTTTCGCAGGTTTCCAATCCCAGCCTTGCTTTACGGACGTCCGTGGATCGCTCGGCTTCATTTCGGTGATTCCGGGGTTCCCTACGGGGTGGCGTTGGCGATAGCGGCCTTGCTCATCTTTCCCCACACACCATGGCTGCGGGGCTAGGTCGAAAAGCTGGATGCCATCATCGGCCCGGCCGGGCAGGTTTCCGTTGCCATCTGAAGAGCCATGCGGCTCGGATTTCGAGGTAAGTTTCATGCTACGCTCAATGCTCTTTGTCGTTGCCCTTTCCGCCGGCGCGCTGGCTGCTTGGCTGACGCTCTCAATTCAGGGGGACGAGGCCCCAGCGGCACCCCTCGCGGTAGACTCCATCCCCTCGCCACAGGCCGAACTAATGATGAAGGAGATTCTGGTTGCGGCAGCCGACCTGGATAGTGGGACCACAGTGGAAGAGCTGCATCTGGAGTGGGCGAGTTGGCCCGAACGGGCGGTCAGCCCGGCCTTCATTACCAAGGAATCGCGACCCAATGCGATCACGGAGCTGGAAGGATCAAGTCTGCGTCGCGTTGTGGCGCAGGGCGAGCCCATACGCCCGGAAAAGCTCGCCGACGCCAAGTCGGGCTTGTTGTCGGCAAGCCTCACACCCGGGAAACGCGCTGTTGCCATACGGAT
>SKQW01000120.1 GCA_007118805.1 Rhodobiaceae bacterium | reverse complement strand
ATGCTCTATGAAGGCAAGGTCGTCCTCAGCCGAATGCGCCTGGCCGATAATGACTTCGTTGTTGCCACCGTCCCAACGGCGCGTCCAGTTTTCGTTTGCCCAATTGATACAAAATGAAAACTCTATATCCTTCTCTGAATGAAAAATTTCAATCGGCTTCTCCAGCAATCTCGTTCCCGCAAACCAATAATAGTGAAAACAAAACCCATATATGCCAAATTTTTTCGCAATATCGACCTGTGATCGAATCGTCTCCGGCACGCGCAGATCATAAAACCCCAGATCGCCAGGCAGCCTGGGCTGATAATGCCCCGGAAACTTGGGCGCTCCGCGCACGACGTTCGTCCACTCGGTGAACCCCTTGCCCCAGTTCTTGTCATTCTCCGGGATGGGATGGAACTGGGGAAGATAAAAGGCGATCGGCCGAACAGGCGGATCATGGATAATCGGCGCCTTGTCCGGGCCAACATAGCCTGGAGCAGGCCGGTTCGTTATTACCTCAGCGCTGTCAGCGGCTGGGCTAAGGCGATTCACACCTCGCGCGAGTTTGGCCGCTTTGCTTTTATCAGCTTCACGCATTTCGGGGGCGGCGGTGGACTTGCCACGGTGTCGCGCCGTCTTGTGCGGCGAGACGGTCACCGCGTTGACGGATGTCGCCGTGGGCTTTGCGCTCTGGTGCTCCGCAATCGGTTTGCCGCGCACCCACCTGCCAAGACGGCGCCAGGCGCGGCCGAGTTCGCGGAGCGGCGCGGTGAGCCGCCAACTGAATGACGACTTCAGTGAGTTGTATGCGTGCTCGCCGGTCGCCGCCCGCTCACGCACCCTATCGGCGCCGATGCGCGCCTGCTCATGCTCGCGCTTCAGCTTGTCGAGCGCATCCGTAACGCTCTCAAGTTCCTGCTCCAGGCGGGATAGGTGTTCCGCCGAGACAGACGCGTCGCCGGCAGGGTCGACAGGCTTGTCGAACTTGGTGTAGGCCGGTTCGCGCATTCAATCGATCATAGCCCCGCTTCGGCAAGGCGAGCCGACGGGATCGAGCGTGGATCGACGCGGGCCGGCAAACTCGCTTTTCGGCGTCTCCATGGCCGGATCAATCGCGGGGCAGTCGCCAAGCCAAAGTCAGATCCGTCCAGCGTGAGATTCGGATTGTAATAGGGGTCCTTCCCCACGACATCGCCCCAGACCAGCCCGATATAGACCTGTTCCCGGCGGAACCGGCTGCTTTCCTCCTGTGACCGCTTGCGACCGCGCGATGCCTTCTCGAAATGGAAAAGCTCAGCATGCGGCGTCCAGACGATGCGGTAACCCGCCTGGCGCACTCGAAGGCAGTAGTCCACATCATTGTAGGACACTGCAAGATTGCGCTCGTCAAACCCGCCAAGGCTTTGGAACAGGGCACGCGGCGTCGCAAGGACGGCCGCGGTAACGCAGGACAGGTTATGGGTGAGCGACAGCCGGCCGTGGTATCCGGCGGCGTTGCCCGCCGCCCCCTTGTGAACATGACGCGCCGGCCCCTTGATACCCAGGACAACCCCGCCATGCTGCACAGTCCCGTCGGCATAGTAGAGCTTGGCGCCGACCGCCCCGACGCCGGGTCGCATGGCATGACTGACAAGCTCCCCCAGCCAGCCGGGGTTGATGACATCGACGTCATTGTTGAGGAGCACGCACACCTCACCGGATGATTCAGCCACCCCCCGGTTGGCCAGTCGGGAATAATTGAAATCACCAGGCTCCTCGATCACGGTAACGTTCTCTTGCGCCCCCAGTCGGCCAAGCAGGGAAAGCGCCTCGGCCTCCGTGCTGCCATTGTCGACGATGACGATCTCAAAGCGCTCATATGACGTCCTGTGCAGCAGCCCGTCAGTGCAGGTCTGCAAGAGATCGGCGCGATCTCTGGTCGGAATGACAATCGATACCAGCGGATTGTCGGACGGCAGGCGCCAACTAATCCTGAGACAATCCGACCCTTCCGTAAGCTGAGCGCGCGCAGGCTGCCCCGTGCGGTCGAAATGCTCGTTCGCCGCCCGCAGGGCCGCCTCCGCTCCGGTCGGGTTGGACAAGGCATCCTGAGGGGATGTCTGCCGACGATGATAAAGCACGTACGGTATGTGGCGTACGATTGGCGATGGTTCGGCTTCCAGCACTCGGAGCGCCAAGTCGAAACCCGGCGACCCATCGAAACCGTCCCGAAATCCGCCGACCCGGTGCACCAGATCGGATCGATAAGCGCACAGGCGTGCTATGAAATTCCAGCCGAGGAACAGATCGTAATCCCAGTCGGGCTTGAAGTATGGGTCGGATCGGCGTCCCGCGGCGTCAATCCGATCCTCGTCGGAATATATCAGGGCCGCCTCAGGATGCCGATTGATCGCGTCTACAACCAAATACAAGGCGTGCTCGGCGAGCATGTCGTCTGGGGAGAGAAAAACCGTCCAATCCGAGGACGTCAAAGCCAGTGCCGCGTTTCGGGAGGCGGACGCGCCTTCCCGCGTTTGTCGCCGGCAAGTCTTTATCCGTTGATCGGTTTGGGAGAGCGTATCGAGAACAGAACGCCCATGCCTGGGTGACGACGACTTCTCGACTACGCACAACTCCCAATTCGAATATAGTTGATTCCGCACAGAGTCGATCGCGTGACGCAAGTAGGATTCCGCCGAGTCATCGGAAACTATGACCACAGAGATGACCGGCCGCCACGCGAAGGCCGCGATATGGTGCCGGATCTGCTCTCGATCATCATCCGACAACGTGTCGTTGAAGCGCACCCATGTGAGATAGTCGATCTCGTCGGCCTGCCGGACGGGCTTCGAACGCTGGCGCTTTTCCGCCTTGGCGCCTGCCCCGTGCCCACTGGAGCTCGGGCGCCGTGCGATCTCGACCGTATCCAATGAGTCCGTCGAGGACGGGGTGGCGGCAGGTACCGCTAAGGCAGGCGTCGGCTGTTGTCGTTGACGCGTCGTCGCTCCGCCCAGAAGCTTGCGCCAAGCACGGCCGACTTCCCGGAGCGGCGCCGACAGACGCCAGCTTGCCGAGCTCTTGAGGGCCTTGATAGCTAGCTCATACGTTCTTGCTTTCTCACGCGCCGCCTCAGTGGCTTCAACGATCCGCCGGTATTCGCCCTTCAACGCTGCGAGTTCGGCCCTGCGCGCGCTCAGCTCCGCCTGAACCTGCCTTGCTCGCGCTGCCAGTGAGAGGGCGTCGATCGACGAGCGGTGCTCGACGTCTGGCGCGTCGGTCTTCGCGAGGGCAACCGGGCCGCCATTCCGATGCGTCGGAAGGTCGGGTTGGGCGGTCCCCGGGCGATCGAACAGCCAGCTTGAACGCGCTTCATGGAACTCGCCAGCCCGATTTGCGCTGCTTTCCTGCGGGGACAGATTGCGGTGAGCAACAGCAGCGGAGCGCGTCGTGGTCGTGTCAGCAGCCCCGTGCGTCTGACTGTATGGCACGGCCGGTTGCGCCGACTCATCCGCCGTCCTGTCGGAGACAGCGTCGGTTCCGCCACCACGTGCGACCTTGCTGCTCATCGGCTGTTCCCCGTGAAGCGATCTCAGAGCCGGTCACCCGTGCTCGCCCTTCAGCCCCGTTGATTTCGGAGATCATTGGCCCATTACGCGGCGACGAGCCGGTCACCGTGAGCCGGCAATGTACAATCAACGCCATGTGCAGGCAATAATTGCCTGCAAATCCTGAATCGAACGGGCAGACCGCGAATGCTCCATTCTCGGGCGCGAAAGAACGCAGCCATCCACTTCCGGCTGCCGGGAAGCTGTGTTAGGTAGGCCTCGCCTCGGAGCGGCCCATCCGGAAGCCGAGCACGAGCTTCGAGGAACGACGGATCAAATTAAGCAGGACCCTCAACATGCATGTGCGTAGCCGATGAGCGAACGCCGATCCCATTTCGATTACGAGGCACTTCTGGCTTGTGGCCGAGGGGAATTGTTCGGTCCGGGCAACGCGCAGCTGCCGCTGCCCCCGATGCTGATGTTTGACCGCATATCGCGGATCAGTGACGCCGGTGGCGCGCACGGCAAGGGGGAGGTGCGGGCCGAACTCGACGTCCACCCTGATCTCTGGTTCTTTCCCTGCCACTTCAAGAACGATCCGGTCATGCCAGGCTGCCTTGGGCTGGACGCCCTTTGGCAGATGGTCGGCTTCTTTCTCGGCTGGCTGGGTGCACCGGGCAAGGGGCGCGCCCTATCGGTAGGCGAAGTGAAGTTCACGGGAATGGTTCTGCCCACCGTCAAGTTGGTAGAGTATGGCATCGACCTCAAGCGGGTGATCCGCCGCAAGCTGACCCTCGGCGTGGCCGATGGCTGGCTGAAGGCCGATGGGGAGATCATCTATCAGGCGTTCGACCTGCGGGTTGGGCTGTTTACACCTGAGGCGGCCGAAGCGGGCGGCTAACCATCCTCGGATTCCTCTCACAGGAGAACTGAGCGAGGCGGCGACATGAGACGCGTGGTGGTCACGGGCATGGGCATCGTGTCCAGTATCGGAAACAACACGCAGGAAGTCACGGCGGCCCTGCGGGATGCCAGGTCCGGCATCGGCTCGGCCCAGGAATATGCCGAGCTCGGCTTCCGTTGCCAGGTCCATGGGGCGCCGGAAATCGACGTCAGCGAGCTCGTTGACCGTCGGGCGCTACGGTTTCACGGCCGCGGCACAGCGTGGAACCATGTGGCCATGGATCAGGCGATCCGCGATGCCGGACTGGAGGAATCGGATATCTCCGATCCCCGCACCGGCATCATCATGGGCTCGGGAGGCCCGTCGACCCGCACCATCGTCGAAGCGGCCGACATTACGCGCGACAAAGGGCCGAAGCGCGTCGGTCCCTTCGCCGTCCCGAAAGCCATGTCGTCCACCGCCTCGGCAACGCTGGCGACCTGGTATCACATCAAGGGTGTGAACTATTCGATTTCCTCGGCCTGTGCGACCTCGGCGCATTGCATCGGCAACGCCGCCGAGATGATCCAGTGGGGCAAGCAGGACCTCATGTTCGCAGGCGGCTGCGAGGACCTGGACTGGACGCTGTCCGTGCTGTTCGACGCTATGGGGGCGATGTCCCATAGCTTCAACGACCGCCCCGCAGTGGCAAGCCGCGCCTACGACACCGCCCGGGACGGCTTTGTCATCGCCGGGGGCGCCGGTGTACTGGTCCTGGAGGAGCTCGAGCGGGCCAAGGCGCGCGGGGCCCGAATATATGCCGAACTCGTGGGTTACGGGGCCACCTCGGACGGCTACGACATGGTTCAGCCCTCGGGTGAAGGGGCTGTGCGATGCATCAATCAGGCCCTCGAAGGGGTCGAGGACCCGGTCGACTATATCAATCCGCATGCCACCTCGACGCCGATCGGCGACATTCGCGAGGTCGAGGCGCTGCGCGAGGTGTTCGGCGACAACTGCCCCCCTGTTTCCGCCACCAAATCGCTGACCGGACATTCCCTTGGGGCAGCCGGTGTACAGGAGGCCATCTATGCGCTTTTAATGATGCAGAATGGCTTCATCTGCGAATCCGCCCATATCGAGGAACTCGATCCCGCCTTCTCAGACCTTCCGGTCGTTCGGGAGCGGCGCGACGGTCTCGATATCAACACGGTCCTGTCCAACAGCTTCGGTTTCGGGGGCACGAACGCGGCGCTGGCGTTTCAGCGCTATCATGGTTGACGCCGGCCATCGGCGCGGCGGCCAGAAGGTGACACTGACATGAACGATCAGCTTATGGCCGGCCGACGCGGGCTCGTTATGGGCGTGGCCAACGACCACTCCATCGCCTGGGGGATTGCCCGCGCGCTTGCCGAACACGGCGCCGAGCTGGCCTTCACCTATCAGGGCGAGTCGTTCGGACGCCGTGTGCGCCCGCTTGCCGAATCCCTGGGCGCCAGTATCGTGCTGCCCTGCGATGTGGAGGACGTCGCCACGGTTGATGCGGCCTTTGACTCCCTCGGGCAATCATGGGGCTCCCTCGATTTCCTGGTCCACGCCATCGCGTTCTCCGATCGTAGCGAGCTCAAGGGGCGCTATGCCGATACCACGCGCGAGAACTTCGTGCGAACCATGGTGATCTCCTGCTTCTCGTTCACCGAGGTCGCAAAACGGGCAGCCGACCTTATGAACCGGGGAGGCAGCATGCTGACGCTTACCTATGGCGGGGCGACGAGCGTCATGCCGAACTACAACGTCATGGGGGTGGCCAAGGCCGGGCTCGAGGCAAGCGTGCGCTACCTGGCTGCCGATTTCGGCCCGTCGCGGGTTCGGGTCAATGCCATCTCGGCCGGACCCGTGCGGACTTTGGCCGGTGCCGGGATTACCGACGCACGGCGCATGTACAATTACCATAAGCAGCATGCCCCCCTGCGCCGCGCCACCACGATCAGCGATGTGGGCGGCGCGGCATTGTATCTGCTCTCGCCGCTGTCGGCCGGCGTGACCGGCGAGATCCACTTCGTGGATTCGGGCTATCACATCATCTCGATGCCACGCCCGGAAGAGGTGCGCGAGGTCTCCGCCAATGACGAGGGCGATGAGGCCGCCAGCAAGTAGTCCTTTCCGAAGCTCCGCCCCCGCCACGGCGGACCGGGAGCGCCTGAATTGAGGGCCGGCGGCGTCGAAGCATGACCCTGGAACCCAGAAGCCGGCCGGCCCCCCGCCCGCGCGAGATCGTGGCTTCCCTGTCTGCTACCCATGTCTCCAACGGGCTGATCGCCTTCATTTTTTCCGCTTCAGGGCCGGTTGCCATCATCCTGGCGGCCGGGCTCCAGGGTGGACTGTCGCACAGCGACCTGGCCTCGTGGATCTTCGCCGCCTTTGTCATCAACGGGGCGCTTTCCATCGGCCTTTCGATCGCCTACCGGACGCCGCTGGCGTTCTTCTGGACAATCCCCGGCACCGTCCTCGTCGGTCACAGCCTGACGCATCTAAGCTTCGAGGAGGTCATCGGGGCGTTCATCGCGACCGGCATCTTGCTGCTCGTGCTCGGCCTGACGGGGCTTGTCCGCCGGATCATGGACCAACTGCCGATGCCGATCGTCATGGCGATGGTAGCGGGCGTCTTTCTCAGTTTCGGTCTGGACTGGATCACCGCATTTCAGGACGGTGTCTGGATCGCTGCGCCGATGACGGCGGCATTCCTCGTGCTCTCCTTTTCACCTGTCGCCGGACGCTTCCTGCCGCCGATGATCGGCGTGCTGATCGTGGGCGTTGCGGCCGTGGCTTTGCAGGGGGCGACGGCGGAGCAGGGCGAACTGGCTAGCGAAGCCACCGGATTGGCGAGCCTCCTGGTATCGCCTAACCTCTACGTCCCGGCCTTTTCCTTGGGCGCCCTGCTTGAACTGGTCATCCCGCTGGCGATCACCGTTCTCGCCGCGCAAAATGCCCAGGGCGTGGCGATCCTGGAGGCCAACGGCCATCGCGCGCCGGTCAATACAATAACTACCGCCTGCGGCGCGACGTCGCTCGTCACCGCCCCATTCGGCTGCGTCTCGACCTGTCTGACCGGACCGTCCAATGCGATCATCTCGTCGGGCGGCGAGCCAAAGACGCAGTATGTCGCGGCGATCGTCCTGGCTTGCTTGGCGATCTGCTTCGGACTCTTGGCGCCGCTCTTTATCGATCTGATGCTGTCGACGCCGCCGGCCTTCATCGCCACGCTGGCCGGACTAGCGCTGCTCCGCGTGCTGCAGACCGCGTTTCAGACGGCGTTCGGGCAACGGTTCTCGCTGGGGGCGCTGATCACCTTCATGGTGACGGTGGCCGATGTCGGGATCCTGAACATCGGCGCGCCGTTCTGGGGCCTCGTGTTCGGATACCTGACCAGTCTCATTCTTGAGCGCCACGACCTTGTGGAGCGCAAGGACTGACCCGCCGGCCGACACTCCACGCCCCTGCGTGAAAATAAGGGCCCGGTGGAACTACCACCGAGCCTCTCGACTGCTGTTGCGAAAGCTGGATCAGGCCGCTTCGCCGGCCCCGACCTCTTCGACGCCCTCCTGATCGACCACCTTCATCGACAGGCGCACCTTGCCCCGGTCATCGACGCCGATCAGCTTGACGTAAACCTCGTCTCCCTCCTTGACCACGTCGGTCACCTTCTCGGGCCGACCGCGGCTGAGCTGGGAGATGTGAACGAGGCCGTCCCGCGAGCCAAAGAAGTTCACGAAGGCGCCAAAATCGACAACCTTTACGACCTTGCCGCGATAGATCGCGCCAACCTCGGGCTCCGCGACGATCGAGGTGATCCAGTCCTTGGCCGCTTTGATCGACTTGCCATCGGCGGAGGCGATATGAATCGTGCCGTCATCCTCGACATTGACCTTGGCGCCGGTCTTCTCGACGATCTCGCGGATCACCTTGCCGCCCGAGCCGATCACGTCGCGGATCTTGTCGACGGGGATCGACATGACCTCGATGCGCGGCGCATGCTCGCCGAGTTCCGGCCGGGATTCAGCAAGCGCATTGGCCATTTCGTTGAGGATGTGCATCCGCCCATCCCTGGCCTGGGCCAAGGCGACCTTCATGATCTCCTCGGTGATGCCGGCGATCTTGATGTCCATCTGCAGCGACGTGACGCCGTCGGAGGTGCCGGCAACCTTGAAGTCCATATCGCCGAGATGGTCCTCATCCCCCAGAATGTCGGACAGGACCGCGTGGCGATCGCCTTCGAGAATGAGCCCCATGGCAATGCCGGCGACAGGTCGCGACAGCGGCACGCCGGCATCCATCAGGGCGAGCGAGGTACCGCACACCGTGGCCATCGAGGACGAGCCGTTGGACTCAGTGACCTCGGAGACGGCCCGCAGCGTATACGGGAAGTTGAGGCGGTCCGGCAGCACCGGATGAATCGCCCGCCAGGCAAGCTTGCCGTGGCCGATCTCGCGCCGACCGGGGCCCATGAAGCGCCCCGTCTCGCCCACCGAATAGGGCGGGAAGTTGTAGTGCAGGAGAAAGTGCTCCTTGTAGGTGCCCTGAAGCGCGTCCACGAACTGCTCGTCCTCGCCGGTGCCCAGCGTGGCGACGACCAGCGCCTGGGTCTCGCCACGGGTGAACAGCGCCGAGCCGTGCGCGCGCGGCAACAGCCCCACCTCCGCCTCGATCGGGCGAACCGTCTTCAGGTCGCGACCGTCGATGCGCCCTCCGGTGTCGAGAATAGAATTGCGGACGATCTTCTTCTCTAGCGACTTGAAGGCGCCGGACACCGCTTGCGGATCATAACCCTCCTCGGCCTCGGCATCCGTCGGCGCTAGCGCTGCGAGCACCTTCTCCTTGAGCGCTGCCACCGCCTCCTGGCGTTCGGTCTTGCCGGCGATCTGGTATGCCTTGGCGAGGTCATCCGCTACGACTTCGGCCACCTTGGCGTCGATCTGCGAGGTGTCAGCGACGGTCAGCTCGCGCGGCGCCTTGGCGGCGCGCTCAGCGAGCCGGATGATCGCGTCAATCACCGGCTGGAACGCGGCGTGGCCGTACATCACGGCGCCGAGCATGGCCTCTTCGGACAGCTCCTTTGCCTCCGACTCGACCATCAACACCGCATCGCCGGTGCCAGCCACCACAAGATCGAGATCTGATTCCGGCATCTGGTCGATCGTCGGGTTGAGAACGTAGTCGCCATCGACATACCCCACCCGGGCGCCGCCGATCGGCCCCATGAAGGGCGCACCGGACAGCGTCAGCGCGGCAGACGTCGCCACCATGGCCAGGATGTCTGGATCATTCTCCAAATCATGGCTCAACACGGTCACGATGATCTGCGTGTCGCAGCGCCAGCCATCGGCAAACAGCGGACGGATCGGCCGGTCGATCAGGCGGGAGACCAGGGTCTCCTTCTCCGTGGGTCGTCCTTCGCGCTTGAAATAGCCGCCCGGGATCTTACCGGCGGCATAGAACTTTTCCTGGTAGTGGACAGTCAGCGGCAGGAAGTCGAGCCCCAGCTTGGGTTCCTTCGCTGCCACCACCGTGGCAAGCACGCTGGTGTCGCCATACTTGGCGAAAACGGCGCCGTCAGCCTGACGGGCTATCTTGCCGGTTTCGAGTGTGAGCGTGCGTCCGCCCCACTCAATCTCTTCACGATGAACGTCGAACATATTTTTTGCCTCACTGGCTCGGATCAGCAGGCAAGCCATGGGCAAGACGGCAGGTCGTTCCGATGCGGCGAAACGACCTGCGATCCTCCCATGGCCTCCCCTGAAATCCACTTCGATTCTGGCGCGGCGGCAACACTTGCCGACCACCGCGCCGGCTTACCCCCTCTAACGGCGAATGCCGAGACGGGAAATCAGGTTCCGGTAGCGCTCCTCGTCATGCTTGCGCACATAGTCGAGCAGGCTGCGGCGCTGGCTGACTAGCTTCAGCAGCCCGCGCCGGGAATGGTTGTCGTGCTTGTGTGTCTTGAAGTGCTCGGTCAGATTGACGATCCGTTCGGTAAGGATCGCAACCTGAACGTCCGGCGACCCGGTGTCACCGTCGGCCTTTGCGAATTCCTTGATCAATGCCTGCTTGCGCTCAGCGGTAATCGACATCGGGAAGGTCTCCATAAATTGCTCGCCTCGGCCTCAGCCGGGCAGATGAAACACGCGCTTGGGGTGCAGTTCGCCACGTTCGGCCTCGGCCAGGGCGACGAGCTTTCCTTTCGTCGTCGCATAAACCAGACCCGTGAGCACAGGGGCATCCCTGCCACGCAACAACACCGGCTGACCGTTTTTCAGCCGGTTGGCGTCCGGCCCGTCGATGGCAAGCGCCGGGATGTCGTCCAGCGCTGTCTCCACGGGCCGCAAACACGCGGCCAAGTCACCTTGGCCGGCCTCTGTCTGCCACAATTCCTCGAGCCGATCCAGCGAAATCAGATCGTCTTCCTGAAACGGGCCGACCGACAGGCGCCGCAGCGCCGTGACATGGCCCCCCGATCCGAGCGCCCGGCCGATATCGCGGGCAAGCGCCCGGACATATGTCCCCTTGCCGCACTCGCACCATAGAACCGTTTCACCGTCGCGGCTCGGCGCCTCGCGTTCCAGCAGCGCGACTTCCACCCGCCGGGCGGCGAGATCGACCTCCTCGCCGTCACGAGCCAGGTCATAGGCCCGTTCGCCCGAGATCTTCACCGCCGAAAAGCGGGGCGGAATCTGTTCGATCAGCCCCGTGAAGCTCGGCAGCACAGCGTCGATCTCGGCATCCGACGGAATTCTGTCCGACGTCGCGACGACCTTGCCCTCGGCATCATCGGTATCGGTTTCGGCACCCCAGGCGACCGTGAAGCGGTAGGTCTTGAACCCGTCGACGACGAAGGGCACGGTCTTGGTCGCTTCGCCGAAGGCAATCGGCAGACAGCCGGAGGCTAGGGGATCAAGCGTCCCGGCATGGCCCGCCTTGCGCTCGCCGAAGAGGCGCCGGGCGCGCGACACGGCCGCCGTCGAAGTCATCCCCTCCGGCTTGTCGAGCACCAGCCAGCCATGCACCGTGGCCTTTCTGCCGCGCCGCGCCACCGCTCAGTTCTCCTTGTCGAGATCGCGTGCGACTTCGGGCGAGCGCAACAGCGCGTCGATGCGCTCGGCTTCCTCGAATCGAGCATCGAACGCAAATTCCAGATCCGGGACGAACTTGAGCTCCACCCGCTTGGCCAGCAGGCCGCGAATGACGCGACGATGCCGCGTCAGCGCGGCAAGCACCGGCGCGGGCGCGCCGCCGCCGAGCGGCGTCACGAAGACGGTCGCACGCTTCAGATCGGGGCTCATCTTCACTTCCGGAACGGTGACCGAGGTACCGTCCAGCACAGGATCGGACACTTCGGCCCGCTGCAGCATGTCAGACATGGCGTGGCGGACCAGTTCCGCGACCCGAAGCTGGCGCTGACTGGGCATCTTGGCCGCGCCACGTTTGCGCGATGACTCAGGCATCTTAAGAGGCTTTCAATTCTGCGGCTCGGGACGCGCGACCTG
Organism: Rhodobiaceae bacterium; assembly: GCA_007118805.1. Taxonomy (GTDB): domain Bacteria; phylum Pseudomonadota; class Alphaproteobacteria; order Rhizobiales; family Tepidamorphaceae; genus SKQW01. The sequence continues at coordinate 4,465 of SKQW01000120.1, read as the reverse complement.
AACGTAACGCCGAAACTCCGTCTCGGCGCTCCCGCCGACGGGAGGCGTCCACATCCCCGATCCAATTTCCCGCTGACGTCGGCGCTGAGACGGCTGGCTACAAGGAGCGCTTCACCTCTTCGGCCGTGAAGCACTCGATGACATCGCCCTTGCGCATGTCCTGATAGCCTTCGAAGCCCATGCCGCATTCCTGACCGGCGACGACCTCGCGCACTTCATCCTTGAAGCGCTTGAGCGTCGACAGCTTGCCCTCGTGGATAACCACGTCGTCACGGATGAGCCGCACCTGAGCACCGCGCTGAACGGTGCCGTCGGTAACGCGGCAGCCGGCCACCTTGCCGACCTTGGAGATCGAGAACACCTCCAGGATCTCCGCCGAGCCCAGCCGCGTCTCGCGGATCGAAGGCGCCAGGAGTCCCGACATCGCCTTCTTAACATCATCCACGAGGTCGTAGATGATGTTGTAATATCGGATCTCCACGCCGTCCCGCTCGGCCGCCTCGCGCGCCTGCCGATTGGCGCGCACATTGAAGCCGATGATGACGGCTTCGGAGGCGGAAGCAAGATTGACATCGGACTCGGTAATGCCGCCGACGCCAGCAAGCAAAATCCTGGCGGCGACTTCGTCGGTACCCAGCGACTCCAAGGCACTCGCAATGGCCTCGGCGGAGCCTTGCACATCGGCCTTGATGACCAGCGGGAACTCCTTGACGCCGTCCTCCTTGAGCTGGCTCATCATCTGCTCTAGCGAGGTCCGCGCGGCGCCGGCGCCACGGGCCTGCTGAAGCTCGCGCCGCTTGCGCTGACGATAGTCGCTGACCTCGCGTGCCCGGGCCTCGTTATCGACCACTGTGAAGCTGTCGCCCGCTTCCGGTGTGGCGTTCAGACCCAGCACCTCCACCGGCATGGACGGTCCGGCCTCGCCGACCGACTCCCCGCGATCAGTGACCAAGGCACGCACCTTGCCCCATTCGGCACCGACGACCAGCACATCACCAACCTTGAGCGTGCCGCGCTGAACCAGCACGGTGGCCACCGGGCCGCGGCCGCGGTCGAGCTTGGCCTCGATCACGACGCCTTCGGCCGCCCGAGCCGGATTCGCCTTAAGCTCAAGGAGCTCGGCCTGAAGCATCACCGCCTCGAGCAGCTTGTCGAGCCCCTCACGCTTGAGCGCGGAAACCTCAATCTCGAGCGTGTCGCCGCCCATTGACTCCACGACGATCTCGTAACGCAGCAGGTCTGTGCGCACCCGCGAGGGGTCGGCGTCGGGCTTATCCATCTTGTTGATGGCCACGATGATCGGCACCTCGGCCGCCCGGGCGTGCTCGATCGCCTCGATGGTCTGGGGCATGACGCCGTCATCGGCCGCCACCACCAGGATCACGAGGTCGGTGACCTTGGCCCCGCGCGAGCGCATCGCCGTGAAGGCGGCGTGGCCCGGCGTGTCGATGAAGGTTATCGGCTGGCCATCGGGCGATGCCGTCTGATAGGCGCCGATATGCTGGGTGATGCCGCCGGCCTCGCCAGAAACCACATTGGTCTGGCGCAGCGCGTCGAGCAGCGACGTCTTGCCGTGGTCGACATGACCCATGATGGTCACGACCGGCGCGCGGCTTACCAGCTCGTCGGGACGATCCTCCTCGCCGAACAGGCCTTCCTCGACATCGGCCTCGGAGACCCGCTTGACCGTATGCCCCATCTCCTCGGCCAGGAGCTGCGCGGTATCGGCATCGACGACATCGTTGATCTTCAACATCTGCCCCTGTTGCATAAGGTTCTTGATGACGTCGACGGCGCGGACCGCCATGCGGTTGGCCAGTTCCTGAATCGTGATCGTCTCGGGAATCACTACGTCGCGGCTGACCTTCTCCGCGGCGTCGCGTTGCATGCTCGAACGCTTGTCGCGTTCGCGGCGGCGCTTGATGGCGGCCAGGCTCCGGCTGCGCTCGCTCTCATCGAGCGCATTGGACAAAGTGAGCTTGCCGCGCCGGCGCTCCTCACTGCGCCGCGGCGGCGCCTTGGCTTCGGCGGGGCGCTTCTTGGCCCGGCCGGCCGCATCAGCGTCCTCCCCAACGGTCGGCTTGCGTTCAGGCGCGGCCGCCGGTGTCGGCTGCTCGGCCACCCGCTGACTGGCCGCCTGCTCGGATTGCTGGCGCGCCTCTTCCTCCTTGGTGCGGCGCTCCTCCTCTTCACGGCGGCGCAGCTCAGCCTCTTCGCGCTCCCGCCGCAAGCGCTCTTCCTCGCGCGCCCGCTGTTCAGCCTCGATCTCGGCGACGCGGCGTTCCTCGTCCTCGCGAACGCGCGCCTCGGCGAGCGCATGCGCACGCGCATCCTTTTCCTCATCGGTCAAGGTGCGCAGAACCACGCCAGAGCGTTGGGACTGGGGCTCGGCCACCGCGGGCTCCGATTGCGGCTCAGCCGGCGCCGGCGCTTCTTGCTCACTGGCCGGCTCGGCAGGAGCAGGCGCGGCCTCGGCCGTGTCCTCGCCATGAGGCAACAGCGTGCGCTTCTTCTTCTTCTCGACAAGCACCGCCTTGGAGCGCCCCCGCGGGAAGTTCTGTCGAACCGTCCCGGTTTCGACGGTGCGCCGGAGGCTGAGCGTCTTGCGGCGCTCCACCGTCAGCGTCTTGTCGTCGGGCTGCTTCGTATCGCTCATTCAGCTTCGTCCTAGCAGGTCCCGGCATCAGCCAGGTAATGTTCATATTTCAGGCAGCGCCCGGCTGCCGCTTCACTGCTGCGGCCTCGCTCAAGGCCAGCATGTATCACATTCTGCCGCCCCAAGGCCAAACCCAATTCAGCCCCCGCAAATCCGCGGCACACCGCGACATGGCCGCCTCCTGCGTGGGCGGCCTGGCTGAGCTTGCGCACACCGTCGTCAGCGGCCTCGCGCGCATGGAGGACCACGCGCGCCGCCCCGCGGCGCAACAATGCCTCGACCTCGGCGAATCCGACCGCCAGACGACCGGCCCGCCGTTCAAGCCCCAGCACCCCGAGCGCGGCTTCCTTGAGGCGCTCGGCCACCTCATCGGCCAGATCCGGCGCCGGCCGAACCGCGGCCTTGAACGCCCGGCTGAACGCATTGCGCCGGACCGCTTCAGCGACCGCCCAATGCTGCGCGGTCACCCAGGCACCGCGACCGGGCAGCCGTTGCTTGAGGTCCGGCACCACGGCGCCGTCGGGCCCGACCACGAACCGGATCATGTCATCCGGCCGGCGCACCTCGCGGCTGACAATACAGCGCCGCGACACCACGCGACTGTCGGCGCCTGCGTCTACCTCCTCGTCAACCGGTCTGCTCGCCGGACGCGGCTGCCGCCTCGCCAGCCTGTCCTCCGTTCTCTGCGCCATCAGCGCCCTCGCCTTCAGCGTCGAGCTCGCTCTCGTCGATCCAGCCAGCCTTCAACCGCGCCGCCATAATCAACGCCTCGGCATCCTCGCGCGAAATATCCAGCCCGTCGAGATAACCCGGCTCGCGCCGCGACTCGCCGTCGACACGCTCGTACCATCCGACCAGATCGTCCGTCGCGCAGCCGGCGAGATCCTCAATCGACTTCACGCCATTCTCGCCCAGCGCCACCATGACCGCCCCCGTCATCCCGGCCAGTTCGGCAATGTCGTCCTCGACGCCGAGTTCACGCCGCCGCGCATCGCGCTCGCCTTCGATCCGTTCGAGATATTCCCGGGCCCGCGCCTGGATCTCCTCGGCCGTCTCCTCGTCGAAGCCTTCGATGACCGCGACCTCGTCGAGCGGCACATAGGCCACCTCCTCGATCGTTGAGAAGCCCTCCGAGCTCAGCAACTGACCGACCATCTCGTCGACGTCGAGCGCCTCCATGAACATGTCGGTGCGCTCGGAGAACTCCTTCTGGCGCCGCTCCGACTCCTCGTGCTCGGTCAGAATGTCGATGTCCCAGCCGGTGAGCTGCGAGGCGAGCCGCACATTCTGGCCCCGGCGCCCGATCGCCAGCGATAGCTGCTCGTCGGGCACGACGACCTCGATACGCTCGGCGTCCTCGTCGAGCACCACTTTGACCACCTCGGCAGGCTGCAGCGCATTGACGATGAAGCTCGCCGCATCCGGCGACCATGGAATGATGTCGATCTTCTCCCCCTGCAGCTCGTTGACCACGGCCTGCACGCGGCTTCCCCGCATGCCGACGCAGGCGCCGACGGGATCGATCGAGGCATCGCGCGAGATCACCGCGATCTTCGCCCGGCTGCCGGGATCGCGCGCCACCGACTTGATCTCGATAATGCCGTCATAGATCTCCGGCACCTCCTGGGAGAACAGCTTGGCCATGAATTGCGGATGGGTGCGCGACAGGAATATCTGCGGGCCACGCTGCTCGCTGCGCACGTCGTAAATATAGCCGCGAATCCGGTCGCCCGGCCGGTAGGCCTCCCGCGGGATCAACTCGTCGCGCCGGATGATCGCCTCGGCGCGGCCGAGATCGACGATTACATT
>SKQW01000240.1 GCA_007118805.1 Rhodobiaceae bacterium | reverse complement strand
GTCGAGTTCACCGGAGCGAGCCAAAAGGCGCCGCCGGGGAGATGGTGACTCGTGCACTTGGACATGGGCTACCGGAATCGGTGCAGCGCGGCGTTGTCTTCGCCGCGCTTCTTGCCGTCATCGGGCTGTTCCATCGCGTTCCAGCCATCGTCGGTTTCAGCGCCCTTGGGACCGAGCTGTGGGTTGATGTCGCTTGGATCATCGCGCCGCTTCTAGCGGCTCTTGCCTGCCTCCATGCCGCATCCAGGTCCGATGGCTTCGTGCGGCGCGGCTGGCAGCGCTTTGCGATCGGCTGCTTCCTGTGGATGACAGGAACCCTGATCTGGGTCTCCTTCGCGCTGACGCATGAAACCGTGCCGGCACCCAACGTCGCCGACATCACCTATCTCGTGAGCGCCATGTTTTTCATCAGCGGTCTGTTTCAGTTCTCGCTGAAGAGAACTGAACCGTCCCGAATCCAGTTCGCGAATTTCGCGCTTGCCCTTTGCGCTGTCACCGCGGTGGGGCTTGGTTACTACCTCCCGCTGATGGTCGAGGCGGCGCTCGATCCGGTGTCGTCACTCGTCGCCTTCGCCTATCCGGCACTGTGGCTAAGCGTCGCGGTGTTCTTCGTGGTGAGCGTGGGGCTGTACGGCACCAGGCCCATCGGCTTCCAGACAGTTCTGATCGGCCTGTTCGTTGTCGCGCAGGCGTTGACCAAGCCGCTCTACGGGCAGGATTTGATCCTTGGAACCTACACGCCGGAAAGGCTTTACGGCATGGCTTGGACGGCGGCCTTCGGATTCCTCGTATGGGGGGCCCTGCTCAATAGGGGCCAGGATCCGACATCGAGCGGTCTCGCACCGAAATCCAGCGCGCGCCAACGTACACGCCAAGAGGCTCTGGTGCCGGCGCTGTCGACGGGCGCAGTGCTTATTGGACTGGGGATTACCATTATCGCCAATGCCGGGCCGCATCATGTGCTGCTGATACCGGTGCTGGTCCTGTTCGTCGTGGTGCTCGGGCTGCGCGAACACTGGATTCTGGCGGAGGAGATGAAATTGCAGCGCGAGACGGAGCGCTCGGCGCAGCAACTGGTCGAAAGCAAGGAGCGGCTTTCGCTTGTCCTGTCGAGCATGACCGACAGCGTAATCGTCCTAGATCGGCAGTGGCGGGTTACCTACGCCAACCGACATGCGCGAGAGTTATTTGAGGCGTACAGCGACTTTGCCCTGGGCAAGCCCCTGTGGGAGCTGTTTCCTCAGGCGCGGGCGGTGTTCGAGCCTCCTTATCTCCGGGCCCTTCAGACCGGACAGCCTACCCAGGCCGAGGGATGGCTTCCTGGATACGACATGTGCTTTGAGGTGAATGCCGTACCCAGCGCGGAAGGCCTTGCGGTGTTCTTCCGGGACATCACGCGGCGCAAGCGCGTCCATCAGGAGCTTGCGCGCCTGGCGCAGAACGATTCGTTGACGGACCTTGCCAACCGCAAGCACTTCGCGGAGACGTTGGAGAAGGCGCTGCAGGACAAGCGCAGGCGCGGCGAACTCGCGCTGTATTCGATTGATCTCGACGGCTTCAAATCAATCAATGACTCGCTGGGTCATCCTGCCGGTGACGCCTTGCTCCAGCAGGTAGCGGGCAGGCTGCGGGCGATCGTCCGCCAGGAGGATACCGTGGCGCGGCTCGGCGGCGACGAGTTCGCGATCATCCAACCCGGGCCCGTTGAAGAGAGTGATGTGGTGGCGGTGGCGCGACGTATCGCCAGCGCCCTTACGGCGCCGTTCAGGATCGCAGGGCGCGAGGTCTTCGTTGCGGCCAGCATCGGGGTCGCGTTGGCGCCGGACCACGGAACTCAGGCCGACCTTCTCCTGACCCGCGCGGACCTGGCGCTTTACCGCGCGAAGGCGCAGAAATCGGGAAGCTTCCGGATCTTCGAGGCGCATATGGAAGCCGATATGCAGTCGCACCGTCTCCTCCGGCTCGATCTTCAGGCGGCCATCGAGCGCGGCGAACTCGAGGTGGCCTATCAGCCGATTATCGAACTCAACAGCGGACGTCTGGTTCGCCTGGAAGCCCTGTTGCGCTGGCACCATCCCGAGCGGGGGCTGATCATGCCCGGCGATTTCGTACCCGTCGCCGAAGTGTCCGGGCTAATCGTCCCGATTGGCAATTGGGTGCTCAGTACGGCCTGTGCGGCTGCCCGCGACTGGCCGGACGAGGTGATGCTGGCTGTCAACATCTCGGTCGCCGAACTGGGTGATGCGGCGCTGCCCGACAAGGTCCGGCATGCCCTGGACGTCAACGATCTGGATCCGCGGCGCCTGGAGCTGGAGGTCACCGAATCCGTTCTGCTGAATAGCAGAGAGGGCCATTTGGAGCGACTGTACGAGCTGCGCGCACTTGGCGTACGGGTGGCGCTGGACGATTTCGGAACCGGCTATTCGTCGCTCAGCAGCCTGCGCAGTTTTCCTTTCGATCGCCTCAAGATCGATCGCTCCTTTGTCGGCGACCTGCCCGAGTCCACCGGCGCCGATGCCATTGTCCGCGCCGTGCTGGGCCTTGGCGCGGCGCTCGGCCTTTCAACGACCGCGGAAGGAATCGAGACCGCAAGACAGGTCAGCCACCTGCGAACGCGCGGGTGCGTGGAGGGGCAGGGCCATTTCTTCAGCCCGCCGGTCTGCCAAACGGAGCTTACCCAGCTGCTGACTCGGAGAGACTGGATATCTTGCCTGCGTCAGCCGCCTGACAATTCCGGGGACTTGGCACCGGCAGACATACGCGAGGAAACTTCCCGGCTGCCGGAGCGCCGAAAGCGCGCTAGAGGCGCAGGACGACGAGCCCCAAAACGACAACCATCGCCGATACCAGTCTCGCCAGCGTGAAGCGCTCGCCCAAAAAGACCGCGCCGATCACGACGGCCATGACCACGCTCGTCTCGCGCAAGGCCGCGACGACCGGTATCGGCGCCACCGTCATTGCCCAGATCACGATCCAATAGGCGATCAGCGATAGGAGGCCGACAAACAGGCCCGCGCGCCAGTTTCCGCCGATCATCCGGATCGTATCCCCGGGCCCGCGTGTCCACAGGGCATATCCGAGTAGGGGCAGGCCGTTGAGCACGAACAGCCACACGACGAAGCCGTGTGGCGAACCGGCGGCCCGCGCCCCCAGGCCGTCGGTGATCGTGTAGCCGGCAATGAACAAGGACGTGGCGAGCGCCAGGACGACCCCGCGCCTGGCTGCTCGCAGGCCCTTGAGGCCCTGATCGAGCGTCAGCGCGAGGATCCCGGCCCCGAGCACCACGATCCCCAGCGTGGTGGAGGCTGACAGCGGCTCGCCGAGGACGATCAGGCTTATGGCAAGCGTGAACAGCGGCGCGGTGCCCCGCGCGATCGGGTAGACCTTTCCCAACTCGCCATGGGCATAGGCGGTGGCAAGGAACAAATTGTAGCCCACATGCAGCAGCGTCGATGCGGCGAGCCAGGGCCAGGCGGCCGGCGGCGGAGGCGGCACGACGAACAGGAGCGGTGCCGCGAACAGCATTGCACATGCCGCGAGCAGCGTGATCGCCGCGAGGCGGTCGGTATTGAAGCGCACGACGGCATTCCAGCTCGCATGCAGCAGAGCCGAAAACAGCACGGCGGAGACGACGGCGAGGGACATGACGACAGAAGGGCCCGGCCGGACTGGAGGACCGGATCCGCATAGACCGGTCTCGACGCTGTGCCAATCCCCGCTCTACGGTCGGATCAGTCGCGCACCCGCACATAGGAGCCCGGCGCATCCTCGATCGGCTGGAGCCTGCCGCCGCCGACCGGGCGCGCGGGGACCCGTGTCTTGTCGTGCTTTTTCAGCCATGCCTGCCAGTCGGGCCACCACGAGCCGGGGCGCTCCTTGGCCTTGGCCAGCCAGACGTCGAAATCGCCGCTTGGTTTGGCCCCCGCCCAGTACTGATACTTGCCCTTGGCCGGCGGATTGACCACGCCGGCGATGTGGCCTGATCCAGCCACAACGTAGCGCACCGGCCCGCCGAACAAGCGCGACCCGACGAAAACCGATTTTGCTGGCGCGATATGGTCTTCGCGGGTTGCCAGATTGTAGATCGGGACTTTCACCTTCCCAAGGTCTAGCTTGACGCCGCCGACCTCCATCTCGCCCCGCGACAGCCGGTTCTCCAGGTAGCAGTTGCGCAGATAGAAGGAGTGGTTGGCCGCCGGCATGCGGGTCGAATCGGAATTCCAGTAAAGCAGGTCGAAGGGGAAGGGCGCCCGGCCGCGCAGATAGTTGCTGACGACATAAGGCCAGATGAGATCGTTCGAGCGCAGCAGATTGAAGGCTGCGGCCATGCGCCGGCCCTCGAGATACCCTCGGCGCTCCATGTCCTGTTCGACGGCGCGGATCTGCGCTTCGTCGACGAAGACCTTGAGATCGCCGGCATGGGTGAAATCGATCTGGGCGGTCAGAAGGGTCGCGCTGGCGATGCGGTCGTCGCCCTGATCGGCCATGTAGGCCAGCGCAACGGCCAGCAGCGTGCCCCCGACACAGTAGCCGACGGCGTTCACCTGGCGCTCGCCGGTCGCCTGCTCGATGGCGCCGAGGGCCTCGAAGATCCCTTCGCGCATGTAGTCCTCGAACGACTTACGCGCGAGCGTCGCGTCAGGGTTGACCCAGGAGATGACGAAGACGGTGTGGCCCTGCTCGACCAGCCACCGGATCATCGATTTCTCGGGCGTGAGATCCAGCACGTAGAACTTGTTGATCCAGGGCGGCACGATGAGCAGGGGGCGCTTGGACACCTCGTCCGTGGCGGGCTCGTACTGGATGAGCTGCATCAGCGGGTTCTGCCAGACCACCTTGCCCGGCGTGGTGGCAAGGTTCTCGCCGACCTCGAACTTGGTCGGGTCGGTCTGCCGGATCCGCAGCTCGCCCTTACCGAGCTTGATGTCCTCGGCCAGCATCTGCATGCCGCGCACGAGGTTCTCGCCGTTGCTGTCGAGCGTTTCGCGTAGCAATTCCGGATTGGTCAGGACAAAGTTGGTCGGCGACAGCGCGTTGGCGATCTGTCGGACATAGAAGCGCGCCTTGTGCCGCGTATGCTCGTCAATGTCGTCGGCTTCCTCCACCATGCGCTCGGCCCAGCGCGTGGTGAACAGATAGGCCTGCTTGACGAACTCGAACATCGGGTTGTCCTGCCAGGCTTCATCAGCGAAACGCCGATCGCCCGGCTTCGGCGCAGCCACCGGAGGCGCCTGCTCGCCCGCGGCGCGGTGCAGCGCCGATGTCCACAGTTCGAGATAGCCCCGCCACAATTCCGTCTGGGCCAGCATGGCGCGCTGGGGATCGGCCAGCCATTTCTGCGCCACCTCGTTCAGGGTCGCGGCGGCCTGCTTCATCTCCTCGGCATAAAGCGCGCTGGCATCGTCCGATTGGCGCGGCTCGACGATGGCAGCCAGCGCCTTGCCGCCTTCTTCGGCCAGCCGCGCCATGTTGCGCGCAAAGGCCTCCTGGTCGCGCACGCGAAAGGCGGGGCCGTCAGTCTGGTCCGGGGTGTCCTTCATGGCTGAAACCGCCCATTGTCCCGTAGCGCTTCGGTCCTCGTTTTGACATAGTGACCGCATAGTGCCAATTGCAATCGGGCCTCCGGCGGATCTCCCGCGATGGTCGTTTGCAGCGCAAGGGTCGTTCCGCAATATGACAGGATGCCGACATACTTGCATTGCCCTCATGCTTGTAGCCTCGATTGTCATGGGCTGCGCCGGGCAACGCGTGCCGTATCTCATGGCGGATGTGCCGGACAACATCCGCTCGGCCCCGGCCGAGGCCTTCCCGAACATCAATCTGGCACCGGACCGGGAGCCGCGCACGCGCTCGGCCGACGAGTTGCGCCAGCTCGAAGAGGATCTCGAGGAGGCGCGCGAGAACCGGATTCGCGAGGCCGAGGAAGCCATCGAGCGCACTGGCCGCAGCTCCTGACCGGCCGGGGGAGGGGACGTTCCCATGAGCGAGTTTCACCGCATCAAGCGATTGCCGCCCTATGTCTTCGAGCAGGTCAATGCCTTCAAGGCGAAGGCACGGGCCGCCGGGGCCGACATCGTGGATCTCGGCATGGGCAACCCGGACCTGGCGACGCCTCAGCACATTGTCGACAAGCTGGTCGAGACCGTCGGCCGGCCGCGCACCCACCGCTATTCCGCATCGCGGGGAATACCGGGCCTGCGCCGCGCCCAGGCCAGCTACTATGAGCGCCGTTTCGGTGTGCGGCTCGACCCCGAGACCCAGGTCGTCGCCACGATCGGGTCGAAGGAAGGCTTCGCCAATATGGCCCAGGCGATCGTGGCGCCCGGCGATGTCGTCCTGGTGCCTAACCCGACCTATCCGATCCATCAGTTCGGGGTCATCATGTCGGGCGGTTCGATCCGTCAGCTTCCCGCCCGCCCGGACGAGGAGTTCCTGCGCGCCATGGAACGGGCCATCACCCATTCGGTGCCCAAGCCCATCGCCGTGGTGCTCAATTACCCCGCCAATCCGACCGGCTATTCGGCCGATCTCGACTTCTATGCCGAGGTTATCGCCTTTGCGCGCAGGCACGAGCTGTTCGTACTGTCCGACATCGCCTACGCGGAGATCTATTTCGACGATCCGCCGCCCTCGGTGCTCCAGGTCAGGGGAGCCATGGACGTCGCGGTGGAGTTCTCATCGGTCTCGAAGACCTATTCCATGCCGGGATGGCGCGTCGGGTTCGCGGTGGGTAATGAGCGGCTTCTGGCCGCCCTTGCCCGCGTGAAGTCCTATCTCGACTACGGTGCGTTCACGCCGGTACAGGTCGCCGCCACGGCGGCGTTGAACGGGCCGGATTCGGTGGTCGACGAGATTCGCCAGACCTACCGGCGGCGGCGCGATGTTCTCGTGGAATCCTTTGACCGGGCGGGCTGGCCGATACCCCGGCCGAGCGCGACGATGTTCGCCTGGGCGCCGATCCCCGACAACCTCCGGCACATCGGCTCGCTCGAATTCTCCAAGCTTTTGGTCGAGAAGGCAGACCTCGCCGTCTCGCCGGGAATCGGCTTTGGCGAGGACGGCGAAGGCCATGTGCGCATCGCGCTTGTGGAGAACGAGCAGCGCATCCGCCAGGCCGCGCGGAATCTCCGTCGTTTCCTTGCAAGCGCAGAGGAAACGATGCACAACGTCGTCGCCCTTGAGGCGAGTCGCGGCTGACGAACTCCCGCGCGCTCGGGGCGCAACAACAAGTGGTGGCGAGGGGCGATGCCGGAGCCTTTGCGGGTGGGTCTGGCCGGGTTGGGAACGGTCGGATGCGCGGTCTACAAGTTGCTGACGGAGAAAGCCGAGCATGTCGCGGCCCGCGCCGGGCAAGCGATCCGCGTGCAGGCGGTGGCGGCGCGCGCGCGTGACCGCGATCGCGGCATCGATCTGACCGGGGTCGCCTGGCACGACGATCCGGTCGAACTGGCCAGGTCGCCCGACATCGATCTGTTCGTTGAGCTGATCGGCGGGGAGGGCGACCCGGCGCACGCCGCGGTGGCCGCCGCGCTCGACGCAGGCAAGCCGGTGGTGAGCGCCAACAAGGCGCTCTTGGCCGCGCATGGTGTGGAACTTGCCAGGCTGGCGGAGGATCGCGGGGCGACGATCGGTTTCGAGGCCGCCGTTGCCGGCGGCATTCCCATCGTCAAGACATTGCGAGAGGCCGCCGCCGGCAACCGGGTCACGCGCGTCTACGGCATCCTGAACGGGACCTGCAATTACATCCTCACCCGGATGGAGGAGGAAGGGCTCTCCTTCGAAGCCTGTCTGGCCGAAGCCCAGAAGCTCGGCTATGCCGAGGCCGATCCCACCTTCGACATTGGGGGGCAGGATTCCGCGCACAAGCTGGCGCTGCTGAGCGCGGTGGCCTTCGCGACCGCCATCGACGTCGATTCCATCCATCTCGAGGGCATCTCGTCGATCACCACCGAGGATCTGGAGGCCGCCGCCGAACTGGGCTACCGGATCAAGCTGCTGGGCGTTGCCCGGCGCACCGATACCGGAATCGAACAGCGTGTGACACCCACCATGGTGCCGCGGAACTCGGCGATTGCCGGGGTCAAGGGAGTGCTTAATGCCGTTGCTATCGATGGCGACGAGATCGGCGAGGTGATGCTTGTCGGGCCCGGCGCGGGGGGCTCGGCCACAGCGTCCGCCGTGGTGAGTGATATCGTCGATGTCGCGCGCGGCTTCCGCCAGCCGCCCTTCGGAATTCCCGCGACCGATCTTGCCCCCTATCGCCGGGCCCGCATGCGCGCCCATGAAGGCGGCTATTACATTCGCCTGTCGCTTTACGATCGGCCGGGCGCCTTTGCTGCCATTGCCAGGCGCATGGCGGAGCAGGAAATATCCCTGGAGAGCATCGTCCAGAAGGACGGGCGCGCGGCGCAGTCGCAAACGCCGGTGGCGCGCCGGGTGGTGCTGATCACCCATGAGACGACCGAGTTGCAGATTCGCAAGGCGTTGGAGGCCATCGAGAGCGACAATCACATCGCGGCCGCGCCACAGATGATCCGGATCGAGGCACCATAGGGAGGCGAAGCATGAACAAAGCCAAAGCCGAGGCCAAGCCGGTGCTCGATCGCATCCTGACGCTGGAGATCGTCCGCGTTACCGAGCGCGCCGCTGTCGCCGCCGCCCGGCTTCGCGGGCGCGGGGACGAAAATGCGGCGGATCAGGCGGCGGTTGACGCCATGCGACGCGAGCTCAACCGGCTGCCGATACGCGGTGTGGTGCGCATCGGCGAAGGCGAGCGCGACGAGGCGCCGATGCTGTATATCGGCGAGGAGGTTGGCACCGGTGAGGGCATGGAGGTCGACATCGCGCTCGATCCACTCGAGGGAACGACGATCTGCGCCAAGGACCAGCCGAATTCGCTGGCCGTGATCGCCATGGCGGAGGCCGGAAGCCTGCTCAACGCCCCCGACATCTACATGGACAAGATCGGCATCGGGGGCGGCTACCCTCCGGGCCTCGTCGACCTCGACGCCTCGCCGGCCGACAACCTCAAGGCGCTCGCCAAGGCCAAGGGCGTCCCTGTGGGCGAGATCACGGCATGCATTCTCGACCGGCCGCGCCATGCCACAATCATCGAGCAGGTGCGCAGCGCTGGCGCCGGGATTCGGCTCATCGGCGACGGCGATATTGCCGGGATCATCCATACCACGACGCCCGAGGAAACCGGCATCGACATCTATCTCGGCATCGGCGGCGCCCCGGAGGGGGTGCTGGCGGCGGCTGCGCTGCGCTGCATCGGCGGCCAGATGCAGGGCCGTCTGGTCATCGATACCGACGAAAAGCGCAAGCGGGCCGCGGCGATGGGGGTAAGCGACTTCGACCGCAAATACGACATGGAGGACATGGCCAGCGGGGACGTGGTGTTCGCCGCGACCGGGGTGACCGACGGCAACCTGCTCTCGGGTGTCAGGTTCGGCAAGGGCGAGATAACGACGGAGACCCTCGTGATGCGCTCATCGACCCATACAGTGCGCTGGATCAAGGCCAAGCACAGCGCGCTCGACAAGTTCGAGTAGTGCCGAAGGGCACTGAGGTCAGCCTGATATAGGAGCAGTCCTCCGCTCACCCGCGCGGGAGGGGATGTCGTGAGTTCAGCCACGGAGGGTATCGGTTTGGCGGCGCCTGCCGAGCGCGCGTTCCTTAACGTGAGCCGGTCGGTGACCGGACGTCGCTGGGTGGACCGGCTTGACCGGGCGGCCCAAAATCAGGCGCTTGCCATCTCCCAGCGCCATGACCTTCCCGACCTCCTGGCCCGGGTGGTGGCCGGCCGGGGCATAGGGAGCGATGCCGTCGCCGCCTATCTCGACCCCTCCTTACGGGCCCTGATGCCCGACCCCTCGGCGCTGAGCGACATGGATGCGGCAGCGGCGCGGCTGGCCGCCGCGATCCGGGCCGGCGAAGAGGTCGCAATTCTCGGCGATTACGACGTGGACGGTGCGACATCGTCGGCCTTGCTGGCCCGGTTCCTCAGATGGCACGGGATCGCGCCGCATATTCACATTCCCGACCGCGTGGCGGAGGGCTACGGGCCCAATCCGGAAGCCGTGGAGGCCCTTGCCGCCGGCGGGGCGCAGCTTCTAATCACGGTCGATTGCGGCTCAGCCAGCCATGAGGCACTGGCCCATGCCGCCGGCCTCGGAGTCGAGGTGTTGGTCGTCGACCATCACCAGATGGAGGATGCGCTGCCGCCGGCTTTGGCGGTCGTCAATCCGAACCGGGCGGACGATCTGAGCGGGCAGGGGCATCTCGCCGCCGTCGGGGTCGCCTTCCTGCTTGTCGTGGCCACCGCCCGCGCCCTGAGGCAGGCCGGCTGGTATGGCCCGAACCGGTCCGAGCCCGACCTCATGGCGTGGCTCGATCTGGTCGCGCTTGGCACGGTTGCCGACGTCGTGCCGCTTACCGGTCTCAACCGGGCCTATGTGCGCAAGGGGTTGCAGGTCATGCGGCAGCGCCAGGCGGTGGGGCTGGCCGCGCTCGCCGATGCCGCGCGGGTCAATGGCCCGGTCGATTGCTACCATCTCGGTTTCATGCTGGGCCCCCGCATCAATGCCGGCGGGCGGATCGGGGACGCCGCGCTCGGTGTGCAGCTTCTGCTGTGCGACGACCATCGGCAGGCCGGGACCCTGGCCGCGACGCTCGATTCTCTGAACCGGGAACGCCAGGAGATCGAAGCCAGAGCCGTGGAGGAGGCGCTGGCCGCCGTCGAAGCCCGCGGAGAAGGCGAGACAAGGAGCGTACTCGTGGCCCATTCCGAGGCCGACTGGCATCCCGGCATTGTCGGCCTTGTTGCCGCGCGGCTGAAGGAGCGCTACCAGCGCCCGGCATTCGCCATCGCTTTCGGTCCCGACGGGCTCGGCAGCGGCTCCGGCCGCTCGATAGCCGGCGTCGATCTCGGCGCGGCGGTGCGCGCGGCGGTGCGGGACGGCATCCTCCGCAAGGGCGGTGGCCACGCCATGGCGGCCGGGTTGACGGTCGATCGTGCCCGCCTCGATGAGCTGACCGCGTTCATGGAGGCGCGGCTTGCCCCCGATGTCGCCGCCTCGACGGTCTCCCACCTCACGATCGACGGGGCGCTGACAGCCTCGGGCGCCCGGATCGACCTCATCAAGGCGCTGGAGGCGGCCGGGCCGTTCGGGGCCGGCAATCCGGAGCCCGTCATCGCCCTGCCGGCCCATCGTCTCAGCTTCGTCAAGGTGACAGAGCAGGGGCATATCCGATGCGCCTTCTCCACGGCCGATGGCGGCCGCGTGAAGGCAATCGCCTTTCGTGCCGGGGATACCGCGCTCGGCGCCGCCTTGCAGGGCAGCCGCGACGTTGCGCTCCACGCCGCCGGCGTTCTGCGAATCGACCGCTGGAACGGGCGCGAGGAGGTCTGCCTCCATCTGCGCGACGTGGCGATGCCGGCGCCGGTTCGATAGCCTGTTGCCGGCGACCTGCGATATGCCGACCTACTTGTCGCTGGCCGCGGCCCTGAGCAACTGGCTGAACTCGACCGGGAAGGGGAAGACAACGGTCGAGTTCTGCTCGCCGCCGATGAAGGCCAGGGTGCTTAGATAGCGCAACTGCATGGCCTCGGGCTTCTGGCCGAGGATCTCGGCGGCTTCGAGAAGCTTTGCAGCGGCCTGCTGCTCGCCCTCGGCGTTGATGATCTTCGCCCGCCGTTCGCGCTCGGCCTCGGCCTGGCGGGCGATGGCGCGGATCATCGACTGGTCGATGTCGACGTGCTTGATCTCGACATTGGCAACCTTGATGCCCCAGGCGTCGGTGTGGCTGTCGAGGATCTCCTGGATGTCGTTGTTGAGCTTGTCGCGCTCAGCCAGCATCTCGTCGAGGTCGTGCTTGCCGAGCACCGATCGCAGGGTGGTCTGCGACAGCTCGCTGGTGGCCTGCATGAAGTTCTCGACCTGAATGGTGGCGCGCTCGGGATCGACCACTCGGAAATAGATGACGGCGCTAACCCGCACCGAGACGTTGTCCCGCGAGATGACATCCTGGGTGGGCACGTCGAGCACGATCATCCGCAAGTCGACGCGCACCATCTGCTGGATGTAGGGGATCAGGATGATCAGGCCCGGCCCCTTGACGCCGGTGAACCGGCCGAGCGTGAAGATGACGCCCCGCTCATACTCTCGCAGGATCTTGATCGCCGCTGCGAGGAACAGGACGATAATGACGATGATCGGGAGATATAAGGCCAGATTGTCGAGCATTGCACGTCCCTCCGTCAGCTCTATGCGGCCTAGTTGTCGTCGTCCTCTGGCGTCACCTGCAGTGTGAGTCCGTCAACCCCGACCACCTTGACCGGTTGTCCCCTTTTCAGCGGCACGCTCGACACGGCCTGCCAGCGCTCGCCCTGCACGAAAACATGTCCGGAGCCTCTGCGCCAGTCCAGAACCTTTCCGGGCGCTCCGGTCATATGCTCGCGTCCACTAACCACACCGCGTCGATGCGAGGTCCAGGCCATGCGCACTACAATGAGACTGAAGGCCAGCGTCGTAACCGCGATCGTCGCGATGACCGGCCAGGCAAGCTGGAAGCCCGGCACATTCGGGTCCATCAGGATCATGGATCCGAGTATGAAGGCGATGGCGCCACCGATGCCCATTATTCCGAAGGAGGGTGCGAAGGCTTCCGCGACCATCAGCCCGATGCCCAGAAGCATCAGCGCCGCGCCGGCATAGTTCAGCGGCAGGATCGCCAGCGAGTACAGGCCGATCAGGAGGCAGATGGCGCCGATCGTGCCGGGTACCAGGGCGCCGGGATTCATGAACTCGAAGATCAGCCCGTAGATCCCGATCATCATCAGGATCAGCGCGACGTTTGGATTGGTGATGGTCTGCAGGAACTGGGTGCGCCAATCCGGGTCGAATGCCTCCACGGCGAGATTCTCGGTATCCAGCGTAACGTCCTCATTGGTGACCGTCACCGTGCGGCCATGGGCCAGGTCGAGCACCTCGGTGACGTCGCGCGCCACGAAATCGACGACGTTCTGATCCGCCGCGTCGGAGGATGACAGGCTGACCGCTTCGCGCACCGCCCGCTCAGCCCAATCGGCATTGCGCTCGCGCATTTCGGCCAGGCCGCGAATATAGGCCACCGCATCGTTTATGACCTTGGCCTCCATGGCGTTCTGCGGCCCGGTGCGCTGGGTCTCCTCGCCATTGTCGTCATTGCTTTCGTCGTTGTCGTTGTTGTTGCTGTCATCTTCTTCCTGCTGCCCGAAAGGCAGGCCGCCGCCACCGCCGACCTGCACCGGCGTTGCGGCGCCGAGATTGGTTCCCGGCGCCATCGCCGCGATATGGCTGGCATACAGGATATAGGTTCCGGCGCTGGCTGCCCGCGCGCCGCTGGGGTGGACGAAGGTGGCGACAGGAATCGGCGAGGCCAGGATTTCCCTGATTATATTGCGCATGGAGGTATCGAGCCCGCCCGGCGTATCCATCCGGATCACGACAATGGCGGCGTTGCGCTCCTGGGCATGGGCGAGCCCCCGATTGACGTAATCGGTGATCGCCGGACCGATGGCGCCATCGATGTGCATGACCACGGCCGTGCGCTCGGGCTGCGCGGCGTTGGGCAGCATGGTGAGAAGCAGCCCGGTAAGCGCAACAAGCCCCCACGCCGCAACGCGTGCGAGCCGCTTACCGACACTGCCAGGATGTGGATTCCTCGCGCCCATGGCTGAACAATCTAACGTCCCCGGGGGCATCTGCCCAGCCTGCACCGCGAATCAGGCCACTTGGCCGGGATAGCTCGGCGCGCGGTCAATCTACCGCCTTGTGCTCCAGCAGGAATTCCAGGGCGGCCTTGTCGAACGCCTCGGGGCGCTCGATGTTGGGAAGGTGTCCGGCGTCGTCGATAATGGTCAGTCGGGCATTGGGTATCGTCGCGGCGATGTCGCGGGCGACCTCTGGCGGTGTCAGCCTGTCTTCGGCCCCGACAATCACATGCGTCGGGACTGCGATGCCCTCTAGGCCTTGCTGACGTTCGGTCCGAATAGTCGCTTCCACGGCCTTGATATAGCTGTGTTTGTGAAGAGCCGCCATGCTGTCGACCAAGCGCCGGAGGGCCTGCTCTGAGGCATTGGGGCCGACGAGGGTACGGGCGATGGGCTCGGCGATGTCGCGCGGCTCCTTGCCGGCCTCCAGCGGTTCCTTGCGCAGCCGCACGAACTCGTTCTTGTCCTCCTCGCTGAGCCCCGAAAAGCCCGGATGGGTGTCGACCAGGGTCAGGGTGCGCACCCTGTCGGGGTAGCGCACGGCGAAATCCATGGCGATCCGGCCGCCCATTGACAGGCCCGCGATATGGGCGCGCGTGGCGCCGAAATGATCGAGGACCCGAACGAGGTCGTCGGCGAAATCCTTGAAGTTGAGGGGACCGTCATAGTCCTCGGAGTCTCCGTAGCCTCGCGCGTCCCAGGCCGCGGCGGTGAAATGCGCGCCGAATACCGGAAGCTGATCGCGCCAGTTGGTGCGATTGCCGCCAACCCCATGCATGAAGACGAGCAACTCGCCGGCGCCGGCGAACTCGACACAGAGCTTCGGCGCAGGGCCGATCGTCACGGTGCTGGATTTGCTCATTGCCTGTCGCGTCCTCGGGCTTTGTGTATTCAGGCTATCGAATAACCCGTTCATGGCCGCAGGGGAACCGGTCCGCTGCCGCCCGGCTCAGCCGTTTGCCGTATGGGGATCGCAGTCGGCACGCGAGCCAGCCAAGGGGAAGGTGACGATCACCGAGGTGCCCGGCGGCCCGTCCCAGTCGACGGTGCCTTCGAGCTGTTGGCACAGTGCGCGGATCAGGCGCGATCCTATTCCGGTCCGCCGGTCCTCGGATGGCATTCCAACCCCGTCGTCGCTGATCTCCAGATGGAGCCGGTCGCCGCGCCGCTCGAACAGGACGGTGATGTTGCCGGCCGCCTCGTCGGGGAAGCCGTATTTCACCGAATTGGTCAGCGCCTCATTGACAATGAGACCGATCGGGACCGCGCGTCCCAGCTCCAGGTGGATGGGTTCGACCCGCAGATTCAGTGCCAGCGGTTGCAGGCCGATCAGCGCCGGTTGCAAATCCGAGCACAGGCCGTTGACGAAATCTCTTATGTTGACAACGGCTTCGCCTTCATCCCTCAGCCGCAGGCGATCATATACGCGGGCCAGAACCGACAGGCGCGACTGCGCCCCCTGGATTGCGCTTCTCGCCGCCGGGTCCTCGATGTCGCGCAGACTCATTGAAAACGTCGACATGATGGACTGAAGATGATTCTTCACACGGTGGTTCAAGTCGTGAAGGAGGATGTCCTTTTGCGCGCTCGTCGCCTTCAAGGCCTCCTGGGCCTGTCGGTGCTCATGGATGTCCCGCGTAATCTCAACGACTCCCAACAGGCTGCGGTCGGGGCCGTACCAAGGCGCCTTTGTGGTCTGCATCCAGCGGGGGTTATCGCCCGTCCCGATTCTGGAGAGCTGGTGCTCGCAGGTCACCGATTCCTCGGTTTCAAGGACCTTTCGGTCTAGAGCTTCCAGCTGCTGAGCCTGCTTGCGGGGCAGGAAGTCGGCGACGCGCTTGCCAATGATCGCGTTGGCGTCGGCACCCAGTAGGTCGGCCCCGGCCGAGTTCACCCGCTTCAGACGGCCGTCGGTGTCCCTGACGAAGAGCGGATCGGGGCTGCATTCCAGCACGGTTTCCAGAATGCTGAGACTGGATCCGAGCTGCCGGCGGCTGTCCGAGAGCTCTTGAGTTGCTATGGCGAGATCTTCAACTGCCAAGCGAAGCGTCTCGATCGCCGTCGCTGCCAGCAGGCCGACGGCGACGAAGAGGCTCAGCCCGAGAAACTGACCGACGCTCAAAAATGCAAAGCTGCCCCTTGGCACGTTGAAGAAGTATATGACCACCAAGGCGCTGAGCGCCGTTGCGACGAATCCAGATCCACGATCAAGGACAAACGAGACCAAGATAACGCCAATAAGGAAGATGAGATACGGTTCGCGATAGATGTCGTCGAGGGCGTAGCGGATGGCGAAGCACGCAAGCACGATCGCCGCGGCGATCGCGTATCGCGCCGCAATAGGTAACCCCCTCAACACCTCACCGCGGCGAAGAAAGCCCGCGAGGGTTGAGGTATTCGGATGCGGCAAACTATGACCGGGAGGGTCCGAACTATGCAGCGTCATCTGATCTGCGTTCCTCTCCCATCTGAACGCGAGAGAGGGCGGAAGGTTTCCAGGCTGTCGTCCAGCTCTCAGTCCGGGCGCCAGCCATAGAGCCAGTCCCATCGGCTCATAAGCTGCTCGGCGCCGAGGAGTCTCAGGGCCATATCCCGGGCCCGGGCGGCCACGCCGCCGAGATGGTAGATGTCGCCATTGGCGCGGGCGGCGCGCTGGACCCGCGCGGTCCTGGCCATGCGGCGAGATTCGTAGCGGCGGAAGCCAGCCGCTGGTCCGGGCGCCCCGCGCAGACATGCGGCCAACACAAAGCCATCCTCGATCCCCATGGCGGCGCCCTGGGCCAGGAAGGGCAGCATGGGGTGGGCCGCATCGCCGACCAGCGTGACCGGCCCGTCGCCCCAGCGCCGATCCGGCGGGCGATCGGCAAGCGCCCACCGGCGCCAGCTCCGCGGCGCGCCGACCAGTTCGCGTGCCGGCCCCGGCCAGGCCTTGAAGGCGGCTTCGATTTCGGCGGGCTCGCCTGGTGCGCTCCACCCCGGCGCCTGCCAATCCGAGGTGACGACGGCGATGATGTTGAGCTCCTCGCCGCCGCGCACCGCGTAATGGACGAGGTGGCTGTCGCGGCCGAGCCAGAGCCCCGTCTCGCCGGGGTCCAGCTCAATGCCCAGATCGCGTGCGGCAAGGGTCGTGCGCCAGGCCACCTTGCCCGACAGCCGGGGCGCACCCGCGCCGATGATGAGCTCGCGCACCCGCGATCTCAGCCCGTCGGCGCCGACCAGCGCATCGAAGCCCATGCGATGCCCGTCATCGAGGGTAACCTCGACAGCGGTCGGCGCGCAGCTCAGCTCAGCTATCCGGCTGCCAAGGCGAAGCTCCGCGCCGGCCTCGGTGACGGCCTCGGCCAGAATGGATTGCAGGTCGGCGCGATGGATGACGCGATAGGGTGCCCCCCACCGCGATTCCGCCTGGCGGCCCAGCGGCATGCGGGTCAGCGTCGTGCCGTCGCGGCCCGAGCGGATGCGGACCGCCTCCGGTGCCGCACTGGCGGCGGTCAAGGGCGCGGCAAGCCCGAGCCCGTCCAGCACATGCCAGGCATTGGGCGAGACCTGCAGGCCGGCACCGAGCTCCTCGAGCGCGTCGGCCTGTTCGAGGATGGTGACCGCAAAGCCACGCCGTACCAGCGCGAGGGCGGCGGTCAGCCCAGCAATGCCGCCGCCGGCGATCGCGATGTGACGGGCGTGCGCCATGCGGGGTTATGCCCGGCGCGCGGTCACGCCACCTCTTCGGAATGCCATGTGCACTCGCCTGGCATCGCCTGCGATGGGCCGAGCGAGGGATCGTACCGGAAATGGGTCGAGCAATAGGGGCAGATGATCTCGTCCTCGTCGCCCATGTCGAGATAGACATGGGGATGATCGAAGGGCGGCTTGGCCCCGATGCACTGGAACTCCTTGGCGCCGATGTGGATCGTCTCGACGCCCGGCGTATTGTGGAAGTGCGGAACAGTTAGGCCCGCCATCGGTATCGTTTCCCTCGTCAACCCGTGCAGCTTGGGCGCGGACCATAGCGCCATTGCGGCACGCTTCATAGTGCCCCGGAAATAGCGGGCAGAGGAAGCCGATACCTGGCGGCGCAGTTCCGTCATGCACCGCTCGGGATTTCCTCGCGCCCGCCGGGCGGGTAAGAAGCCGCTACCAAGGAGGCACGTATGGACCTGGAGCATTTTGACTCCGACGGGGTGGACATCGCCTTTCTCGACGAAGGCGAGGGGGATCCGGTCATGCTGGTGCACGGCTTTGCCTCGACCGCTACGGTCAACTGGGTGAACACCGGCTGGACCGCAGAACTCACGCGGGCCGGACGCCGAGTCATCGCCCTCGACAATCGCGGCCATGGCCAGAGTGCCAAGCTGCACGATCCGCAGGCCTACGGGGCCGAGCTCATGGCCGAGGATGTGCGCCGCCTGCTGGATCATCTGGCTGTTGAGAGGGCCGATGTCATCGGCTATTCGATGGGCGCCCGCATAGCGGCATTCCTGGCGATCAACCATCCCGGCCGCGTTCGCCGGGCCGTCTTCGGCGGCCTCGGACTGGGCATGGTGGACGGGGTCGGGGACCCCGAGCCGATTGCCACCGCGCTCGAGGCGCCGAGTATCGACGAGGTGAGCGACGCCCAGGGCCGGGCCTTCCGGATGTTCGCCGACCAGAATGGCGCCGATCTGCGCGCGCTCGCGGCCTGCATGCGGGGCGGGCGCAAGCCGATAACGCGGGACATGGTGGCGACGATCGGCGCCCCCGTGCTGGTGGCCGTTGGCGAAACCGACGAGATTGCAGGCTCGCCGCAGGGCCTCGCCGATCTCATTCCCGGCGGCGAGGCCCTCGAGATTCCCCGCCGCGACCACATGAAGTCGGTCGGTGACAAGGTCTTCAAGGAGGCCGCCCGCCGATTCCTGTCGATGACGGAATGACCATGCCGCGGGCTCGGCGCGTAAGCTTTGCCGGTGCGGAAGGAAACGTGCTGGCCGGAGACTTCCGCGACGGGGAGGGCCCGCGGGTCGCCCTCATGCTGCATGGCGGAGGCCAGACTCGCCATTCCTGGGAGGGGGCGGCGCGACGGCTGGCAGGGGCCGGCTGGCGCGTTCTTACCGTCGATCAGCGTGGCCACGGCGCAAGCGATCGAAGCGCGGCCGGGCACTATTCCTACGGCGATTTTGCCGGGGACACCTTGGCACTCGGGCGCGAGGTCGCGCGGCGATACGGCGCCGCACCGGTCGCGATCGGCGCGTCCCTTGGCGGCATTTCGGCGCTGCTGGCGCAGGATCTGTCCGGCGGCGACCTGTTCTCCGGCCTTGTGCTCGTCGATGTGACGCCGCGCATGGAGCGATCCGGCGTCGAGCGGATTCAGCGCTTCATGGCGGCCCGGATGCATGATGGCTTCGCCAGCGTCGAGGATGCCGCCGCCTCGGTGGCGGCCTATCTTCCCCATCGCAAGCGGCCGCGCTCGAGCGACGGGCTGCGGAAGAATCTGCGACGCGATCCGGACGGGCGCTATCGCTGGCATTGGGATCCGCGCTTCCTCGATGGTCCGCGCCCGATCTCGACCGATTCGAGCGCTTACGAGGAGCGGCGCATCGCCGCCGCCCGCCGCCTCAAGGTGCCGACCTTGCTGGTGCGCGGGCAGTTGAGCGATCTGGTTGGCGAGGCGCAGGCCGAGGATTTCCGGCGTCTGGTGCCTCATGCGGCCCAGATCGATGTGGGCGGGGCAGGCCACATGGTGGCGGGAGACCGCAACGATGTGTTCGCCGACGCCGTTCTCGATTTTCTGGCCGCATCGGCGACGGATGGCGAGCCGGCGCGAGCCGGACGCGGGGCTTGATTTGGCACGGAGCTTGGCTTAGCCCCATCGCGCGCACGGGTGCCCAAGCACTTTTCCGGCGCCAGGACTGACTTATGTTAGTATCACCGCCGCTGGGCAATGGACGGGCCCTACGGGAGGGTAGGATGGCAACAGGCACCCATACACGCGAGTCGGCGGGCCGGCTGGCAACCTGCGATCCCGTTTGGGACCGGATTGCGGAGGAGGCGGCGCTGATCGCCGATTCGGAGCCGGCGCTGGCCTCGTTCATCTTCGAGTCGGTTCTCAGCCATGAATCGCTCGAGGAAGCCGTGGCCCATCGCGTGGCGTCCCGTCTGGATCACGAGGCGCTGAGCAGCCACATCATCATTCGGGCCTATCGCGAGGCGCTTGCAGCCGAGCCGGAGATCGGCGCGGCAATGCGGGCCGATATCGCCGCCGTCTATGATCGCGATCCGGCCTGCAGCCGGCTGATCGAGCCGGTGCTCTATTTCAAGGGTTTTCACGCCGTGCAGGCGCATCGGCTCAGTCACTGGCTGTGGGAGGCCGGCCGGCGTGATTTCGCCCTCTACCTGCAAAGCCGTGTCTCGTCGGTTTTCAGTGTCGACATCCATCCGGCCGCCCGGATCGGGCGGGGCCTGATGATCGATCATGCCCATGGCATCGTGGTCGGCGAGACTGCGGTGATCGAGGATGACGTGTCGATGCTGCACGGGGTTACGCTGGGGGGCACGGGCAAGGAGGGCGGAGACCGGCACCCCAAGGTGCGCTGCGGCGTGCTGATCGGCGCTGGCGCCAAGATCCTCGGCAATATCGAGATCGGCCGGTGCTCGCGGGTGGCGTCGGGCTCCGTGGTCTTGCAGGATGTTCCGGAAAAGACGACCGTGGCGGGCGTTCCGGCCAAAGTGGTTGGCCAAGCCGGCTGCCCGGAGCCGTCCCGGTCAATGGACCATATCATCGCCGGACGCGGCGACGGCGGATAGGCGTCGCTGCGTCCAAACAGCCAATCAAGCATTAAGGATCGGACCGTTTTGGAACCGAAAGAGATCGCTCAGCTTGAGGCCTATCTCAAGCGCACGTTTCAGTTGCCCTCGATTCAGGTGCGCGCTCGCCCGCGCAAGGACGATTCCGCGGAGGTCTATATCGGCGAGGAATTCATCGGCGTGATCTTTCGCGACGATGAAGACGGCGAACGCAACTACAATTTCCAGATGGCCATTCTGGAGTTCGATCTGGCCGAGGCAGGCTGATCTCCGACGCCTTTCGGCCGGGCGTCCCGGGCTTACTTGCGCTCACGCGTCCGCGGCGGCGATCCATTCGCCGACCAGCCGCCGAACCGCCTCGTCAATGGCGCGCCAATCTGCCAGCAGGGATTGGCGGATCCGGTAGTTGACGTCCAGCCCCTCCGCCGTCCGGAACTGGACGAGGCAGGTCGGACTGGCGGTGTGGTCGGCGGGGTCGCACCGGGATACCAAGGGACGCGACGGATCCGGCGCGATGAACAGGCGCTCACCATCATAGCCGTGGCCGTCGCGAAACTCTCTTATTACAAAACCGTGCTCCGACCGGCTCATCCCGTCGGTCAGGACTCGCGGGTAAAGGCGACGGAAGCGTTCCTCTGGCGCCATCGCACCACCTGCCGGCTGCAGCGTGACATAGATCGTCGGTGCGTCCGGGGCTGCCGATTGAAACTGCGCTGCGCGCTCGATGCTGAAGCCTTCGAGGGACGGCCAGTGCAGGTGGAGGTCCAAAGGTGCATTCGCCTCGCTCCGACTGTCTGGGCGGCGGAACTTGTTGTGCGGGATGGCGAGAGCCACATCGCCCACGATGGCGGCAGTGGGGGTTGGATCCGTCGGCATGCCGGCATCCCGGACGAAGTGTTCGAATCCGGCGATACCCAGTCGCGTGATCAGCAGCGCCGCCAGAAGCGACAGCCCGAAGACGACGCCCATCACCGGCAGGTTGTAGCCGGGCCGCAGCCGCGCGCTACGGGTCAATTGGTGCAGGGGCGGGGCGGCCGATGTGGTCTCCATGATGGTCGCTAACTAGCCACCATCTTGGTTAACGTGCAGTTGCTTTGGAAGTGGATGGGCGGGGGTCGCAACTGCAAGAGCGGGAGCCGGCGCGTCTGGGGGGAACGCGGGCCGGCTCCCTAAAGCCCGGTCGGGAGGCATCGGGAGATCGACCGGGCTCGTGCTGATGCCTTCAGGAGCTCAGCGGTTGTCGACGCCCGCCACCGGCAGTTGCTGCGGCGCCCGGTTCTGGTGGAGCGCGACCCACTGGTTGGGGTCGTGCTTGGACTGGCGCATCAGGTAGCCATAGCCGGTGTTGCTCCAGAGCCGGACATCCGGGTTGAGGTTGTCCAGGACGAAATCGCCGGCCGAGGTGGTGACCGTCAGAATGGCGTGACCGTCGCCACGCTCATCGAGCACGACGGTAATAAGCAGGGCGTTTGCCGGCCAGCCCATCTCCATCAGGAGCCGGCGCTTTTCGAGGACATAGGCCTCGCAGTCGCCACGCCCCTCGACCGGATAGGTCCACCACTCCTCGACCCCGAACAGCTCCCAGTCCGTCGTCGCCGTCACCGTGGCATTGACGTGGTCATTGACCTCCACGAGTTGCTGCCAGATCTGCTCGTTCATATGAACCCGCGCCGATCCGCGCTCGAAGGGTCCGCAATGGCCCTGATGCGTCTCACAAAACTGAACGTAACCGATCGGCGGCTTCGCCGTCCCGAGTTCGGCCATGCGCGCGTTTGACGGTGCTTGCCCGGCGTTCTGCGCCGACACTGTAGAGGATCCGGCAAGAACAAGAACAACGAATGCAACGATCGCGGATTTGTGCATTTTGACTGCCCCCTTGTTTGATTGAGGGCAATCGTCTCAAATTCGGATTGAAATCCGGGGAATCCGAAGCTGTGGATTTGAGGCGCCGCGCTTAGCTTGTGTTAACCGAGGAAGTCGGATTGGAGGGCGGCGGCTACTCCAGGGAGCCGAACTGCTCCTTCAGCGTATCGATCGTCTGGATCGACGCGAATTCGATGGCGAAGCCGTTGTCGAGATGGCGGATAACGCGGCCGCGGGTTCGGCCGAGCATCACGGGCGTGCCGATGGCCGGACACACCTCTGCGGAGACCGCAGCACCAGACAGCGACATGTCATGGATGCGGCAGGGGTAGCTGCGCTCATCGGGAAGCACGACCTGTGAGCGCGCGTTGCCGGCTTCGATTCGATCGTGGCGACGATCTTCGGGCAGGTCGAGTTCGTGCCGATTGGCCAGCCAGGTGAGCTGTGCGGCCAGCTTGTCTCGCTTGCGCTGGGTGGCGTTGATCGACATCGCGAATCCGCCTTCGAAGAGGCGCGTGATGCGCCCCTCGATACGGCCGATATGATCGAGATAGGCGATCACCTGTTCTCCCAATCCGCCACATACGGGTGCCACGACCTTGGCGCCGCCCGGCGACATGTTGACGACCTGACAGGGATACTCCTGGCGATTGGGGAGCATGAAGCGACCGAGGATGTTGACCCGGACGCGCTGGAAACGGCGCTGTTCCTCGCTGAGTGGCAGGCTGGTGGCGTGGCTAGGCTGCTGCACTGGGTTCCATCCTACGGTCGGACAGCCGGACAGACTGGCCCCGGTACGGGCCAGTGCCGCCCACTTTAGTCAGGCGTGGTTAACGAGCGGTAATGTATACCAACCTAATGCGCGCGATCGCGCAATTTCAGCACATTGAGCAACAGATGTCCGCCCGCAATTTTGATTGTTGAGAATTCGGCAACAGTTTCGGCTGGCAGCCGCTGTTGATGGTGTATCCGCCCGGTCGTAATCACCTCCGCAACCCCTTGGGTGGGGAGATCAACCGAAAGGGATTGCTTGCGATGTCAGAAACGACCTACAGGCCGGAAGGCCAAAGCTTCTTCGTGCCCGCCTTGGGCAGCCTTTACCGCAGTCTCGACGGGCTCTCGGAGCTCGTCTTGCGAATTGCCGTAGGCGCCTTGCTCATTCCCCATGGACTGCAAAAGGTCGGCGGCTTCGAGGGGACCGCGCAGTTTCTGGCCAGTGTCGGGTTTGTGCCCGGCGGGTTCTGGGCTGCGCTGCTTATCCTCGTCGAAATTGGCGGCGGGCTGGCCCTGGTGCTTGGCGCCCTGACGCGGCCCGCGGCGTTCGCGGTCTTCGTTTTCATGCTCGTTGCGATGTGGTTTCATTGGAGCAGCGGGTTCTTCTGGACCGGTGGCGGTTGGGAGTATCCGGCGCTGTGGGCCGCTGCGGCCTTCTATTTCCTGATCCGGGGCGGCGGCCGCTATTCGGTGGACCGCGTGCTGGGACGGGAGATATAGCCGCGACATCGCAATCGGCCGCCGTCCCGGGATCGTCTTCCCGGGACGGGGCCAAGACCAGGATAAGAGCGTCATGACGGGTTCCTTCGCCTCGACCGGCGATACCGACGACAAGACCATCAGGTTCGACGAGATAGGCGATGGGCTTTATGCGTTCACCGCCGAGGGCGATCCCAATAGCGGCGTCATAATCGGCGACGACTCGGTCATGGTGATCGATGCCCAGGCCACCCCGGCCATGGCCAATGAGGTCATTGCCCGCATCCGCAAGGTCACCGACAAGCCGATCCGGCACGTGGTTCTGTCGCACTATCATGCGGTGCGTGTGCTCGGCGCCGCTGCCTACGGGGCCGAGGCGATCGTGGCATCGGACGAGACGCGCTCGCTTATCGTCGAGCGGGGTAAGGAGGACTGGGACTCCGAATATGGGCGCTTTCCGCGCCTCTTCCGCGCCGCCGATACGATTCCCGGCCTGACCTGGCCGACCCTGACATTTCCGGAGCAGATGACGGTGTGGCTGGGGCGCCGCCGGGTGGACCTGATTCATCTCGGCCGTGGCCATACCGCCGGCGACATCGTCGCCTGGGTGCCCGATTCGCGCGTCATGTTCTCCGGTGATCTCGTTGAGTATCGCTCGGCCTGCTACTGCGGCGACGCCCATCTTCAGGACTGGCCCGAAACGCTGATGAAGATCACCGATTACGATCCCGAAGCGCTGGTTCCCGGCCGCGGGGATGCGCTCGACGATCCCGAGGTGGTCAACGAGGCCATCGAACTGACCGAGCAGTTTCTCCGGGATACCTATGACACGGTCGAACGCATGGCGCTGCGCGGGGCCGACCTCAAGGAGGCGTTCGACGCGACGGCTGAACTGATGCGGCCGCGCTACGGGGACTGGGCGATTTTCGAGCACTGCCTGCCGTTTAACGTCGCAAGGGCCTTCGACGAGGCGCGCGGGATCGACCATCCGCGCATCTGGACGGCCGAGCGCGACCGCGAGATGTGGGCGGCGCTGCAGGGCTGACAGCGGGGCCGCCGGTGCGGGACGAACCGGTGGACGAACCGCCCAGATTCGCGCCAAGAGACGTGTGCCATGCGCGGCTTTTGCGTGGGCGTGCCGATCGGGTAAAGCTGTCGGTGCCTGGTCCCGCGCCGGACCGGGCCAGGATCCGGATCAGGCGAGGATGACGACAGGCCGAGACAACGCCCGGTTCACCTTCGGCTATCGCCGCTGCGCCGACCAGGATGCCGGGCAAGCGGTCCGCCATCCGGTTATTGTGGTCGGGGCCGGGCCGGTCGGGCTTGCCACGGCTATCGATCTGGGGCGCCGGGGCGTGCCGGTGGTCCTCCTCGACGATGCCGACCGCATCGGCGAGGGCTCGCGCGGGATCTGCTATTCCAAGCGCTGCCTGGAGATCCTCGATGCGCTGGGCGTCGGCCAGGCGGTGGCCGAGATGGGCGTGCGCTGGCAGGTCGGCAGGGTCTATTTCGGCGACCGGGAGGTCTACGCGTTCGACCTCTTGCCTGAGCCGGGCCACAAAATGCCGGCCTTCGTCAATCTCCAGCAGTACTATTTGGAGAAGCTGCTGGTCGACCGCGCCGAGGCGCTCGGCAATATCGACCTGCGCTGGCGCAACCAGGTGGTCGGCCTGGAACGGGCGGCGGACGGCGCCACGATCGATATCGAGACGCCGGACGGCCCATACCAGCTCGTGGCCGACTGGCTGATCGCGGCGGACGGCGCCCGGTCCGCGATCCGCCGGCTGATGGGCCTCGACTTCATCGGAGAGACCTTCCGCGATCAGTTCCTCATCACCGATATCCGCATGGCCGCCGAGCTGCCGGCCGAGCGGCGGTTCTGGTTCGAGCCGCCCTTCCATTCCGGCCAATCGACGCTGCTGCACAAGCAGCCCGATAATGTGTGGCGGGTCGATTTCCAGATCGGCTGGGACGCCGATCCCGAGGCCGAGACGAAGCCCGATGCGGTGCGCGCCCGGCTCGATCGGATGCTGAAGGGGCAGGCCTACGAGATCGAGTGGGTTTCGGTCTACACCTTTCAGTGCCGGCGGCTCGAGCGCTTCGTTCATGATCGCGTGGTGTTCGTCGGCGACGCGGCCCACCAAGTCTCCCCCTTTGGCGCGCGGGGCGGCAATTCCGGCATCGAGGACGCCCACAATCTGGGATGGAAGCTCGCCATGGTGCTGAATGGAACGGCGCCGGCGGTGCTGATCGAGAGCTATGGAAGCGAGCGGCAACAGGCGGCCGACGACAATATCCGGCATTCCACCCGGTCGACCGATTTCCTGGTGCCCAAGAGCGAGGGCGCGCGCCATCTGCGCAACGCGGTGCTCGATCTTGCCGACGCCCATGACTTCGCCCGGCGCATGGTCAATTCCGGGCGGCTGCATTCGGCAAGCGCCTATGCGAGCCGGCTGAGCGCCGCCGACAGCGATGATTTCGCCGGCGCGGTCCGGCCGGGCGCGCCGGTCCTCGACGCCCCGCTGCGCGATCGCGCCGGACAGCCCCTGTGGCTCCTCGATCTGTTGCCGGACGGGTTCAGCCTGATCCATGCCGGCGAAGAGGATCGCCCCGACCCGCCGGATGGCGTCACCCTGATCACCATTGGCGAGGAATTGAGGGACCCGGGCGGGCATTTCACGCGCCGCTACGACGCAACGCCGGGGGCATGCTGGCTGATTCGCCCGGATCACTATGTCGCCGGCTGCTGGCGTGGGTTCGACCGCGGCGTCGTCGAAAAGGCGCTGCGGCGCGCGACAGGAGAGGGCGATGGCTGAACTGAGAAACGAGAGCCGCTTTGCCGACCCCGACGCGGCCTATAACGCGCTTGTCGACGCGCATCGCGGCCTCGATCAGCAGGAGAGCGCGGTGCTTAACGCCAGGCTTGTCCTGTTGCTGGCCAACCATATCGGCGACATCGAGGTGCTGGCACAGGCGATCGCGGCGGCCCGGCAGGCGGGCTCGCGCAGCGGCGATGGGCGATGAGGCGGGCGGCGTTTCCTTCGTGCCCTTAACCGCCCGCTTTGCCTTCGCGGCACGGCCCTAGCTGGATGCCCGCCTGCGCGGGCATGAGCGGGGAATCGAGGCGATTCAAGATGATCCCGAACCGCCTTGGCCCGACGGGCCGGACGGTGGGGCGAGGCGCTGCCCGCTGCCCCTCCGCCCACCGCCATCTTGCTGCTACGGCGGAGTTCGTCCATCATGCGGAGCAGGCGGGGTATCGCGTAGGATCGCCAAAGGAAGAATCGGATCGGCGCGCGTAGCGCGCTCACAAAGAAGGGAGGGGCCCATGGTGTCACGTCGTATCCCGCTCTGGCTCGCCGTAGCCGGAGTTGTAGCGGTTTTCGGTGCCGCCAGTTCGGCCGAGGCCGAGAATGGCAAACTGTCCATCGAATTGAATCAACTTGAGAATGTCGATCGGGGCTGCCGCGGCGCCGTCATATTCAACAACGAGACGGATGCAACATTCGCCGATCTCGCCGTCGAGGTCGCCGTGTTCGATCAGGACGATATCGTCAAGAATCTGTGGCTGCTGCCCGCGCGCAACATGACGCCGGGCACGGTGCGGGTTCGCCAGTTCCTGTTTCAGGAAGAATCCTGCGAGGATATTGGCCGCATCCTGCTCAACGACGTGGTGAACTGCGAGACCGATACCGGCCTCGAGGCCCAGGAGTGCCTCCGCCTGATCGATGCGTCGAGCCGGACCGACGTTCCGTTCATCTCCACGGCTGGCGGAGGCGACTGAGGCCCTGACCGGGGCGGGTCGGCCGGCCGTTTGTTGAGGGTAAAATGTCTGGCAAAGTCGCCCTGTTGATCCTTTCTGTGCTGATCGGGGCGGGGGCAGGCGCGCTCGGCCTTTATTTCGGGACGGACCTGTTCGAGCGCGATCCTCTCGCCGGACTGGAGGCCGAGCCTATCGAGAGGGTCGAGGCGGCGGCCGCGCATGCGCAAACGTCTGATCAGGCCGAGGTGATTCCTGCCGAGAACCGGTTCGAGGCCGTGCCGGCGGCACAGGCGCCTGACGGGCGGGCGGCGCTGCGCGTGCCGGAGGAAGGTCGCGAAGCGGGGATCGAGGATACGGAAGACCTGCCGACGAGCCCGTCGCAGCCGGCGGAGACTGTCGGGCCGACAGGCGAAGCCGATATTGAGCGTCGCGCGGCAGCGGACGAGGCTGATCCGGAGGTGGCGAAGGCATGGAAGCCGGCCCGCCTCTTGGCGCGGGCAAGCCCCGAGGCGGGGCGTGACGTGGCCGAAGCAATCGGATTCGTTCCGCCCATGCAGACCGGGCGCCCGGCGGCGACGCGAGGCGAACCCCTCCGGCAGATGCCGGCAATCGTTTCACCCGAAGCGATCGCCACGGACAGCAAGACCGAGACGGTCGATCTGCCCGCGACGCGGGCGCTGGCCTGGAAGCCCTCTTTCGCGCTCGGCGCCATCCATTCGACCGCCGAAGCCGGCGCGCCGCGCCGCGTCCGGACCATCCGGGGGGTCGGCGCCGACATCGAAGAACCGCGACCGACAACCTTGAGCCGCGCCCAGGCCGAGACGGTCGGCGCGCAGGCGATCGAGGCCCCGGACAGGCAGGCGGCGCGGGCAGCCGATCGCCGTTCCCCGGTGCGGTGGAAACCATCCATCCTGGTCCCGTGGAAGCCATCCTTCGTCGCCGAACTGCCGACCCCGGCCGTGCAGGACGCGTCGGGCCCCGACGAGGACCGGCTTGTGGTCGCCGTCGAGGCCAGACGGCCTGAACCCGCAGCCGCCGCCACGGCCTCGGTGGACGGCGAGGGCAGGCTTCATGCGCCGATGCCCGGCGCCGTGGCGGCCGAGGCCGCCCCGACGCGCTGGAAACCATCCATCCTGGTCCAGTGGAAGCCATCCTTCGTTGCCGAACTGCCGACCCCGGCCGTGCAGGACGCTTCGGACCCCGACGAGGACCGGTTTTTGGTCGCGGTGGAGGCCAGACAGTCCGACCCCGTAGCTGTTGCGATGGCTGTGGTTGAGGATGAAGGCAGGCTTCATGCGCCGATGCCCGGCGCCGTGGCGGCGGAGCCCGCCCCGGCGCGCCTTCTGGAATGGAAGTCGGCTTTCGTTTTGGCGCACGCATCGGAACTGGCCGTCGATCCTGAGGATGACGCGCTCGCCGCCCTGCCGGCGCCGCGGGAAGCGGCCGATCCGATCCCCGAACCGCCCTTGGTGAGTATCGACACCATTCAGTTCGACGACCCCGACCGCGTCGAGATCACCGGGCGGGCAAGCCCGCACGCCACGGTGCGCACCTATCTCAACGACGAAATGCTCGCAGAGTCCCGCTCCGATGCAGCCGGACACTGGGCGGTTTCAGCGCGCCGGGAGCTGCCGCCCGGGCGGTATCTGGCGCGGGCCGTGCTGGTCGATGCGGAAGGCGTGCGCGAAGCCAGCACCGAAATGCGCTTCGACCGCGTGGAGGTGGTGATGAGCGAGGCGCCGCCGATTGTCGAACCGGCGCCGGAGCCAGAGGTGATACCGGAGACCGAATTCGACTTGGCGGCGCTCCGCGAGGCGACGCCGACCACCGTCCATATCGAACGTGGCGACAATCTCTGGCACATCGCCCGGGCGATCTACGGCGAGGGGCGGCTATACACCGAAATCTACGCGCTCAACCGCAACCAGATCCGCAACCCCGACCTGATCTATCCCGGTCAGGTCTTCACCGTTCCGGTGCTCGACGACACGGAGTAGGCGTGAAGCGAACGGACGGCTTGACGCGCGGGCCGTGGCGACGCATCTTGCCGGCCATGGCGAGGATGCGGACGATCAACTGCGCGATCATTATTTGCGGCTAGGCTGAACGCTGGCCGCGGCCGTTCCTCCTTTCCCTGACCCTGAGGACAGCATGGACGCCCCGGCCGGCCCAACGGGAGAGTCCCAGCGTGACCCTGCGACTTTACAACACGCTGAGCCGGCGCAAGGAGGCTTTCGAGCCGATCGATCCGGCCAATGTGCGGATGTATGTGTGCGGGCCGACGGTCTATGATGTCGCCCATATCGGCAATGCGCGGCCGGTCATCGTCTTCGATGTGTTGTTCCGGCTGCTGAGGCACTTCTACGGGCCCGATCACGTCACCTATGCCCGTAACATCACCGATGTCGACGACAAGATCATCGCGCGCGCGGCCGAAGAGGGCGTGGCGATCGACGCGCTGACGGTCCGGACGACGAAACAGTTCCATGAGGATGTGGAGGCGCTGGGCTGCCTTGCGCCGACCCGCGAGCCGCGCGCGACCGAGCACATCGGCGATATGATCGCGATGATCGAACGTCTGATCGCCATCGGCAATGCGTATGAGGCCGACGGGCACGTGCTGTTCCATGTGCCGAGCATGCCGGATTACGGCAAGCTGGCCCGGCGCTCGCTCGAGGACATGCAGGCCGGGGCCCGTGTCGAGGTCGCGCCCTACAAGCGCGACCCGATGGATTTCGTGCTTTGGAAGCCGGCCAGGGAAGGCGAGCCGGGCTGGGACAGCCCGTGGGGCCATGGCCGGCCCGGCTGGCATATCGAATGCTCGGCCATGTCGGCGGCGCTTCTGGGCGAGGTGTTCGATATCCATGGCGGCGGCATCGATCTCGTCTTTCCCCATCACGAGAACGAGGTCGCCCAGTCGCGCTGCGCCCACGGCACCGAGGTGATGGCGCGCTACTGGCTGCATAACGGGTTCCTGCAGGTGGAAGGCGAGAAGATGTCGAAGAGCCTGGGGAATTTCGTGACGGTCCCTGACCTCCTGGCGGCGTGGCCGGGGGAGGTGATCCGCCTGACCATGTTGATGACGCAGTATCGTCAGCCGCTGAACTGGACCCAGGATGCCATGCGCGAGGCGTGGCGCGCGCTCGACCATTGGCAGGACCTGACCCGAGATGTCGAGCCGGGCGGTTTGCCCGCCAGCGTCCTGGCGGCGCTCGAGGACGATCTCAATACGCCAAAGGCGATCGCCGCGTTGCACGAATTGCGCAGCGCCGCGGCGCATGGGAGCAGCGAGGCCGCGGCCGGCCTGAAGGCCGGGGCTCAGCTCATGGGCCTGTTGCAGGTCGACCCGCAAGCCTGGCGTGCGTGGCGGCCGGCAGAACTCGCGGTCGACGAAGCGCAGATCGAGGAGAAGATCGTGGCGCGGGCCGAGGCGCGCAAATCCAAGGATTTCGCCGAGGCCGACCGCATTCGCGATGAGCTGGCCGAGATGGGAATCGCCCTCAAGGACGGCCCCGAGGGCACAAGCTGGGAGATCGCCCGGTGAGCACCGACCCCGACAAGCATAGCTGGCACGACGACACGCCCTCGCCCCGGCACTGGAAGGGCTATACCGCCATCAAGCTGATCATCCTGATCCTTGCACTCCTGCTCGCCGTCTATCTTGTCGGACTGCTGTGAGGCCGCCATGGGCGAGCGCATCTACCTCTTCGATACCACGCTGCGGGACGGAGCGCAGACGCCGGGCATCGACTTCTCGCTGGAGGACAAGGCGCTCATCGTAGCGCTCCTCGAACGCATCGGCGTCGACTATGTCGAGGGCGGTTGGCCGGGGGCGAACCCGGTCGACACCGACTTCTTCGGCGAGCGGCGCACCCGCGCGGCCAGTTTCGTTGCCTTCGGCATGACCAAGCGGGCAGGGCGCTCGGCGGCCAACGATCCCGGGCTTGCCGCGGTGCTCGATTCCAAGGCCGATGCGGTGTGCCTGGTCGCCAAGACGTGGGATTTCCATGTCGGACTGGCGCTCGGCATCACGCCGGAGGAGAACCTCGCGGCGATCCGCCAGTCGGTCGCCGCCATCGTCGAACGCGGCCGCGAGGCGATGCTCGATTGCGAGCACTTCTTCGACGGCTACAAGGCCAATCCGGACTATGCGCTGGCCTGCGCCAAGGCGGCCCATGAGGCCGGCGCCCGCTGGGTCGTATTATGCGATACCAATGGCGGCACCCTGCCTGACGAGGTGGAGGCGATCGTCGCCGAGGTGGCGCGCCACCTGCCGGGCGAGCGGCTGGGCATTCATGCCCATGACGATACCGGCAATGCGGTGGCCAATTCGCTGGCCGCAATCCGCGCCGGCGCGCGCCAGGTTCAGGGCACGCTGAACGGTATCGGCGAGCGCTGCGGCAATGCTGACCTCGTCACCATGATCGCCAATCTGAAGCTCAAGGCGGGTCTGGCCGAGCGCTTCGAGATCGGGGTGAGCGACGATCAGCTCGCCGAGCTGACGGCGGTCAGCCGGGCCTTCGACGAGCTTCTGAACCGGGCGCCCGACCGCCAGGCGCCCTATGTCGGCGAGTCCGCCTTCGCCACCAAGGCGGGGCTGCACGCCTCGGCCATCGTCAAGGACCCCGCGACCTATGAGCATGTAACGCCCGAAGTGGTCGGCAACCGGCGCCGCGTGCTGGTCTCCGATCAGGCCGGGCGTGCCAATGTGCTGGCCGAGCTCAAGCGGCTCGGCATCGCGGTCGAGCGCGACGACCCCGGCGTCGGGCGCCTGCTCGAGGAGCTCAAGGCGCGCGAGGCGCTGGGCTATGCCTATGAGGCGGCCGATGCTTCCTTCGACCTGCTGGCCCGGCGCATCCTCGGGCAGGTGCCGGTCTATTTCCGGGTCGAGAGCTTCCGGGTGATGGTCGAGCGGCGGCACAATGCGGTGGGCGATCTCGTCACCATCTCCGAGGCGACCGTCAAGGTGACGGTCGATGGCGAGACGCTGATGTCGGTGGGCGAGGGCAACGGGCCAGTCAACGCCCTCGACAATGCGCTGAGGAAGGATCTCGGCCGCTACCAGCGCCATATCGAGGATCTCGAATTGGTCGACTACAAGGTGCGCATCCTGAATGGCGGCACCGGCGCAACCACCCGGGTGCTGATCGAGAGCCGGGACACCGGGGGGCGGCGCTGGTCGACCGTCGGGGTATCGCCCAATATCGTCGACGCCTCGTTTCAGGCGCTGACCGATTCGATCACCTGGAAGCTGCTGAGGGACGGCGTGGCGCCCTCGCAAGGACCGAAGGCGGCGGCGGAGTAGCCGTTAGGGGCGATTTCTGCCCGCCGAGGGGCGGGCGGGGTGGCGACCGGTGGCGCAGGTCGGTCTGACCGGTCCGCAAGCGGGGTTTTTTGCGAAGCGGCGCGCGCTCTACCGGCCGCCTGTTTGCCTGGCTACCGTCGGGAAAGGAGGGGACGCCCCACCAACATCGCAGACGTCCCCAGTTCGGAAATTGATACGTGCCGGCGACAGCCGACGATCTTAGATTACGCTGCGTAAGGTATATTTGCAACCCTTGGTGGTTCGTTGGTGCAGCCGGCCCCCCTCCCGAATGCCTCGGGCGCAGCGTCGACGGTGTTGCGGAAGGCGTTGACCGCTGGGCCAATCGTGCCCCTGGGGCGGCGGTCCGACGTGAGCCCAGCTCACATCTTCTCCACCGTTTCGCTCGCGGTTTCCGCCCCTTCCGGGAGCCTGGCGATCGCCGCGCGCAGTCTGGGAACAACCTCCTCGACTGTATCTGCGACCAGGTAGCGCACGCTCAGGCCCTCGCGGATGAAGGCCTGGTCCAGCATGTGCTCGAACAGGGCGCAAAGCGGATCCCAGAAGCCATTGATATTGACCAGCAAAATTGGCTTGTTGTGGCGCCCGAGCTGCGACCAGGTGAGCATCTCGACGGTCTCCTCGAGCGTGCCGACGCCGCCGGGCAGGGCGACGAAGGCGTCGGAATGCTCGAACATCAGCCGCTTACGCTCATGCATGTCGTCGGTCACGATGAGCTCTTGAACGTCGCGCAGCATCTTCTCGCGCTCGGTGAGGAATTTGGGAATGATCCCGGTCACTTGACCGCCGTTCTTGAGGACAGATTTTGCGATCGTCCCCATCAGACCGAGGCTGCCACCGCCATAGACCAGCCCGATTCCCGCGTCGGCCAGGAGCGCCCCGAGTCGGTCGGCGGAGTGGCGGTACATCGGGTTGCGGCCGTCGCCGGAGCCGCAATAGACGCAGATTCGCTTGATGTCGGTCATGGCTTTCCACTGTGGTCTGTGAGAGGGGAGTGTCGCGCGTTGCCCCGACCCGCCGGTTGTCCGGAGGGCTTGTCCTTTTGCTGCGCACAATATAGGTGAGTACGTCAAGGTAGCGAGTTGAGCGGCTGCAATTTTCCTGAGCGCCGCGCTTGCAGATGCGGTTGATCATACTGCCTACACGATGGTTCGGCCGGCCGACGGCCGCAGGCGCGAACGGGCTATAGCGCATGTCGAACAACAGGATCCTACTCGTTCTTTCGGTCCTTGTACTAGCCGTTGGAATGGGCGGGCTGGCTTACAATTACGCGCCGCAGCTTATCGGTGAGGCGCCACCGCCTGTCGAAGAGGTGCAAGCTGGCGGCGAATCGATTCCGACGGTGGAAGGTGCCGCCGCGGACGAGGTGGTCGACGCACCGACCCAGCCGGCGGCGGCCGATGAAGCGGCCGGGCTCATCGCGCCCAACTTCGACCTCATCCGCGTGGAACCCAATGGCGAGATGATGGCGGCCGGCCGGGCCGCGCCGCAGGCCGGCGTAGAGCTGTGGATCGCGGGCGAAGAGTTCGTCGCGGAGGTCAGCAACAGCGACGGCGAATGGACCGCGGTGCCGGCTTCGCCGCTGCCGGTCGGCGAACACGAGATCGTGCTGCGGGCCACTGGCGCCAATGGCGAGGGCGGCCCTATCGAGGGCGACCGAGCGACCGTTATCATCCCCGAGGCCGACGGCCTGCCGGTGATCGCGATTGCCCGTCCGGGCGAGCCTTCCCAGGTCGTTCCGCAGCCCGAGGAGCTGGCACTTGCCGAGGCCGAAAATGGCCTGCCGAATGCAAGCCGCCACAGTGCGCCCGCGACGGCGGGCGCGGAACCGGTCGAGGGCAACGAACCGGACACCCTGGCCGCGCTGCCCGGGACGGCGCCTTCAGCGGTCGCCGAACCGGAATCGGAAGTGACGCGGGAAGCCGTTGCCGTGCCGGCCGAGGTCGCGCCGTCGCCCGGTGAGGTGGATGCGGCGCCCGAGGCGGCCGTCGCTCAGGCATCAGGCGATGAAGCGAGAGAGTCCGGCATCGATTCCGGCGGCGAGGCGGCGTTGCCCGAGACCGGAGCCGGCGAAGCCGAGACCGTGGCAGCGGCTGATGCCGGTGCCCCATCGCCGGTTCGTTCCGGCGGACCGCCGGTCGCGGATGAGACGGAGCGCCGCCCGGAAGCGGAAACCACATCGGAGGCCGGCGAAACGCCGGCGCCGGCCGGGGCCGAGCAGGCCGTGGCCGCGCTGACGCCCGAGGACGAAGAGGACAGCGCGGCCGAGTCATCGGCGCCGCAAGTAAGCATCGAGTCGATCGAGGTTACCCGCGACGATCGCGTGATCCTGTCAGGACAGGGTGAGCCCTTTAGGGGACTGCGGGTGTCCGTCAATGACGTGGCGTTGGACACAGTGGAGGCCGCTGGCCAGGGCGGCTGGCGCGCCGCCGGCGAGGTCGAGCTTCCGCCAGGACGGTATGTCGCCCGCGCCGAGATCGTCGACGGTGACGGCGAGGTGATCGCGCGCGCGAGCCTGCGTTTCGACCGCA
Source organism: Rhodobiaceae bacterium (assembly GCA_007118805.1). GTDB lineage: Bacteria > Pseudomonadota > Alphaproteobacteria > Rhizobiales > Tepidamorphaceae > SKQW01. Next base: position 6,372 of record SKQW01000240.1, on the reverse strand, counting down.
TGGAGATCACTTTGTCGGACGCGGCGCCGGCCGAAGCTGCCGCACCTGAAACCATGACGGCAAGTGAACCGCCGGTCGCGCCCGAAGAGGGGGCCGCCCCCGATTCTGCCGCGCTGGGCGCGCCCGTATTGCGCACCGAAACCACCGAGGCGCGTGAGGGGCAGCCCCTGCCAGCCGCCGAGGCGCCGGACGACCCGCCGGCAAGCACGAGGGTATCGGCGGACGAGGTGCCGGAGGAGGCGCTTAGCGCCGGGCCAGCCTTGCCGGAGGGGCCGCGCACCGCCGATCCGGTCGAGACGGCGCGCGACCCGCAGCCGGAGATGACCGTCGTCATCGTCGACGATTCCCGGCCGGCCGCAACGCCCGAGGCGTCGATGGGCGTCATGACGGAAGCCATCAACATCAAACGCGGCGACAATCTCTGGCGGATTGCGCGGGCGATCTACGGGCAGGGCGTCAAGTACGAGCTGATCTACGAGGCCAATCGCAGCCAGATCGAGAATCCGCATCTGATCTTCCCTGGGCAGGTGTTCACGATCCCCTTGCCTGACGAGCCGGCTGACTGACGGCGGCGCAGATCCGGGCCGGCGTGCTGAGCCCGGATATCGGCCCGAAAAGACAGACCATGTCCGTGCCCCAGATCGACAGCAGCCCGCGCGCCGCCTCCCGGCCGATCGATGCCGAGGCGACGGTATTCGGGACGCTGAAGGGCCTGTGGCCCTATATCTGGCCCGGGGACCGGCCTGACCTGAAGCTGCGCGCCGTGGCCGCCCTGATCGCGCTGGTCCTCGCCAAGGTCATCACCGTTCTCATTCCCTACCTTTACAAGTTCGCGACCGATGCGCTGACCGAAGGCGAGGCCTTCGCGGCCGGCGTCCCGGCCTGGCTCGCCCTCGTCGCGGTGCCGGTGATGCTGGTCATCGCCTATGGCATGGCGCGGGTGATGATGGCCGGCTTCACCCAGCTTCGCGACTGGCTGTTCGCCAAGGTCGGCCAGCATGCCGTGCGCCAGCTTGCCTATAAGACGTTCCGTCACATGCACGCGCTGTCGCTGCGCTTTCATCTCGAACGGCGCACCGGCGGGCTGAGCCGGGTCATCGAGCGCGGCACCAAGGGCATCGAGGCGATTGTCAGGCTGTCGATCCTGTCGATCATGCCGACCATGCTCGAATTCGCACTGGTGGCGGCCGTCGTCGCCTATCAGTTCGATTTGCGCTACGTCGCGGTACTGATGGCGATGATCGGGCTCTATCTTGCCTACACGGTGTGGGCGAGCAATCGCCGGATCGCCATACGCCGGGAGATGAACGAGTCCGACAACGAGGCGAGCTTTAAGGCGATCGACAGCCTGCTCAATTACGAGACGGTCAAGTATTTCGGCAACGAGGCGATGGAGGCGGACCGCTTCGACCGCTCGATGGCGCGCTACGAGAAGGCGGCGGTCAAGACCTTTACCTCGCTCGCCGCGCTCAATATCGGCCAGGCGGTGATCTTCACCGCGGGCATGACGGTGGCCATGGTCATGGCGGCCCGATCGGTGATGGCCGGCACCGCGACGGTGGGCGACTTCGTGATGATCAATGCCCTGCTCATCCAGCTTTACATGCCGCTCAACATGATCGGGACCATGTATCGGGAGCTCAAGCTGGGGCTGGTCGACTTGGAGACCATGTTCGAGCTGCTCGAGGAGACGCCGGAGGTGCGCGACCGGCCGGGCGCGCCGGCGCTAAAGGTGAGCGAGGGCACGATCCGTTTCGAGGAGGTCGCCTTCGCCTACGATGCCAGCCGCCCGATCCTCAAGGGCATCTCCTTCGACGTGCCGGCCGGAAGCACGGTCGCGGTGGTCGGCCCGAGCGGGGCCGGCAAATCGACCATCTCGCGCATCCTGTTCCGATTCTATGACGTCTCCTCGGGGCGCGTGACGATCGACGGGCAGGACCTCCGTGACGTGACGCAGCGCTCGCTGCGGGCGGCCATCGGCATGGTCCCGCAGGACACGGTGCTGTTCAACGACACCATCCGCTACAACATTGCCTATGGCCGCCCCGACGCGAGCCCCGCGGAGGTTGAGGAGGCGGCGCGGCTGGCCCAAATCGACGACTTCATCCGAGGGCTCCCGAATGGCTACGAGACCGAGGTGGGCGAACGCGGTCTCAAGCTGTCAGGCGGCGAGAAACAGCGTGTCGCCATCGCCCGGACCATATTGAAGGCACCGCCGATTCTGATCCTCGACGAGGCGACGTCGGCGCTCGACACCCACACCGAGCGGGAAATCCAGTCGGCCCTCGCCGCCGTTGCCCGTGGGCGAACCACGCTGGTGATTGCCCATCGCCTGTCGACGGTGGTCGGTGCCGATGAGATCGTGGTCCTGGTCCGCGGCGCGATCGTCGAGCGGGGAGATCACGAGTCGCTGCTGGAGGCGGGCGGGGTCTATGCCGGCATGTGGAACCGCCAGCGCGAGGCGGTGGAGGCCGCCGAGCGGCTGCGGAGCACGGTGGAAGGTGACAGCGAGGGCTATCTCGATCGCCGCCAGGGTGATCTCATACGCCTTGCCCAGGCGGAGGAGGAGGACGGCAATTGATCCGCAGCATGCTCCAGTCGATCCGGCACGCGGTGCCGCCGATCCATCGTGAAGGCTATCCCTTCATCGGAATCTGCGTGGCCGGCGCGCTGATCCTCTTCGTGCTGCGCTCGCCGCTGGCGTGGCTTGTCGTGCTCTTGGCCCTATGGGTCACCTATTTCTTCCGTGACCCGGTGCGCACGGTGCCGGTGCGGCCGGGGCTCATCGTCAGCAGCGCCGACGGGATCGTGGCATCGGTCAAGGAAGCGGTTCCGCCCCCCGAACTGGAGATTGGCGAAGCGCCCCTGCCACGGGTGTCGGTGTTCATGAATGTCTTCAACTGTCACGTGAACCGGGTTCCGGCCGGTGGCGTGATCGATGCGGTCTCCTATCGGCCGGGGGCCTTCTTCAACGCCGAGCTCGACAAGGCCAGCGTCCACAATGAGCGCAAGTGCTTCCGGCTCGTCAGCGAGGGCGGCACGAGGATCGGCGTCGTCCAGATCGCCGGCCTCGTGGCGCGGCGGATCGTCTCCTTCGTCGAGGAGGGCGAGGACGTCTCGGTCGGCGACCGCCTGGGGCTGATCCGCTTCGGCAGCCGGGTCGACATCTATCTTCCCGCGGGTGCCAGGGCGCTCGTTGCCGCCGGTCAGACGACGATCGCCGGCGAAACCGTGATCGCCGATCTGGCGACTGCCAAGGTGGGGCCGGCGGCGCTGCGCTGGCGGGTGATATGACGGTTCGGCTGGTGCAAGCGCGCCCGAGCCGCTAGGGTCGCGCGCATGTCGATGCCGTTTCCCCCCTTCGATCCGGAGCAACCGGCGGCCGGCGGCCGGCGGCGGCGGGCGTTCCGCGGCGTGCCGCTGCGGATGCTGGCGCCCAATATGCTGACCCTGCTGGCCCTGTGCGCCGGCCTGACGTCGATCCGGATGAGCATCGAGGCGCGTTTCGATCTGGCGATCGCCGCGATCGTCTTCGCGGCCCTGCTCGACGGCATCGATGGCCGCGTCGCCCGGCTGCTGAAATCCAGCTCGCGCTTTGGCGCCGAGCTCGATTCGCTGGCCGATTTCGTCAATTTCGGGGTCGCGCCGGCGATCCTGCTCTATGTCTGGGGCCTGAACGAGCTGGGCTCGGTTGGCTGGATCGGCGGGCTGGTCTACGGCATGTGCGTGGCGCTGCGGCTGGCCCGCTTCAATGTGGCGCTGGACGGGCCGAAGGACCCGCCCTGGAAGGCGGCCTTCTTCGTCGGGGTGCCGGCGCCGGCCGGCGCGCTGGTGGTTCTGCTGCCGGCCTATCTCGACCTTCTCGGCATCCCGTTCATCCGCGAGGGTGCGCCGGCGGTGCTGGTCTACCAGCTTGTCATCGCCTTCCTGATGGTGAGCCGGTTGCCGAGCTTTTCGGGCAAGACGGTCGGCAACCGCATCCCTCGCGAATATGTTCTCCCGGTCTTCGTGGCGGTGGTCATCGCCGTGGCGCTGCTCATCAGCTTCCCGTGGCTGTTCATGGCGCTGGGCTCGCTCGCCTATCTCGGCGCGCTGCCCTACGCCTTTAAGAGCCACGCCAGGCTCAAGAAGCGCTACGGCGTGCCGCATCCCCAGGTGGCGGGGCCGGGTCACTCGGAGTCGAGCGAAACGCAATCGGACGCGGCGCAGTAGCCGGCATCGCGCCGGCGTGCCGCGGTCAGGCCGTCGCCCGGTCGCGCAGAAAGGGCTGGGCCCGACCATAGGTCAGCGAGCGCCACAGCCACTCCGCCGGGCCGAAGCGGAAGCGCTGCAGCCACAGGGCGGACCACACCGGCATCACCACCCAGACCAGGGCCACCACGGCGAGCTGTTCGGTGCGCCCCAGCCGCGCGAACAGGCCGAGCCCGTGGCCATAGAAGATGAAGGTGCAGATGATCGACTGGAGCAGGTAGTTGGAGAAGGCGGTGCGGCCGACCGGCACGGTCACCCGGGCGAACCATGTCGCCCCGTGCCGGACCAGGAGGATAGCGAGGCTGATCCAGCCCAGGGCGACCAGCGGGCTGGCCCAATAGTTGAACAGGCGCCCGAGATAGAGTGAGAAGGTCACCTGCCAGCCATAGGCGTAGTTGAGATAGATGCCGAGCAGGACGACGGGCAGGCCGATCAGGAAGCCGATGGCGGCCAGGCGCTTATAGGCCCGGTCGGACCAGTCGCCGGTGATCAGCCCCGACTTGAAGGCAGCCATGCCGGCCAGCATGAGCGCCAGGGTGCGCCACAGCGTCTCGGTCGGGAATACCCAGGTGTGCCCGCCCAGCGCCTCGGGCACGCGGGCCGACATCTGCATCAGCCAGCCGCCGCGATAGGCGGCGATCTCGGCGGCGATGCGGGTGGGGTCGGGCCGCCAGGCCTCGCGCTCCACCTCGCGCAGCCCCTCCGGCGGCAACTGGGCGATGCCGAGCGTCATCACGATGGCGACCACGGTGGGCACCGCGAACAGCACCAGGGCGACGCCGAGCAGGCGCTTGACCGGCCAGTTGCGCGCCCACACGACGATCAGCCCGCACACCGCATAGGCGAACAGGATGTCGCCGTACCAGATCAGATAGGCATGGGCGAGGCCAATCAGGCCGAGCCACGCCATGCGCTTGAGGTGGAGGGGCACAGACGGCGTGCCGGCGGCGTCGGCGCGGCTGGTCATGAGGATGACGCCGGCGCCGAAGAGCAGCGTGAAGATGGTGATGAACTTTTCCGCGACGAGGACGTGGCCGATCAGCCAGACCCAGAAGTCGGCGCCGGTCGGTGGCCCCTGCACCTTCGGGTTGATATAGGCCGTCGACACCATGGCGAAGGCCTTAATGTTCATGATGAGGATGCCGTAGAGCGCAAAGCCGCGCAAAACGTCCAGCGTCTCGATGCGGCCACTTTCGGTCAGCGGGCCCGAATTGCCGGTGCGGGCGGGCATGGGCAACCTCCTGTCCGCCCTTACGACGCCGGGCCGGCCGGGGCAACTCCGCAGCGGCGAAAATCCGTTGCCGGATGGGAGATATGCAGAAGCCTCAGTACGCCCGAGGCGGGGCCCTGTCGGTCCCAGTCTTATTCGGCCGCCTGGGGCAGGGCCGGGCGCGGCTCGGCCGTGACGGTCGTCTCGTCGGGCTGGCCTACCGGTTTGCGGGACCAGCGGGCGCGCAGCCGGCGCCAGCGGTCGGCCCACACCGCCGGCATGGCGAGCAGGGTCGGGATGACGATCAGCGTGAGCAGGGTGGAGAAGGCCAGCCCGGAGATGACGGCGGTGGAAAGCTGCACCCACCATTCCGAGGTGATGCCGCCGACCAGGATCGTCCGGTTGAAGAAGTCGAAGCTCACTTGGGTCGCCATGGGGATCAGGCCCATGATCGTCGTCGAGGTGGTCAGCAGGATGGGGCGCATGCGCTGGGCCGCGGCCCGCAGGACGGCGTCGAGCCGCTCCAGCCCGGCGTCGCGGTGCAGCCGGTTGTAGGTGTCCATCAGGACGATCGAGTTGTTCACCACGATGCCGGCGAGCGCGACGATGCCGGTGCCGGTCATGATGATCGAGAATTTCTGGCCGGTCAGCATCATCCCGATCAATACGCCCAACACCGACATGACCACCGTCGAGAGCGTCAGGAAGGTCTGGTAGAAGCTGTTGAACTGGGTGACCAGGATCACGAACATGATGAACAACGCCGCGGCGGCGGCCTTGCCGAGGAAGTCGGCGGCCTCCTGCTGTTCCTCGTCGGCGCCGCGGAACCGGTAGTGCAGCCCGGCCGGCCAGTCCTGCCCGGCCATCCAGGCATCGATCTCGCGCACCTTGTCGTCGGCGAGAACACCTTC
>SKQW01000355.1 GCA_007118805.1 Rhodobiaceae bacterium | reverse complement strand
TGCCTGTTGGCGCAACGCGGACCGTCCCAGGCTGACAGGCGCGGCGGTCCTTGTGCCCTGACTGCCAGACGCAGACCCTGAGCCTTTCGCCCTGCAGCAATTGCGGCAGGTCAAGGCGGCTGACCTTGGGTGGCGGCTAATTTGCTCCCGTACCCGGGAAACGAGATTCATCTCCCTTGGAGGTATGTCATGTCACTGCGATCCCTCATTCCCTTCGGCGGCAGACGCACGCGCCTGACGCGGCCCGAGTTCCACAGCTTCGCCAGCCTGCAGAACGAGATCGACCGGCTGTTCGAGGACTTCGGGCGCGGCCTGCCAGCCGCCACCTCAACCGCCATGGCGCCGAGCATCGACGTCAGCGAGGCTGATGGCGAAATCGAGATCACGGCCGAACTGCCGGGCCTCGCCGGCGAGCTGAGAAACCGAACCTCATCTGCAACAGCATTGGTGGACACTGACTGTCGCATTTCCTCATCGCACCGCTTCTGACATCCCAACCTGACATGCCCTTTTGGCGGCCGTGCTCTCAGCCTCGTCGCGTCGGTCTTTGCCCGATCAGTGGCGATCCTTGGCTGGGGCGATTGCGCCAAGCGTGCCGCCGAGCGAACGTCCAATCAGGAACGGCCTTCCTCCGACAGCCGTGTTCGACACTGTGTCGGCACATTCAGCGATCGCCGCTACGCAGTCGGTGATGGCGCGGTGGGCTGTGGCAGCGGAGGCGGGCAGCCATTCGAGGAGATGAACCCGCAGACCATGGTCCAGGCAGTACCGGATCGAGCTGACGGGCTGGTCAAGATCCCAGATGTAGGGCGGTTTGATGGGAGCTGCGACGACAAGCAAGGAGGCGGTCGTACCGGCGCCCCCGTAGTCCCGAAGGTGCCAGTACGATCCGGATGCAATCGCTCGACGGCTGCACTCCCGGGGACCAAAGCCCCAAGCATCCAGGATTGCGCCATGAGCGCGCCGGAGGAAATCGGCCCAGGAGACCTGCCGCCAGAGCATGGCAGCGCGCGCCCTTCGCGTCAAAGACCGCAGGTGGCGCCTCGGCTCGCGCCGTGTTCACGAGCCTCAGCTTTCCAACCGGCACTGTGGAGCCAGACTAAGCGTGGTGCGCTGAAACTGATCGCATGAGCTCTCCGGTGAGCTTCTTGTCCACCTTGTGCGAGATGTCGCCGAGGCTCAACATGCCGACGAGCGCGTTATGGCTGTTCATGACCGGCAGTCGCCGTATCTGCTTGTCCTCCATCCTGTCCAAAGCGGTATCGATGTCATCGTCTGACAAGCAGAACGCAACATCTGCCGTCATCACATCCTTTGCCGTCATCTTGTCGAGGTCGCCGCTATCAGCCAGCGCCCGACAGGTGATGTCCCGATCGGTAACAATCCCGACAAGCTCACCGTTCGCCTTCACAGGAATAGCGCCAATGTCGGAATCTCGCATGCGCTTCGCGAGCTCTCTGATTGGCGTCGAGGTTTCGGCCCATGTGGTGCCTTCGTGCATGACGTCCTTGATCTTCATGATCCTCTCCAAGAGTGACCCGAGTACAAAGATTAAGTCACTATTGCTGGCAGCGCGGGGGGCCTCCTTGACCTGGGTCAACGCCTGATCGCGGCGCTGGACGAACATCGTTTCGTCAGTTGATTTCCATCAACGCTGGCTCCCTCTCCCCCAGCACAGACTCCAGCCAATTTCTGTGAGCAGAGGCTGGAGGTTTGCCATGCCGTTCGAGAACCGGAGCGATGCCGGCCGGAGACTGGCCCGCGAACTTGTCCGCTATAAGGATCAGCGTCCGGTGGTCCTTGCCCTTCCACGCGGCGGTGTGCCGGTGGCGGCTGAGATTGCCGCGGCGCTGGAGGCGCCTCTCGACCTCATCGTGGTGCGCAAGGTTGGGGTTCCATTCCAGCCCGAGCTCGCCATGGGCGCCATTGTCGAGGGAGGCGCCCCGATCATCGTGCGCAACGAGGATGTCCTGGCGCTTGCCAGCATCGAGGAAGCCGACTTCCGGTCGGTTTGCGAGCGCGAGCTTGGAGAGATCGAGCGCCGGCGCCAACGCTATCTCGGAAGGCGGGAGCGGCCCGTTATCGCCGGCCGCACGGCCATAGTCGTGGATGACGGGATCGCGACGGGGGCAACCATGCGGGCGGCGCTTCAGGCGACCCGACAACGCAATCCCAAGACGCTGGTTCTCGCCATTCCCGTGGCCCCGACCGATACGCTGGCTGCCCTGCGCGGCGAGGCGGACGAGATCGTCTGCCTTGAGCATCATGCGGCGTTCGGTGCGATCGGCTACTATTATGCAGACTTCGGCCAGATCTCCGACGAAGAGGTGGTCGAGTTCCTGGCGCGGTTTTCGACCGGCGGATCGCAGGTTGCCGAAGAAAGGCCCGTTCGCAAATCCCGATGAGGCGTAGGTGAGGGGCTCCGCGGTTACGAACGGGTTCACTTACTCCGGAAAGCCGATGGGCTGGGTGAAGGTGAGAAGTTGGTCCTCGCCCAGATCCATGATCTCGCTGAGCGCGGCCTTGTCGACATTGCCGAGCACCACCGTTCCGAGGCCTTCTGACGCGGCGAACAGATAGACGTTCTGCGAGACAAAGGCGGCATCGACTTGGGCGTACAATTGCTGGTCTTCTCGCGGCGCTTCGGCCATCCGCGCAAGGTCAGCGACAAAGATGAGCACGGCCGGGGCATTGTCGGTGAAGGGCTGGCGGCCGGTTTCCTCGCGGATATCGTCCTCCATCACCTTCGTCAGCGTATTCTCCTGCGGGTCGTAGAGCCACACACCGTCACCACGCGCCACATAGATGTCGGTCTCCTTTGAGCCCCGCCAGGACGGCGCCGTGTGATCGGCAGTCTCGGGACGGTTAATGCCGAACGCCGCCCACAGGAGGTTGGCCAGCATCTGCTCGTCGAGGTCGCGGTCGGAGAAAGCGCGCGTCGATTGACGCAGGGAGAGCGTCTCCATCAGCGGCATGCCGCCTTCCATCTGCGGCGCCGGCAGCGCAATCGGCCTGTCATCGGGATCGGCCGCTGTGGCGGCGGAAGGCTGAAGGGCAAGCGCGGCGGCGGCGAGCAGCATAGCGGCGATGCCGGAGAAGCTTCGCATCGGGTCGTCCTTTCCTGCTGAGATCGATCGGGAGCCTAATGAGGCTCGCGGTCCTCATCAAGCCAGGCCGACCGCACACCCGCTGCGCCCTCATGCGCGGACTGGCTCGCGATTTCCAGCAGGCGGCCAGTCTCATCCGTGTAGTCGCGCACCATCGTGTTCATGCGGTCGAACTGGGCGCCGACAACCTCGCGCGGCGTGGCCGCGGTGGCCATGCGCGCCACGTCGCGTGCCGTCGCCTGGGCGCGCCTGGCCATGAAACTGGCGATCTCCGTCGCCCAACGGCTCGAGGCCTCCAGCATCGCCATCTGCATTTCGGCCCCCACCTCGAAGGCCTCCTGGTTGAGCCGCAAGAGTGACTCATCTGCGTGCGTCTTCGGTTGGCTGGTTACCATCATGCCGCTCCGTTGCTTCCTGTCCCTGAGGCGCCTTCGCAAACTGGCATCTTGCCCCGCCTGCCGCCTTGCGTCAGATCAACGGGACTTGCGGAGGTGCAGCTGGCCGGCGCCACTGACACATTGCGGCTCTTCAAGTCTGCGGTCCCGCCTGTCCGCGATCTGAGCGTGCCTGCGGAAATTCGGCGAGGAAGTGGCGCAATGCCAAGATAATCTCCTGCGCGTGCTCAAACCGCCGCGCCCGCACCGCCACTCGGAAGTCATCAACAATCATCTACTTGAGCCTCGTGGGGTCGTGTTCCTGTTCAAGCACGAAACTGGCAAACGACATCCGGCATATGCTCGTGCTCGGCGATCGCGGCGACCTCCTAGCTGCCGCGTGCACATCTTCCTCTAGGCCATGCCTCAAGTTATGCATAGACGTCATGGCCGTGATGCAGCGTATCGCTACGTTTTTGACTCGACTCTGGGATGCAGCCGCTGCGAGCATGATCTTGTCGCACAACCCGGCGGACTGGCCGATGCCGGAATCCATTGAGCAATACATTCGCCGCAAGAATATTGAGCGCTTTCGGCAGTGTCTGAAGACGACGATCGACGAAGCGGAGCGATCGGCGCTGCTGAGACTGCTGGCTGAGGAAGAAAGCAAGCTGCCGGTGGAGGAAAAGTCGGAAACGGCCCGGCAGCCGCACGCCGGACCCGACGGCGGATGAGGGGCGGCTGATTTCCTGCGCCCCTGGGTCGCGCTATTTCCGCTGCTGCGCGCCGAGCGACTTCAGCAGCTCGCCGAACTCCACCGGGAAGGGGAAGACGATGGTCGAGCTCTTGTCGCCGCCGATGAAGGCCAGCGTGCTGAGATAGCGCAGCTGCATGGCCTCGGGCTTCTGACCGAGGATCTCGGCAGCCTCAAGCAGCTTCTGGGCCGCCTGCTGCTCGCCTTCGGCATTGATGATCTTGGCGCCTCGCTCGCGCTCCGCCTCGGCCTGGCGGGCGATGACGCGGATCATGGTGTCGTCGAGGTCGACATGCTTGATCTCGACATTGATCACCTTGATGCCCCAGGCATCCGTCTGTAGTCGCTCACCGCCGGCCCGATCGCGCCGTCGATCTCGAGCACGATCGCAGCTCGATCAGTCTGGGCGAGGTTGGGCAGGGTGGACCGTAGCAGGCCGAAAACCGCGAGCAACAGCCAGAGCACGGGGCGGCCGCGCTGCCCGCCCGAGCTTCGCTGGATTTCGGCCCGCGGTTCCATCTGGGTGGCCCTTGGCCGCCGGTTCAGCCAGCGCCCGGCGGTCGGCGTTCCTCGTCCTCGGCCTCTTCGCCGACCATCAGGATGTCGTAGACTTGGCCGGCCGGACTGTGCGGCGGCAGGTGCCTCAGCGGCGTGCTCTCATCGTCGCCCGACGCCCAGGCAGCCGCCTCCTCAAGCGCCTCGAGGTCGGCGCCGGTGTCGATTATGTCCTCGACCTTCCAGTCCGGTATTGATCCGCAGACGTCGCGGACTTCGTCGGGCGTGAGTGCCCGCTGCTCAGTGGCTGGAC
>SKQW01000108.1 GCA_007118805.1 Rhodobiaceae bacterium | reverse complement strand
TGGCAAAGGCCGCGATGGCGGATGTTAGCCTGGCAAGCATGTCTACCTCCTGAATTGGTTGCTGACAGGGCGGAATAATCCGCAAGGTGCCGTCAAGTTCCATGGCCGGATATCTGGCATGGCTTGAACCGGCGGTTGAGCGCCGCCTGAGCAAAATAAGCAGATGCCTTGCGCAGGATCTCGTTGGCCTGCCGCAGCTCCCGGTTCTCCCGTTCCAGCTCCTTGATCCGCAGATGTTCCTCGCTGGTGCGCCCAGGGCGAAGCCCACCATCGCGTTCAGCACGCCGCACCCATAGGCGCAGCGTCTCAGCCTTGCAGCCGATCTTCGAGGCGATCGAGGAAATCGCCTCCCATTCCGAGGCATACTCCCCCCCGGTGCTCCATAACCATCCGGACCGCCCGCTCGCGGACCTCCGGCGAATAGCCGTTGCCCTTCCCTCTCGTCATCATGGCCCCTTCCTCTCAAGAGTTGGAGCCTCCGACAATCCCGGTACGGTTCACCTGGCGAGGTGGACCAAGGCTTCGTAAATCTGCAAGAAAACAGTAACATCCGAGCCGTTCAGCTGTTGCTTGGGCACAGCACCGTCCGATATCTCGGCGTCGACGTCGATGACGCGTTTCGACCTCCGAGCAGGTCGAGCTAGCTGGTTGCGGAGCGGCGCGCCAAAGGCGACGCTCTGATCCTGATGTCATTCCCACAGTAAAACAACGACACACAAGCCGACATTCCGCGCAAGACTGAAGCCTGCTCTTGGCCCGGAGCCACCTGGGTCAAACTCTCTCTGCGTGAGCACCCGAAAAGACTCGACTCCTAGCTGTATAGCTGCGACCATGATTATTCACGTCAGGAGACTATATGTCGAAATCGCTCGAGGCGGCCGTAGCGCGCCTCGTCGCGGACGCCAAAGCCAACGATCATGTATTGAAGGTGGCGCCTGCTGCACAACGCTTGGCGCACGAGTATGCGGGCGACGCTCGCATGATCGCGCAGATGATAACCGACTATGGCATTTACGCCCATATCAACATGGAGATGACCTCGCCCGAGGAGGAATCCGGAGACGGTCCGCCCGACAGTGGCGCGTCAAAAGAAGGCCGCGAGTCCCACGCCTGATCAACACCAGGGCTGGCGCACATGAAGCTTGTCAGTTCTGCTGTCGCGGCAAGCGGAGTGTATGCTGGCGGACGTCCCGGCACCGCGCTCTTGTAGCGCAGCGAGACCGTGGGATGTTTACGAGGCCCGCAACGTCGCCTTGCGGGCGCGGGTTGCTGATTGCCCGGGTGGCTTCTCTCCCCTGCCAACCTTGGTTTATCCGAGGCTCAATCTAGGCCGGACGCCACTAGGGGTGAACGCGGAGATGACGGGACCGACGACCGGAGCCTGCGCGCTCAATGTGGCAAGGAGCTTGCAAAGGAACTACATGCGGCTCAGTTGGAACCTCCGCCATATGTTCAGTCGGCTCAACCGAAAGAGCATTGAGGCTCCCTTCTCCACCGACGGCCTTCCAGGCTATTCCAGCGCCTCATGGATCGCCTGAGCAATCCGCGTCACGTCATCGTTGCTGGACACGCTGTCGCGGATGGAACCCCCTGAACCACGTTCAATTCAGCACACTTCTTCAGCATACGCTACCGCCACGCCATAGTCGCAGCGGACAGCCCCACAGGGGCGGTGGGCTGGCGGGACGGGTTCGTCTCATCACAGGGCAGGCCCGGGCCAGCACGCGGCAACCTCGGGAACATTCTTCGGGTGGCCGGGTTCAGCGCGACAGTAACCCCTTTCGGCAGGCCCTCCCATGCTTTCGTCATGTCCCTATTGGCTTCCGGCCGAACCTCGGCGTGTCTATCCGCACTTGTCGGCTCGGGTCGAGGTCGATGTGGCGGTCGTGGGTGCGGGGATTGTCGGCCTGACCACTGCATTGCTGCTGACCTCGGCCGGACGCCGGGTGGCGGTGATCGAGGCACGACACGTCGGAACCCAGGTCACCGGCCGCAGCACAGCCAAGGTGACCTCGCTGCACAAGCTGCTCTATGCGGATCTCGCTCGGCGCCTGGGCGAGGATGCCGCGCGCAGCTATGGCGAGGCCAACCAAGCCGGCCTGCGGCTCATTTCCGATTTCGTGAAAGCGCACCGGCTCAATTGTGCGTTCGAGCGACAGCCTGCCTTCACCGTTTGTTTCGACGATGCAAATGTTGACCGGATCCGCGAGGAAGCCGAGGTCGCGGCGCGGCTCGGGCTGCCCGCGCGGTTCACCACGCAGGTGCCGGTCCCCGTGCCCGCCAAGGCGGGCGTGTGTTTCGATGACCAGGCCCAGTTCCATCCATACAATTACTTGGCCGGGCTGGCGGAGGCAGTGTCGGAGGCAGGCGGTCTAATCGTTGAGGAGACACGTGTCAGCGATGTCGAGGAAGGCACCCCGCACGTGCTCTCGTGCCCGAGCGGGGAGGTCGCTGCCGAGCATGTGGTCGTTGCCACGAACCTGCCGTTCCTCGACCGCGGCAGGTTCTTCACCAAGGCTTATCCCCGGCACCACGTTGCCGCCGCCGCGCGTCTCGATGGCGCTCCCGGCTTCGACGCCATGGTGATCAATGTTGAGGATCCGACCCGTTCGGTGCGCTGGCATCGTGACGAGGATGGCTACGTCCTCATCGCCACCGGTGGCGCATATCGGCCGGGCGAAGACGACCCCGTCATGCAGGCCGAAGCGCTGACGGAATGGCTCGGCGCCCATTTCAATGTAACGCGGATTGAATCGGTCTGGACCAACGAGGATTTTGATTCTATGGACGGACTTCCGTTCATCGGGACGTTTCCCGGCGGTTCGGAAACGCTGCTGACCGCTACGGGATTCGGGGCCTGGGGGCTGACGGCCGGCACGGCAGCCGCGTCGATCCTGGCCGACGCGATCCTGAACCGCCCAAGCCCTTGGGCCGGATTGTTCGACGCCTCGCGCACGCCGCCCGCCGCCTCCGCCGGCAGTTTCCTGTCCGGCAACCTCCAGGTGGGCAAGGAGTTCGTTCGCGACCGCCTTACCCCCGGCGATGATCGCGACCCGGAGGACTTCAAGCCCGGTCAGGGCGCGGTCTTGCAGGGCAATATCGCGGCGTGCCGGGAGGCGAACGGGCACCTGCATAGGCTTGATGCCACCTGCACTCATCTCGGATGCGTTGTGACCTGGAATGCAGTGGATGGTTGCTGGGATTGCCCGTGCCATGGCTCGCGTTTCGATGCTGACGGGACCGTTCGTTTCGGGCCGGCCGTAAGACCGCTGGCGTCCGCGGGCCGGTAAAGCAAGGTCGGGCGCAGAGCGCAAAGCTTGCCAGCGTCAGGCCGCATTCAGATTCCAGTTCCCACTTGAGAAACGGGCCAGGGTCGTATCACGACCTTGCTGCAACTGCCTTCCGTGTCGCGGGTCTTGTGGACGAGCCCCGGCCCCTCCTCGAACCCGTCGTGATCGGGTTCCGTCCGCGCGGCGGGGTGGGGCGACGTTCCACCATGAGCATCATCGCGGATCGAGCGCGCGATCCTCTGCGCGCACGCGTACCAGCAAGACAGCCGCGTTCAGCACGGTGAAGACGAGCGCCAGAAGGGGCAGGCCGAATGCCAACGGCAGGACGGCGATTTCCGCCGCGACTACCAGACAATTTAGATGCTTGATCGCGCGATATGGTCCGGACCTGACCAGCCGAGTTCCAGGCACCACGATAATGCGGGTGGTCCAGCGTTCGCCGAGCGTAACGATTACCCAGAAAACGCAACACCTGCAGCTCAGCGAATACCGCGATCCATGACCAGATGACGTCCCTGTCCCAGGCAAGCACCCAAAGGCTTCCGAGCCACAGCGCATGGATCGTGACGATCAGCGGGGTCCCAGTCCCGGCAGCATGTGAAGCGTGGCGTGGGGCAACTGCGCCGAAAGAGGAACGGCGTACCGAATTGGGTCCGTGGTCTGGTCCTCCGTGCCGGCCATTACGACGACAGGCAATGGATAGCTCTCATAGTGCCACTTCAGATCGAACAGCGAGGGGACGATCAGGAGCTGGTCCTCGGCATCATGCCGTAGGTCATCGCGACGCCGCCGGCCATCGAGTGTCCCCCCGCTCGGCACGTCAGTCGACGAACCAGCGGGCAACGGCTTTGCGGAGGCTGCCGAGCCAGGAGGAAGCGGGCGCCCAAAGCTCGACGCGGTCGGCAGCAAGGTTTCCCGATATCCTTGCTCCACAATGACAATAGCAAACGACGTAATGGAGCTGGCGGTCGGTAAGCTCGGGTCCTTCTCCAGAGCGGTCGTTCGCACTACGGCCGCAGTCGACCCATTTCGGCCATTTCTGCTGGCCCAAGGCGGCAAAATCCGATCCAGAGTTACCGTCCAGCTCGCTCGAATAATGCCCGAAGCCAGAATTCCCTCGGAACCAACCAGCTGTGATCGTGTCGTCGCCCTCGGCCCGTGGAACCAACTCCACGAGGCGAAGTTGGATGGCGCACGAGGATCACTTTGAGTGGCATCAGCCAACTCGGAGGCCGGAGCGGAGTCATGGGCACACTCAACGAGATCCGCAGAAGCTTCTCTCCAGGTCACCGACGCCATCCGTGCCCACATCGAAGCCCGCAAGGCATGGGCCAATATCCCGCCCAAGCGCAACCGCACGAAAAGCTTCCCCTTCAGCACCTGGCTCTATCGCAAGCGCAACCTCGTCGAGCGCTTCTTTAACCGGCTCAAGAACTGCCGCCGCATCGCCACCCGTTACGACAAGCGGCAGGACAACTACATCGCCGGCATCAAACTCATCGCCCTGCGAATCTGGATGCAGTCTTATGAGTCTACGGCCTAGTTGAACACCCCACCCGAGCCGACATAGGCAACAGCGCCGAAAAGCGCGAAGGCGATGCCAAGCACGATTGCCAGGGCGGCAATGTCGCGCGCGAGCGAGGCAAGTAGTTCGAGATCGCCCATCGCTGGGTCCTTTAGGTCTTTGTCGGCCTGGCCCGTAGTTCACCGGACGGCGGGCTCGATCGGGACGGCGTTAAAGACCACGCTAGCCGAAACC
>SKQW01000221.1 GCA_007118805.1 Rhodobiaceae bacterium | reverse complement strand
GGTGAAAGCGAATTCCGGGTCGAACTTGTCGAAGCGGTGAGCCAGGACGGGGATGCCGAAATAAAGCGAGGGGAGCAGCACGTTGAGCAGCCCGCCCGCCCAGGCCCAGTCCGCCGGCGTCCACATCAGGTCGCCGGGCCGGGGCAGGAACTCGTGCGGCATCTGCACGCCCGGCAGATGGCCGAGCAGCACCCGGTGGCCGTGCAGCGCGCCCTTGGGCGGCCCGGTGGTGCCCGAAGTATAGATCATCATGGCCGGGGTGTCGGGACTGGTATCGGCGGCCTCGAAGCCGGGCGGCTGAGCCGCGCAGGCCGCGTGAAAACCGAGGGTGGCGCCGTCCGGCCCGTCGACGGAGACGGCGACCTCGAGCGCGGGCAGCGACTCGCGGATGCGGGCGATCTTGGCCAGCCCCGCGCCGTCGGTGACGATCGCCGTGGCGCCGGAATCCTTTAGCCGGTATTCGAGCGCATCGACGCCGAACAGGATCGCCAGGGGAACGGCGATAGCGCCGAGGCGATAGATGGCGAGATGGGCAATTGCGGTCTCGGGACATTGCGGCAACAGCAGCGCGACCCGGTCGCCGGGCTCGACCCCGGCCTCGCGCAATGCCCTCGCGAAGCGCTGCGAGGCATCGGCGAGTTCGCCGAAGGTCACATGCCGGACGGTGCCGTCGCGGCCGCGGTCGATGATGGCGATCCGCTCCGGGGCCTCGGTGGCCCAGCGGTCGGCGCAGGCCCGCGCGATGTTGAAGCGCGGCGGGATGCGCCAGGCAAAGCCGTGCACCAGCTCGTCATAGGATGCCGCCTCGGTGAGCATGGGCGGAATTGCTACTGCATCATAGGCGATGTTGCCAGTGGCACCGCCTGCGCGCCAGCCACACGGCGCCGTCCTCTTGGTCAGCCAAGTGTGCTAGGCTGGAGCATGGCTCAGCGCGCATCGATCCTGCGTGGGCGCGACGCCTTTGCTCGGCAGGAGTGGCGTCTTGCTTTCGCCCAGCTTTCCGGAGCTGACGAATCCGGAGCATTGGAGCCCGACGATCTCGAGCAATTGGCATCGGCGGCGTACCTGATTGGCGAGGAGAAGAAGGCCTTCCGCCTGTGGGCGCGCCTTCACCACATGCTTGTCGAGCGGGGTGATGCCCCGCGAGCTGCTCGCTGGGGCTATTGGCTGAGCCTGAATCTCCTGCTGTCCGGCGAGCCAGCCCAAAGCACCGGGTGGCTCGCCCGCAGCGATCGCCTGCTTAAGAGCCGGGAAGCAACCTGTGCCGAGGCAGGCTATGGCCGCATCGCCGCCGGCCTCATGGCGATGGGAAGCGGAGATCTCGAAGGGGCGGGCATTCGCTTTCGGGAAGCGATCGCGCTGGCCGAGGGCGCCCGCGATACGGATCTGTTGAGCATGTCCCTGCTTGCGGACGGAGAGTTCCTTATTCAGTCGCAACGCATTGCCGAGGGCATCAGGCGGCTTGACGAGGCGATGTTGGCAATCATCGCGGGCGAGGTGTCGCCGGTCCTTGCGGGTATCGTCTATTGCGCTGTCATCCTCGCGTGCCAGCGGACGTTTGATCTGCAGCGAGCCCGTGAATGGACCCTCGCGATGAACGAGTGGTGTGCTGGCCAGCCTGATCTCGTCCCCTTTCGCGGACAGTGCCTAGTGCATCGTTCTGAGATCCTCCAGCTACAGGGCGACTGGGAGCTTGCACTTGAAGAGGCGGAACGAGCGCGTCATCAGCTTTCCAACAGATCTGGGGCCGTCGTCGGCCGGGCCCATTATCAATGCGGCGAGCTTTGCCGGCTGATGGGCAGGTTTGGGGCTGCCGAGGAAATGTACCGCGAGGCCGGCCGGTTGGGCTGCGAGCCCCAACCCGGCTGGAGCCTGCTGCGCCTAGCGGAGGGCGAGAGGGAGGCCGCAGTGTTGGCCATGCGCGGCTTGATGGGCGCCCATGGCGAACCTCGGCCATCGTCGGCCGCGGTCTCTCGCATCGGGTATCTCGCTCCCTATGTGGAGATTCTCTTGGCATCCGGGGATCTCTCCGGTGCACAGCGGGCCGCCGAAGATCTGGCAGAAGCCGCAGCGGATTTCGGGGCGCCCGTCCTTCATGCGGCTTCGAGCCAGGCTACCAGCTCTGTTCTGCTGGCACAGGGCAAGGCCGAGGTCGCATTGGCTGGTTTGCGCGAGGCGTGGACCAGGTGGCAGCAGCTTGAAATGCCCTACGAGGCGGCACGCGCGCAGGTGCTCGTCGCCGCCGTGTGCCGGGAGGTGGGCGACCATGCGACCGCCGATCTGCATTTGGAGTCAGCGCGCATGGTCTTCCGGCGGCTGGGCGCTACGCCGGATCTCGCCGCCCTGGATGGTGTAGCCCGGCGGGGGCAGGAGCGGCCATCAGAGTTGCTGACGGAGCGCGAATGTGAGGTCCTTGCGCTGGCTGCGGCGGGGGAGACGAACCGACGCATTGCGTCGCAGCTAGCCATCAGCGAGCACACCGTCGCGCGCCACCTGAGCAACATCTACAACAAGCTGGGCGTCAGTTCTCGCACGGCCGCGTGCATGGTTGCGCGCGAGAACAAGCTTCTCCGAGCATTTTCCGCCGATAGTCAATTCTGACCATGGCGCCCGCCGGCCCCCATGGTTCTTCCAAGCGATGCGCGGGCGCTGGGCGGCATTCAGGATGGGCGCTCCCTTGACATGCGATGGAGAGCGCCATGACGACTATTGAACAGGTCTATGGAGAGGCCTTCAGCGGCAGCGGGCCGGAGAACTACGAGCGCTATTTTGTGCCCTCGATCGGCCGCCCGATTGCGGACGATCTTGTCGGCGCCGCAAACCTGCGATGCGGCGAGCGGGTTCTTGATGTTGCCTGCGGCACCGGCGTGGTGACGCGATTGGCCGCCGAGCGCGTCAGGCCGGAGGGTTTGGTTGCAGGCCTGGACGTGACTGCCGCCATGCTCGCGGTTGCCCGCGCCGCGACGCCACGTGACCTCTCCATCCAATGGTATGAGGCAAGCGCCGAGGCGATGCCGCTGCCGGACGAGAGATACGATGTCGTGCTATGCCAGATGGGCCTACAGTTCATGACCGACAAGCTGGCGGCCTTGCGCGAAATGTGGCGAGTGCTTGCCGCCGGCGGACGCATTCACCTGAACGTGCCCGGCCCCAAGCCGCGCCTTTTCGAGTCGATGGGCGAAGCCCTCGCGCGCCATCTCGGAGATGAGGCCGCTGCATTCACCGACCTCGTCTTCTCGCTCCACGATGTGGGCGAGCTCAGCGGCCTGCTTGAGCAAGCGGGCTTCCGCGATATCGATGTGAGGCCCCAGCCCAAGCAACTTGAGCTGCCGCCGCCGGCCGACTTCCTGTGGCAATACGTCTACAGCACGCCGATGGCCTGCGCCGCAGCGGCTGCTGGCCCGGACGCGCGCCAGGCGCTGGAGGCACAGGTCTGCGCGGCTTGGGAGTCCTTCGTCGTTGGCAGAGGAATTCATCTCCATGTCGGAATGACGTTGGCCACCGCCTTCAAGTGACAACGAACGCTCGGCCTGCCGTCACCGCCGCGGCACGCGCACCGGGGCAAGCAGCGCCATGCCGGCGAGGAAGAACAGCAGCAGCACCGCCATGCCGGCGCGCTGGCTGTCGAACCACGCTGTCACCGCCCCGACCAGCAGCGGGCCCATGAAGGAGGTGACCTTTCCCGACAGCGCGTAGAGCCCGTAATACTGCGTCATCAGGCCGGCCGGGGCGAGCCGGGCGAGCAGGGTGCGCGAGGCGGCCTGGAGCGGCCCGGCGACCGCGCCGATCATCATGCCCAGCGCCAGATAGATCCGCTCCGGCACGGTGGAGAACAGGCCGTCCTCGGGATTGGCCGGCTCGGTCTCAAAGACGAAGAAATACCGGTTCTCGCCAACGGAAAGGATCGCCGCGCCGGCGGCGAGCAGCACGACGAGCGCGCCCATCACGACCGCCTTGGGGCCGAACCAGTCGTCGAGCCGGCCCCCGATGAAGGCACCGATCGCGCCGGTGACCGTCAGCAGGATGCCGAACAGGCCGATCTCGGTAGTGCCCCAGCCGAAGGTCCCGGCGGCATAGATGCCCCCGAAGGCGAACAGCGCCACCAGCCCGTCGATATAGGCCATGTGGGCCAGCAGGTAGAGCAGCATGTCGCGATAGGACAGAAGGCCGCGCACCGTCTCCTTCAGTTCGCCTAGCCCAGTGCGCACCGCATCGCCGATGGCCGCGCGCGCCCTGACATCGGGCACGAACAGGAACAGCGGGATGACGAAGACGATATACCAGATCGCGGTCAGCGGACCGGTCACCCGGTCGCCCTGGCCGGTTTCGGGGTCGAGGCCAAAGGCCGGTTCGAGGCCGGCAATGGTGAGCCCGGACTGCGGATCGGCGGCCAGAAAGACGAGAACCACGACGAGCGAGACGAGCCCGCCGAGATAGCCGACCGCCCAGCCGGTACCGCTCAGCCGGCCGAGCCGCTCCGGCGGGGCGAGGGTCGGCATCATCGCATTGGTGAAAACCGTGGCGAATTCCGCCCCGATGGTGGCGATGACGAAGGCGGTCAGCGCGATCGCCACCGAATGGGGGGCGTCGGGGGCGGCCCACCACAGCGACCAGGAGCCGAGCACGAACAATACGGAGAACGCGGCGATCCAGCGCTTGCGCTCGCCGGTCACGTCGGCGATGGCGCCGAGGACTGGCGACATGAAGGCGATGATGAGGCCGGCGGCACCGGTCGCTATTCCCCAAAGCGCCTGGCCCTGGGCCGGCGTCTGGGCGACCTGGGTGGCGAAATAGGGCGCGAAGACAAAGGTCGTGATCAGGGTGAAGAAGGGCTGATTGGCCCAGTCATAGAGGACCCACGAGACGCGGGCGCGCGTTCCGGCGTCGGGATGCGGCCGCAGCGGACCGGGCTTGGGCCCTACCGGACCGGGCGGCGCTTCAGTCACCGACGAGGTCGTACAACAGGCCGGCGGCCACGGCGATGCGGGCAAGGCTCATCGGGCCGCGCTCGACGTCGGCCATCGCCGCCTCGACGCGGACAAGGTCGTCGGCGCGGACCTCGCGCCAGACCTGAAGGGCCTTGGCCCCCTTCTTGCCGGTTGCCAGCAGTTCCGCCGTGAGACGGCGCTGGGCCTCGGAAAGCTGGTCGAGGGCGCGTTGCAGCGCCAAGCGGTCATAGTATTCCACCGTCCCGAGGTCACGGGCGGCGACCTCCAGCGCGGCGATCCGCAGGTCCTCGCCGAGGCAGAAATAGGTCTCGGCGACCGCCGCGAGCGGCTTGCCGGTGCGGTCGCTGATGAGGACGATATCCGGCGCCCGCTGCATCCATGGCAGGATGGCCATGGTGTGGGCCAGCTCCTCCGGCACGCCGGCCTCAACGAGCTTGTCCTGCCGGGCCTCGATCCGCGCACTGGCGGCCTTGGGGGCCGTGCGGGCGAGCCGCTTGGCAAGCTTCTCCAGCGCGCCGCGGTAATGCCCGACAATGTCGGCCAAGCCCCGCGACAGATCGCAATTGGCCAGGAACCAGGCCGTAGCGCCGAGCAGCAGGTCCTGCAACTCGGTATAGAGCGCAAGCTGCAATTCGCCGGCGACCGCGTTGTCGAGCCCGTCGAGCGCGGTGTTGAGCTCGGTGAGCTGGAAGGCGTTGCGCGCGGCGACGAAGGCGCGGGCGATGTCGGCCACGGCGGCGCCGGACTGGTCGCCGAGCCGCACCACCATGCTGGGGCCGCCGCGATTGATCATCGAATTGGCGAGCATGGTGGAGATGATCTCGCGGCGCAGCTGATGGGATTCGATGGCCCCGGGGCAGCGCTGCTGCAGGCGCCGCGGGAAGTAGCGCATCAGCTCGACCTGGAGATAGGGGTCGTCCGGCACGTCACTGTCCAGCAGCCGGTCGTAGAGATCGATCTTGGCGTAGGCGAGCAGGACGGCGAGCTCGGGCCGGACGAGCCCTTCATCGTGCTCCTCGCGGTCGGCAAGAACGGAATCGCGCGGCAGGGCCTCAAGATCGCGATTGAGCAGGCCGCGATCCTCCAGATCGTGCATCAGCTTCTTCTCGAAGCCGATATCCTCGCGGCCGCGCCGTTCCGAGAGCGACAGGGCCAGGGTCTGGAGGCTGTTGTTACGCAGAACCAGCTCGGCGACCTCCTCGCTCATCTCGGCGAGCAGCCGGTTGCGGCTGGCCAGGCTCATCTCGCCGGCGCGCAACACCGGCGACAGGGCGACCTTGATGTTGACCTCCATGTCGGAGGAATTGACGCCGCCGGAATTGTCGATGGCGTCGGTGTTGACGCGCCCGCCATGGCGGGCGAACTCGATGCGTCCCTTCTGGGTCATGCCGAGATTGGCGCCCTCGCCGACCACCTTGACGCGCAGCTGCGCGCCGGTCACCCGCAGGGCGTCGTTGGCCCGGTCGCCGACCGACTCGTCGGTTTCATCGCTGGCGCGCACATAGGTGCCGATGCCGCCGAACCACATGAGGTCGGCCCGCGCCTTCAGGATGGCCGAGACGATCTCGGCCGGCGTGGCGGATTTGCGCTCGATCTCGAGCAGCGACTGCATCTCCGGGCTCAGCGGGATCGACTTGGCGCTGCGCGAGAACACGCCGCCGCCCTTGGAGATCAGCTTCCTGTCGTAATCTTGCCAGGTGGAGCGCTCGAGCTCGAACAGGCGCTTGCGCTCGGCGAAGCTCTTTGCGGGATCGGGATCGGGATCGATGAAGATGTCGCGATGATCGAAGGCGGCGAGCAGCCGGATCTGGTCCGACAGCAGCATGCCGTTCCCGAACACGTCGCCCGACATGTCGCCGCAGCCGACCACCGTGAACGGCTCCGACTGGATGTCGTGGTCCATCTCGCGGAAATGGCGCTTGACGGCTTCCCAGCCGCCGCGGGCGGTGATGCCCATCTCCTTGTGGTCGTAGCCGGCCGAGCCGCCGGAGGCGAAAGCATCGTCGAGCCAGAAGTCGCGGCCCTGGGAGATCTCGTTGGCGATGTCGGAGAAGGTCGCGGTGCCCTTGTCGGCGGCGACCACCAGATAGGCGTCGTCGTCGTCGTGGCGCACCAGCGACTGGGGCGGAATGACCTCGCCGTCACGCAGATTGTCGGTGACGTCGAGGAGGCTGCCGACGAAGATCCTGTAGCAGGCCACGCCCTCGTCCTGCATGGCCTGGCGGTCGCCGGCGGGGGGCTGCTTGGCGACGAAGCCGCCCTTGGCGCCGACCGGCACGATGACGGCGTTCTTGACCTCCTGGGCCTTGACGAGGCCCAGCACCTCGGTGCGGAAATCCTGCTGGCGGTCCGACCAGCGCAAGCCCCCGCGGGCGATCTTGCCGCCGCGCAGATGCACCCCTTCGACGCGCGGGCTGTAGACGAAGATCTCGGCGAAGGGGCGCGGCTCGGGCAGCTCGTCGAGGCGCCGGCTGTCGAACTTGAAGGCGAGCGCCGGCCGTGAACGACCGTGCGAGTCGGACTGGAAAAAGTTGGTGCGCAGGGTGCGCTGGATGGCATTGGCCATGCGGCGCAGAATGCGGTCCTCGTCGAGCACCGGGACGTCATCGAGCCCGTCCTCGAACCGTCCCAGGATCGCCTTTTCCTGCTCGGCGCGGCGCGCCTTGTCGCGGCCATCGGGCTTGAAGCGCACGTGAAACAATTCGACCAGCAGCGCCGCCAACTCGGGGTGGCGGTTCAGCGTCGACCACATATAGTCCTGCGAATAGGGGATCCGGGCCTGGCGCAGATAGCGGCTATAGGCGCGCAGCATCGCGATGTCGCGCCAGTCGAGCTCGGCCTCGACGACGAGCGCATTGTAGCCGTCATTCTCGGCCAGCCCGCGATTGACCGCCATGAAGGCGGCCTCCAGCGGGGCGCTGAGCGCGCCGAGATCGATCGGCTCGCCATCGGCGCGCTCGAGCACCATGTCGTGCAGCCAGACCAGCTTGAACGCGCCGTCGTCCGGGCAATCGATGCGGAACGAGCGCTCATTGATGACCTTGAACCCCATATTCTCCAGGATCGGCACGCGTTCGGACAGCGGCACCGGGTTGCCCAGGCGGAACAGCTTGAGCCCGGCGACCTCCGGCCGGTCGGGCCACGGGCGATGGAAGGAGATCGCCAGGGGCTGGCTCTCGGTGAGCTTGACGACGACCTCGAGGTCGTGGACCGCGGTCTCGCCGGAATAGGTCTGCTGATAGCCGCCGGAGAACGCTTCATCGTAGGTGCGGAACAGCTCGTCGGCGCGCAGCGGCTTGTGGTGCTGATACAGCGCTTCGCGGAAATTGTCCGTCCAGGTCCGGGTCAGCCGCGCGACTTCTCCCTCCAGCCAAGCCTGATCGGGGCGCGGTGTCTCGCCCTCATAACGACCGATTATGTAGTGGACGCGCACCAGCGTGCCCTCCGGGAAGGAGGGGTAGGAGGCCGAAACCTTGCCCTGGAACGCCTCGGCCAGGAACTCGCCGATGGCGATGCGCACCGAGGTCGTGAAGCGGTCGCGCAGGCAGTAGACGAGGACCGAGACGAACCGGTCGAACTTGTCCACCCGCGCCAGCACCCGCACGCGGGGCCGCTCGCCGAGCTGAAGAATGGCCAGGCTCCAGTCGAGCAGCAGCTCGGTGTCGACCTGGAACAGCTCGTCGCGCGGGAAGGTCTCCATGACATTCATCAGCGCCTTGCCATTGTGGCTCGCCGGGTCGAAGCCGGCCCGCTCCATGACAAGGTCAACCTTGCGCCGCAGATGGGGGATGAAGCGCACCGAGCGATTATAGGCCGTGGAGGTGAACAGCCCGATGATCCGCAGTTCGCCGGTCAGCCGCCCGTCATCGTCGAAGGTCTTGAGCCCGATATAGTCCATATGGGCGCGGCGATGGACGCGGGCCTTGACGTTGGCCTTGGTGACGATCAGCGGCACCGGCTGCATGAGGAATTCGCGGATCTCGGGCGTCACCGTGACGTATTCGCGCCCGCGCCGCAGCACCTTGACCTCGGGGTCGCTCAACAGGCCGAGACCGGCGCCCGATTCGTCGACCACCCGTTCGAGCCGCGCCTGCTCGGCCTCGCCCACAAAGGCGTATTCGCGCATGCCCAGAAAGGTGAAGTTGTCGTCGGCGATCCATTCCAGGAAGGCGATCGCCTCGGCGACCTCGGCCTCGGCGATGGGCGGCGGGTTGGTCTTGTAGCCGGCGATCTCACGGCTCAGCCGTTCGACCATCGCCCGCCAGTCGCGGACCGCCACGCGCACCTCGTCATAGACCGCGCCCAGCGCCGCCGCGGCGTCCTTGCGCTCGGCCTCCGAATCGATGCGCGAGACGTGAATGTGAACGACGCTCTCACGCAGCGCCTTGGGGCGATCGTCCGGCGCGTGGCTGCCGAGGAAAGCCTGCCGCCGGCCCTTGCCGTCGCGCTCCACGGCGACGATCGGATGCAGCACGCAGCGGATCTCGTAGCCGCGCTCGTGGAGCTCCGCCATCGCCGAATCAACCAGGAACGGCATGTTGTCGTTGATCGCCTCGACGACGGTGATCTGCGACAGGGCCGAGTCGTCGTCCTCCTCGGGCGGCTCCGGATTGTGGAAACGAACCTTGGGGCGGCCGGATTGGCGGCTGGCCGAGAAGCTCCAGCTCTCCGCTGCCAGCCGGGCCAGCTCCTCGGCCGTATAGGGCGCCAGATCCTCGTAAGGGGCGTTGGCGAACAGATGCTCGCCGAACTCGCGAAGCCCCTTGGCGCGGTTCCTGCCAAGCGCCTCCAGCACGGCGTTGATCAACGCGCGGCGCCGATCCTCATGGCGTTGCAACATAACCCACCCCCTGCGCCCTCCCGCGCTCGCCGGCCTCGCATTGCCGTTGGGGGCAGTCTGTGCCCATGACGCCGGGTTTGTCGAGACATCCCAGACATCAAAGGCTAACAGGGGTCTGGAACAGGCCGCCGGATGCCGGGTTCAGTCCGCCGGCGCCGGCTTTGGCGCCGCGGCGGCGCCCCGTTGGGC
Source organism: Rhodobiaceae bacterium (assembly GCA_007118805.1). GTDB lineage: Bacteria > Pseudomonadota > Alphaproteobacteria > Rhizobiales > Tepidamorphaceae > SKQW01. The sequence goes on along the minus strand of SKQW01000221.1, from coordinate 6,672 downwards.
GGCCAGCCATTGCCCCAGCGCCTCGAGACGATGGTCGGTGATGCCCATCTCGGCCAGATGGTCCAGCGTATTGACGACATAGTCGACATTCTCGCCAGACTTGCCGGTGCCGCGGCGCACGCAGGCGGCCTGCTGATCGAGCGGCAGGACGCCGGCATATTGGGGATGGCTGCGGTCGACGACGTAGCACAGGGCGCGCACCCGCCGATGCGAGCCATCGAGTAGCCGCAACGAGCGCTCGGTCTCTCGGTAGACCATGGTGGCCTGTTCGCGGGCGCGCAGATAGGCCAATGTTTCCTCGCGATGCGCATCGTCCACGCGAAACGCCAGCCCGCGGCAGCTACCGCCCCGGTCGAGCCCGAGCACGAGGCCCGGACAGTCCGGCGTGCCGCGATGGACATGGGAGTAGACGCAGAGCGAGCGATGCAGCCCCTTGAGAAGGGCCGGCGCCTCTTCGGTATAGGCAAATCCCGGCCGCCACATCAGCGAGCCGTAGCCGAAGACCCAAAAGTCACCCATTTGGCTTGGTCAGGTGTTGACGAGATTGTTACAGGGCGGTCGTGACGTTAGGCCCTAACAAGGCCATGATCGCATTGCAATGCGGCCGCGCGCCGGCGGGTGGCGCGGCCCCGATTATCCTGGAGTCCCGATGTCCGACTCATCCGACAAGCGCAAGCGCGAAGGGCTTGGCCTGCCGCCACGGCCGGTGTGGATCGCGCTGCTCGTCTTCGTGGCGCTGATCGCGGGATGGACCGCGATCTGGTATGAGGGCACGCGCCGCGCCGAGGCTGAACTGAGCGCCTGGATGGTCAGTCAGGCCGCCCAGGGCAGACGCATCGACTGTGCCGAGCAGGGCATTGGCGGCTATCCGTTTCGGGTGGTGATCGAGTGCGCCTCGCCGTCGGCGGAATTCGTCGAGAACGGCAGGCAGGTCAGCCTGAGCGCCGGGCACGTCCAGGCCGTCGCGATGGTCTGGCAGCCGCACCATCTCATCATCGGCGTGGAGGGCCCGTTGCGGGTCGAGTCCGGGGCGGGCGAAGGGGCCGCAGCGGCCGGCTTCGACGTGGAATGGTCGAACCTCAGGAGCTCGCTGCGCGCGCCCGGCGGCCGGATCACGCGGTTCGACACCGTGATCCAGGATTTCCGCTTCGCGCCCGATCCCGGACTGCTCGCGCCCGGCGCACCGGCGGAGGTGACCGCCGACCGGCTCGATCTTCACCAGCGCGACGAACCAGATGGGCTCGGCACCGAGCTTGCCGTCAACGCCGCCGGCCTGGCGGTCTCCCACACCGACCTGCCCACAGCGGAGGCGGTCGACGTGGCATTGCTGGCCCGGCTTGACGGCCTGCCGAGCCCGATGCCGCGCGAACTGCCGGCCTTCGTCGCGGCCTGGCGCGACAATTCCGGCGCGGTCGAGATCCTCGATTTGCGAATCGCCCAGGGCGACAGCATGCTTGCCGCCGACGGACGGGTGGCGCCTGACGCCCATGGCCGGCCCGAGGGCCGCCTGACGGTCAGCCTGGCCGGGCCGGACGTGCGCACGCCGGGTGCGGCGGGCGCCTTTGCCGGGGTCGGCCCAGTGCTCGCCGCCGCGCTGAGATTCGGCGGTCGGCCGGCGGAGATCGACGGGCGCGAAGCGGTGTCCGGGGACATCGAGATGCGCGACGGGCGCGCCCGGTTCGGTCCGGTGCCGATCGCCCGCCTGCCGGCGCTGTTCTGAGGCAGGGGGGCCCGCCGGTCCTGTCGTCGCCAAGGCGCTGTGCCCTTCAGTCGCGCCCATCATGCCCGCGAAGGCGGGCAGTACTGGCACCCGACCTGCGTGCGCCGCCATATTGATGATGACCGTGCGCGCCGTGGCGGAGCGCTGAACTGTGTTCGCCCGCGAGCGACACTGACTCGCGAATCGCCCTACCCCGCCCCGCTCTGAAGGAAGACGGCAAGCCACTTCGTTCTGCCATGAGTGGTTCACATTCCCTTAGGGAATGCTCGCATAACATGCATTTTGTATCGGCAACCCTCCACAGGGGTGAGGTTCGATGGCAGTCAGAAACGGTTCCTCACGGGCACCGGAAATAGTTGACCATTCTGCAGAAGCGCATTCTGCCCTGATCGAGCTCGCGCGAGCCGGTTCACCGGAGAGCCGACGCGAACTTCTCGGCAAGGTAGCGGATCTGTTCATCCTGGAGGCGGAGGCGTGGTCGGATCGGGAGGCTATCCTTTTCAACGAGGTGCTGGGAGATCTGCTCGATGAGGTCGACGTTTCTGTCCGCGAACGCGTCGCGATCAAGGTGGCAGACTGTGAGCATTCCACGGTAAGCCTTCACCAGCGGCTCGCCAGGGACGAAGCCAGGGTCGCCGCGCCCGTGCTCGAGCGTTCAACTTGGCTCGACGAACAGTTCCTAACCGAGATTGCAACAACGCGGGGGGATGAGCATCGCCTGGCGATCAGCGCACGCGACTATGTCGGCGAAGACCTGTCCGAGTCCCTGATCAGTTTGGGTGGCCAAGCCGTGAAGCGGCAAGTGGCCCGGAATGCCGGTGCGCGGCTTACCGAGCGCTCGCTGAGTACCCTGACAGACATGGCGCAGACGGACACCGAAATCTGCGAGGCCGTCAGCTCCCGAACCGATTTGTCCCCCGAATCAGCGCGCCGGCTGTTCGCCCTGGTGCCGGAGGAACGGCGCGGGCGCCTCAAAGCCTTGATGGAGGGACGGCCCGACGAGGCGCTTCGGATCGTGCGGAATGCCAAGAAACGGATCGAGGCAACCCGACAGGACAGGCGTCGCCAGCGCGTCGAGGTCAGGGTGCGTGTGCAGAACATTCGAAGCGGATACGAGAGCCTTGACGCGTTAGTGCTTGAGTTGTCGTCAATGGACCGGGTCGTTGATCTTGCAATGGCGATATCGCTCGTTGCTGGCGTTCCCGAGAATGTCGCCAGTGCCTCCGTTCTCAGAGTGAATCCGGAGCCGATTGTCTGCATATGCCGGCTTCTGGCGCTCGATGAGGCCACAGTCCTGGCTATCGCCGACCTGCGCCAACGTCGCCTGCGTCTGCCGGAATCCATGCGTGAACACACGCTCCGAATATGGCGTTTACTTGATGAGGCGACGGCGAACAGAATTCTCAGCATTGCGAAAGTGCGATTGAACCACTCGTCAGCCTCGGTGTCCAAGCCCGACAGCCCACGTCAGGGAGCCGTGTCGTCATGAACCGTTACGAAGAACTCCGGCTAGCTCTTTTTGATTGCGATGAAAACAATATCCGTACAGTGAAGGAGTGCCTGAGAAGGCTGAAAATCACCGATATTCAGGTGGCGGAAGACTTCTCCCTTTCGTTTGATTCCCTGAAATATCTGGTCGACGCCGATGTCGTTGTCGTCCATTGGACTTCGAACAGCAACGATCCGTTGAATTTCTGCCGCTCCTTGCGGTTCCATCCCCGCTCACCAAATCGGTTCGTGCCCATTATCATGATATCGGAGATGGCGATCCAGTCGGCCGTCGAGGCGGCCCGCGACGCCGGCGTGGATGAGTTCCTTACACGCCCGTTTTCGGCCAGGAGCCTTGAGGAACGGCTTCACATGGTCGTCTATCAACGCCGTGGTTTTGTGAGGACGGATGAATTCTTCGGGCCGGACCGACGGCGCGGCGCGATGGCCAGGATGCTCGGCACGGAAAGACGTAGCGAGCCGACAGAGTTGATCGATCCGGCGACTGGCACAGCGTATCTTGATTGACCCCCCGCTGACGGCCCGCATCAAGTCCGCTCCTCGGGACGCCTTCAAACGAGATTGAGAGGCTCTTAGCCGGCGAGTCAACGCTCGTCCCCGGCGCTAGCCCCACTATCTCACACTGGTAGGTGCATCGGGGTCCTGAATCAGCGATAATTCTTTTTGCACAAAGACTTATAGCTGCACAGAGGAGCACCCTCGCCCCGACCATCACCAGCACAAGAAACACCGCCAAACTGCCCGAGTCGCGGCAATGGGCACGCTGGTCCGCTCGCGCACCGCAATCCGAACAGCCGCCCATGGCGAACCCGAAATGAGAGCCGTGAGAAGTCCGCGCTAGGACTGCGGCGACGCATCGCGGACGGCGCGGTCGCTACCCTGGACACCTTGCAATTTCACACGCGCGCTCTCCGCAAGCGAATAAGCAACCGGGATCATCACGAGGGTAAGGACCATCGACATAACCATCCCGCCGATTATCGCCGCCGCCATTGGGGCGTGGCTCTCGCTTCCCGCGCCGAGACCGAGCAACGCCGGGATCATCGCCAGTATCAAGGTGAGCGACGTCATCAGAATGGGGCGTAGCCGGATCGGGCAGGCCTGCATTAGCGCCTCTTCGACCCCTAGGCGATGTTTTTCCCGCTGTTGATTAGTCAGATCGACGAGCAGGATACCATTCTTGGTAACTAGCCCCATCAGGAGCACAAGACCAATGGCGGAAAAGATGTTCAGCGTAAATCCGCCGAGCCAAAGGCCGAGGAGACCTCCAATGAAGGCCAACGGCTGCGCCAGCATGATCAGGAATGGCTGGAAGAACGAGTTGAACTGGCTCGCAAGCACGATATAGACAAGGGTCACCGCAAGCAGCAGCGCAAAGATGATCGCGGCAGTGGTGCGTTCCAGCTCCTCGGCTTCTCCCACGAAGCGAAGGTCGAAGCCGAGGGGGAGCACCTCCGCGGCCACCTGCTCGACACGTTGCATTGCTTCGCCGAGCGGCAAATCGGGCGTCGCGTAGAAGCGTGCTGAATAACGAACGTTGTAACGCGAAATCGCCGCCGGTCCGATCGTCTCTTCAAGCCGTGCGATGGTATCGAGCCGCACCATCTCGCCGTCATCGCTACGCAGGTAAATCCGTCGGAGATCCTCGCCGCCCCGAAAGCTTCCCTCGGCGGCCTTTACCCGCAGGTTATAGCGTCGCCCATCGCCGGGTTCGTCATTGTAGCGGGCAACGTTCGTACCGCCGATAAGGACGTTCGCCGTGCGTGCCACGTCATTGGCCGGTATACCGAGCCGGACCGCGCGTTCCCGATCGATTCCGAGGGCTAGCTGGGGAAGATCGAGCTCCAGGTCGAGGTCTACATTACCGAGGCCTCCGATCTGCTGAAGTCGGTCATGAAACGAGGTGGCCAACTCTCCCAGTTGCGGCAGATCGAGTCCGGTAATGACGAACTGCAACGGTTCGCCGCGGTCGCCGCCCAGGAGACTGTTGCTGGACAGTGACGCACGCACGCCGGGTATGGCGGAAAGCGTTGGTTCCAGCCGCTGCATCAGTCTCTGCTGCGAGACCTCCCGATCGTCGCGATCGATGAGAGACACGAAGATGCTGGCGCGGTTGACCGCCCGTCCGCTGCCCGCCCCAATCGAGGAGGAGAAGCCACGGATCTCGGGCACGGTCTCCAGATATTCTTCGGCCGCCAGCAGGCGATCTTCGGTATATTCGAGGCTGGAACCGAGGGGCGCTCGTAGATTGACGACGAACTGGCCGATATCCTCTTCCGGTGTGAATTCGGCATCAAGATTGTGTGCCAGATAGAGCATTCCCATCAGGCCAGCCGCGATCAGCCCGAGCACAAGCCAGCGGTAAGACAATGCAAAGCGGAGCAACCGCCGATAACCACGGTCGATCGCGGACAGGCCGGCTTCGAGAAGTCTTGCAAGGCGTCCTTCCTGGCCGGGAGGTGCGAGAAAACACGATGCCAGCATGGGGATGAGGGTAAGCGCGACCAGGCTAGAGACAAGCACGCCGAAGGTGACCACCACCGCAAAGGACTGGAAGAAGCGACCGATAATGGCATCGAGGAAGATTACCGATGCGAAAATAGAAACAAGCGACAGAGAGGATGCCACGACGGCAAAAAAGACCTCGTTTGATCCGCCTATCGCCGCCGCCGCGGAGTCGACGCTGCCGGACTGCCGGTGGCGGTAGATGCTTTCCAGGACGACGATAGCATCATCGACGACAATGCCGACGAGCAGAAGCATCGCCAGCATCGTGACCGAGTTAAGCGTGTAGCCGAAGAAATAGAGCACCGCCACCGCCGCCATGAGAGAGACCGGAATGGACAGCGAGACCATAGCCGTGGAGCGCAGACTCTTTAGAAAGACGAACATGACGAGCGCCGCGAACACGATCCCGATGACGATGGTTCGAAATAGCGACTCGACCTGATCCATGATGAACAGGGACTCGTCGTAGGCTACCGACAGCGACAGCCCTGGCGGAAGCTGTGGTTCGATCTCCTCGGCGAGGCGGGCTTTGATCTCATCGGCAATCGCCACAGTGTTCGTGCCCGGCACCTTGACCACGGCGAGACCCACCGCCTCCTCGCCGTTGTATCGGGCCACCCTGCGGCGGTCCGCCAGCCCGTCGACGACGTCCGCGACATCCTCGAGCCGGACGACCGAGCCGCCGCTTTGGGCGACGACGAGACGACCAAGCTCCTGAACGTCGTGGTATTCGAGATCGAGCCGGATCAAGTCCTCCCGGCTACCGGCCACGAGGAAGCCGCCCGACATTTGGACGTGTTCCCGTCCGATGGCACTTATACCAACCCGCGCTGATCAGAACTCATGGGCCCAATCCCGCAAGCCGATGGACATGATCAGCCAAGGCTGCTCGACAAGCCTGTTCCAGGCCTCGCAGCAATGGGCGAGGATGTCGT
>SKQW01000346.1 GCA_007118805.1 Rhodobiaceae bacterium | reverse complement strand
GTGCGCGACGATGCGACCGCGGCGCCAGGGCAGTCGGGCACCGCGGCCGACCGCCTCGCCGAGGCCAAAGAGGCCGAACGTCAGCGCCTGGCCGAGGAGCAGCGGGAGATCGTGCGCGAGCTGCAGGAACTTCTGTCCGAGCGCGGCTTCTATGACGGGGAGATCGACGGGCTGTCGGGGCCGATGACAGAGGCGGCGATCCGCGCCTTCGAGGAGCGGGCCGATCTGGACGTCACCGGCGAGCCGCGCGCGGCGCTGCTCGCCAAGATCGAGTTGTCGCCCCACCGCGCGCCGCGCGCCGAAGAAGAAGTGGCCGCCGCCCGGAGCGACGACGCGGACTCCTCGCAGGAGCCGAACGGCGCGGACGATGCCGAAGATGCCGATGATGGCGATGGCGACCGGCAGATGGCGGCGGCCGAGCAGCCCACCGAGCCGAGCATCACCACCTTGAGCGAGGCCGATATCGCACTCAGCCCGCCGGAGCCCGACCCGGCGCCGGCGGCCGATGGCGACCCCCAGGTCGAGGCGGTGCAGCGCGTCTTGGCCGATCTCGGCTATGCGCCCGGCCGGATCGACGGTCAGCTCGGCCCGCAGACGGTGGAGGCGATCCGGCGCTTTCAACGCGATCGCGGGTTGGAGCCGAGCGGCGAGCTGAGCGCCGATTTACTGGACGAACTCTCCGCCGTCAGCGGCGAGTCGCTGGGATAGCCCGCAAATTCCGCGACACGATCCTGGCGGGAAAGGGCGCGCTGGACCGGTGAGTCGCCTTGCCAAGGGCCCGCGCCGCCGGCCCGCGATTGCCCAAGAAGACGCATCAAGCGTCGGCGCCGCCGGAGCGGCGCTCGGTCAGCCGGCCGATGCAGCGGTGAAGACCGCAAACTGTGCGTCGAAAGCCCGCTTGTAGGCGGGCCGCGCTTCGCCGCGGGCGACATAGGCGGAAAGGCTCGGGAACTCGTCCAGCATGCTCGATCCTTTCAGCCTGAACAGCACCGACGCCATCACAAGATCGCCGGCGCTGAACGCGCCGTCGAGCCAATCGGGCTCGCCCAGGCGGCGGGAAAGCTCCGCCAACCGGACACGGATGCGATCCTCAAGGATCGGCAGGCGCTCCCCGTACCAGCTCTTGTCGCGCTCCAGATATGCGGCGGCCTCGCGCTCAACGATCGGCGGCTCGATCGTGGTGAGCGCGGCGAACATCCAGGCGATCGCCCGCGCCCGTCCATCCGCATCGTCCGGCAGCAGGCCGCCATGGCGCGCCGCGATATGGAGCACGATGGCGCCGGACTCGAACAGGGCGAGATCGCCCTCCTGGTAGGTCGGGATCTGCCCGAAGGGATGAAGCGCCAGATGGGCAGGTTCCTTCATCGCCTCGAACGACAGCAGACGGACGTCGTAGGGCTGGCCCACTTCCTCGAGCGCCCAGCGAACGCGCATGTCACGCGCCAGGCCCCTGCCGCGATCGGGCGAGCGTTCGAAGGCGGTAATGATGGGGATCATGGCCGTTCTCCCTAGCTTGCCTGCCTTGATGACGACCCGAATGAAGGCTTAGCGGGACATTTCCATCATTCATCATGGCAGTTCATGACCGAGAAGAGCAGGACGAGTGATGCAGGATCAGTCTCCACAGCATCTTGAGCAAGTGCGGGCGATCACGGACACCATACGCAACCTCTTTCAGGATGCGTTGCTGGCCGTGAATCTGCACGGATCGGCAGTCGCCGGTGGGCTGCGACCACAGAGTGACATTGATCTCCTTGCCGTCATTGATCGCTCAATGACAAGGGCACAGCGCAAGGCCCTGCTTTCAGACTTGCTTCGGCTCTCCGGCCGCCATCCCGCTCCGCTGGCCGGTCCACGCTGCATCGAGGTGATGGTGTTTCTGAAAGCAGATCTCACGGCACTGGCTTTCCCGGCGCGGGCGGAATTCGTCTATGGCGAATGGTTGCGGGACTCTTTTGAAGCTGGACAACTCCCCATGCCTGTCTCCGACCCGGAAAATACGTTGGTACTGGCTCAGGCCCGACAGGTGGCTCTTCCTCTGTTCGGTTCCGACTTGAAAGCGCTTCTGCCGGATGTTCCCCTGGAGCATGTACGTAATGCGATGCGCGATAACCTCCCTGCGCTTGTCGGCGGATTGCGTGGAGATGAGCGAAACGTCTTGCTAACCCTTGCCCGGATGTGGCGAACCGCGGTCACGGGGGAGTTCATCGCCAAGGATGCGGCAGCGACATGGGCAGCCTTACGGATGCCGGATCACGATACAGACACGCTGATCTACGCGCGTGAGGCGTATCTCGGAAGGATTGATGACCAGTGGGAAGACCGGCGGTCTGCCGCATGGTCCACAGCGGCGCACCTGCGGCAAAGGGTATCCGAGCTACTGTGACCGCCCTGGCTTTGCCTCCTGAACCGCACCGACGCGCCCCGGCGCCATCGACAAGGCATGATCGACGGCGGTAGCGTCCGACAGTAGGTGGATCGTTCGGGGAAGTGGAAGAGGTGCGACTGAAATCGGCAGTCTGGGTCGGGGCCTATCTGCGCCGCTGCTCGGGGGAAGGCATTCCGGCGGTGGTGGTCAGCCGGGGTGCCGAGGAGGCCGGGGCGGTGTTCGTCAAGGTGAACCGGCTCGACGGGACGGCGACCGTTCTGGGGCCGGCGCCGCAGGCTTCATTCGAGGACAGCCGGCCGGTCGAGAGGCTGTGGGTCCATGCCACCGGCACCGAGCCGGTGAACGAGGCCGAGGCCGACGCCTATCTCGCGCGGCAGCAGCGTTATGACCCGGATGTGTGGATCCTAGAGATAGAGGAGCGTAGCGGGCGGCACCTCATCGAGCCGATCGTTCAGGAGCGCCGGGACGACCCGTTTCCCTTTGGCTAGGGAGTTCGCGAATCTTCCCTGATTTCAGAACTTTGTCGAAATCCGGGCCAATGGTAGCCACATTCGGGATGCACGGTCCGGTCGCTTTCAGGGGGCGTTTGATTGTCCGGCGGCAGCCGTGGGGCATTCGGGCCGGTCCGACAGGGGACACCGGAGCGCCGCAGCCGGACGGTCGTATCGCTTGGAGATCATGAAATGACGGATCCATTCAGCTATCGCATCGATAGGCCGAGCAAGGCAGGCCAGGCACTGCCCGAGGCGGGCGCGGCCGACAGAGCCGGCTCGCTCGATGATCTGGCCAGGCGGCTCGAGGCCCGACAGCGCGAGCGCGAAAGCCGCTACCACGGGGCGCCGCAGCCGGACCAGACGCAGGCGCCCGGGGCGCCGGCCGAGCAGCCCATGCAGTCCGACGAGGAGCAGCCGGAGGCATCGGCCGCCGGCGATCTCGGGGGTCGCTTCGGTTGGGAAGAGCGTTGGGCGGAGGACGAGGTTCGCCGCTATTTTGACGAGCAGGACGCGCCCGAGCCCAGGCGCTGGGGTGGTTTGCTTCTGCGCGCCGGGGGCGTCCTCGCGGTGAGCGCGGTCATCGCCTTTTTCATCGTATTCCCCGGCGGGACGCCCGAGCAGACCGCCGGCAACGGCAATGGCGCGCTGGTGACCGCGGCCGGGGAGGGCGCGGCGTCGGCGGAAAGCCCGGTCAGCGCGGCGAATGACGCCACGCCGGACCGCACGCCAGACGATGAGGCCGAAGCCATCACCACGACGGCCACAATTCCAAGTGCGCCCCAGCCGGCCCGCGACGCCGAGGCCACCTCCACCACGGCCAGCGCTCCGAGCGCGCCCGATACGTCGACCCGGCAAGCCGCGGCGGCGGGCGATCGATCGCAGACGTCACGCACGTCAGGCATGGTGGCGTCCGAGGGGATGGCATTCGGCAATGATGGCGTGCGCACGGTCGTCCCGGCGCCGCAGCAGACACAGGCCGACACGGAGTACACGCCGTCGGACGCGGCTTCCGTGGATGGCGGCGCCGATGAGGCCGGGATGCTGCGGTCGAGCGCGCCGCAAACGTCCTGGATCGCGCCCGGACCGCAAGCCGAGAGCGGGGATGGTGCCCCTGCCGATGCCGCCGGCGAGGTGGCGGCGCGAGCTGATGACGCCGTCGAGGCGGGCGAAGACGCCAGGCGCGCCATCGGTGACGACGCGCCGCCGGCAGAGGAGCCGGCGCCGGCCGCGGCCGATGGCCAGCCGGCCCAAGTGACGAGCGACGTCAATCTGCGCGACCAGCCCGACAATGAGGGAACGGTGCTTGCCGTGATTCCGGCCAATGCCACGGTGGAGCTGCTGGGCTGCGAGATTTGGTGCGAGGTCGTCCATGACGGCAGGCAGGGCTGGGTCTACCGTGATTTCGTGACCGGGGCCGAGCAGGCGGCGAGCGCCCAGTAGCCTCATATCTACTGTGACGCGGCGGCAGCGCGGCGTGCGCGGCCCCGCAGGGCATGACGGGCTTGCCATGGCGGCATGGACATGCGGTGCGCGGTTGCCTATGTCGGGTGCGACGCAACACCCCAAAGGCCCGCCACCCGAGATCCATGCCGACAATCACCTATATCGAACCCGACGGTACCACCCACAAGATCGAGGCCGAAACCGGCTCGACGGTGATGGAGACCGCGATCCGCAATCTGGTGCCGGGCATCGAGGCCGAGTGCGGCGGCGCGCTCGCCTGTGCGACCTGCCATGTCTATGTCGACGAGGGGTGGCTGGACAAGACCGGCAGCGCCTCCGAGATGGAGGAGGACATGCTGGACTTCGCCTACGACGTGCGGCCGACGAGCCGGCTGTCCTGCCAGATCAAGGTGTCGGACGAACTCGACGGGCTGGTAGTCTTCGTCCCTGAAACGCAGGGGTGAGCGCCGGTTTAGCCAGAGGCGAGCCAAGCGCAGCGCGTTTCGAAGGGCGAACGCCCAAGGCCCGAAGCCGAGGGCCGGCGGGCGCCGCGCCGCGGATATCCACGGCTTGCAGCGGCTGCGCCTTGTCCGGCGCCCGGCCATGACGGTCGGGGCAACCGGTGAGCCCATCATCGCTCCGCATGCCTCGGGCTTCAGCCCTAGAGCGGTTCATTGATTGACTGAATCGAGAGGGATTCCGGTTCTGTTGATTTTGTGATTCAAGATGCTGGCTGGAAAGGAGGCCAGCATCTGATGACAGCACCTCTATCCAATGATCT
>SKQW01000312.1 GCA_007118805.1 Rhodobiaceae bacterium | reverse complement strand
TTCGTGGCCGCCTATCGCCAGGAGGGAAAGGGGCCGCTCGAAGTGCTGGGCCCCAGCGGGTCTCGAAACGAATCCAGCTCCCAGATGGTCATCGGCGAGGTGCGCAAGATTGCCCGGTCCGGCGGCGTCTCCTCCTCGGCCCTGAGCTATTCCGCCTACCGTTCCAAGGAGGCCAAGCCGCCCGTGGTGCTGCGCTACACGCGCTACCATGCGAGCGCCGAATGCGGTCAATGGCCATCCGACCTCGACAAGGACTGGCAGAACGTACCCTACGAGAATTTCGGCTGCGCGACGCGCCGGAATCTGGCCGCCATGGTCGACGATCCGCGGGACCTTCACCATCCGCGCCGCATGACGCCGCGCGATTCCGAACGGCGCGACGAGATCTTCGACAACTACCGCCGCGGCCGACCGACCGGGGCGCGGACCTCCTCCGATGACGCAGGAACGGTGGGGCAGTGAGATGAGCGCATTGCTGCAACCTCGACTCGAGGCGGATGGCCCGGACAGCGACGGCGAGACGGCTGTGGACAGCTTTGTGCCGCCGCTGCCGCGCGTGTCCATACAGGCCTTCTGCGAAACCTCCGAGACCCATGCCGCCTTCACGGAGGCCGCCGCGGACCGGCGCGCGAGCCGCGCCCACATCACCGTCCAGGTCGGCGGGCTTGCGGCCGCCCAGGAGTTCTACTCCGACGCGGCCACGCCCAATGTCGTGGTGGTGGAATCATCAGCCTCGCCGAAGAGCCTTCTGTCCGATCTCGAGCGCTTCTCCGAAATCTGCGACCCCGGCACCCGCGTGGTGGTGGTCGGCCACACCAACGATGTCACCCTTTATCGCGAGCTCATTCATCGCGGCGTCAGTGAATATCTCGTGGCGCCCCTTACAGCGATGAGCGCGCTGCGCACCCTGAGCGACCTGTTCGCCTCCCCGGATGCCGAGCCGTTGGGTCGCTCGATTGCCTTCGTCGGCGCCAAAGGCGGTGTCGGTTCGTCCACTGTCGCCCACAATGTGGCATGGGCGGTGGCCCAGCAGCTTCACAATGACGCGGTGATTGCCGACCTCGACCTGGCCTTCGGGACGGCCGGCCTCGACTTCAACCAGGACCCGCCGCAGGGCATGGCCGAAGCGGTTTATTCGCGCGAGCGACTCGACGAGGTCTATCTTGAGCGCCTGATGACCAAGTGCACCGATCGGCTCAGCCTGATGGCGGCGCCGGCGACGCTCGACAAGGATTACGATCTCGAAGGCGATGCCGTCGAGCCGGTGATCGACCTGATCCGGAAGTCGGTTCCTGTGCTGGTGCTCGACGTGCCCCATCTGTGGACCAACTGGGCGCGCAGGACGCTGCTTGGCGCCGACGATGTGGTGATCACCGCAGCGCCCGACCTTGCCAATCTGCGCAACGCCAAGAATCTGGTCGACCTGCTCAGGCAGGGCCGGCCCCACGATCGCCCCCCGATCCTGGTACTCAATCAGATCGGCGTGCCCAAGAAGCCGGAGATCGGCGCCAAGGAGTTCGCCGCCGCGCTCGAGCTTGAGGTCACCGCCGAGATCAGCTTCGAGCCCCAGCTCTTCGCCACGGCAGCTAATAACGGGCAGATGATTGCCGAGATGCAGGCTTCGGCCGGCGCCGTGGAGGGCTTCCGCACGGTGGCTGAGGTCGTTTCGGGCCGCGCCGAGGCCCGGCGGACGAAGAGATCGTCTCTGGCACCGCTGTTCGAGCGGTTCCTTCGGCTGAAGGGATAGGGATACGGCATCGCAATGTTTGGCAAGCGAGGCATCCGCGACGGACGGACCGAGGAGGCCAGTGCGCCGCCAGACGGACGCGACGCCGGGCCGCCACGAGAGGCTCCGCCGACGCGCGATGAGCCGCCGGTGGCGGAGCCGGAGGCTCCCGGCGCCGGCTCGCCTGCGCAGGTAAAGAGCGAGCCAAAGCGGATCGAGCCTCTGGCGGTTGAGGCCGAGGCGCCGCGCCGAACGGCGCGGTCGGAGGATTACTACGACACTAAGACGGCGATATTCTCCGCCCTGATCGACGCGATTGATCTCGCCCAGCTCGCCAAGATGGACACCGAATCGGCGCGCGACGAGATCCGCGACATCGTCAACGAGATCATCTCGCTGAAGAGCGTCGTGATGTCGATTGCCGAGCAGGAGGAACTGCTCGACGACATCTGCAACGACGTTCTGGGCTACGGTCCGCTGGAGCCGCTGCTCGCCCGCGACGAGATCGCCGACATAATGGTGAACGGGTCCGATACCGTCTATATCGAGGTCGACGGCAAGATCGAACGCACCGGCGTCCAGTTCCGCGACAATGGGCAGCTACTCAATGTCTGTCAGCGCATTGTTAGCCAGATCGGCCGCCGCGTCGATGAATCCAGCCCGATCTGCGATGCGCGCCTGCCCGACGGCAGCCGTGTCAATGTCATCGTGCCGCCCCTGGCCATCGACGGACCGGCACTGACTATCCGCAAGTTCAAGCGGGACAAGCTGAGGCTCGAAGACCTGGTTCGCTACGGCACAATCTCCCGGGAGGGCGCGACGATCCTCGAAGTGATCGGCCGCTCGCGCTGTAACGTCCTGATTTCCGGCGGCACGGGCTCGGGCAAGACGACGCTCCTCAACTGCCTAACCTTTTATATCGACCACACCGAGCGCATCGTCACCTGCGAGGATGCGGCCGAACTGCAGCTCCAGCAACCTCACGTCGTTCGGCTTGAGACGCGCCCCCCCAACCTCGAGGGCGAGGGCGAGGTTACGATGCGCGATCTGGTCCGCAACTGCCTGCGCATGCGTCCCGAGAGGATCATCGTCGGTGAGGTGCGCGGGCCGGAGGCCTTCGACCTGCTGCAGGCCATGAATACCGGCCATGACGGCTCGATGGGCACACTCCACGCCAACAGCCCGCGCGAGGCGCTGTCGCGCATCGAGGGCATGATCACCATGGGCGGCTTCAACCTTCCGCCGCGTACCATTCGGGAGATGATCGTCTCGTCCATCGACGTCATTATCCAAGTGGCGCGGCTGCGCGACGGCACGCGCCGAATTTCGCATGTCACCGAGGTTATCGGGACCGAGGGCGACGTGATCACGCTTCAGGACCTGTTCGTCTACGATCTCGTCGGCGAGGACGCATCGGGCCGTATTCAGGGGCGCCATCGCTCCACCGGTATTGCACGGCCCGGCTTCTGGGATCGGGCACGCTATTTCGGCGAGGAAAAGCGGTTGGCATCGGCCCTCGATGCCGCCGATACCGGAGAGTTGGAGGGGGCCGAACCACTCGGCCTGTAGCTCATGCTGGACGGGGATCTTAGCCGGATCGCTTTGATTGGATTGGTCATGCTGTCGGCGACCGGCGTCGCCTGGGTCTTCCTGCACCCCTATCTCTCCGGCGCGGCCCGGGCCGAAAAGCGGCTGCGCTCCGTCCAGAGATCGACCGCCGCGACGGTTGCGCGGCGCAACGAGGTCGCCGACGCCCAGAAACGCCGCAAGGCGCTTCAGGAAACCCTGAGCGAGCTCGATGCGAAGCAGCGGCAGCGCTCGAAGGTCAACCTCAAGTCCCGTATCCAGCAGGCCGGGCTGTCTTGGTCGCTCCAAACGTTCTACGTGATCTCGGCGCTTGTCGGGCTCGTCTGTTTTGTGACGACGCTGGTCGCCGGCTTCAGCTTGTTTGTCGCCGGCCTGTTCGCCTTCGCCGGCGCGGTCGGCGTGCCCCGCTGGCTGCTGTCCTTCCTGGCCAAGCGGCGCAAGAAGAGGTTCCTCGAGGAGTTCCCCAACGCCATCGACGTCGTGGTGCGCGGCGTCAAGGCGGGGCTGCCGCTGAGCGATTGCATCCGGATGGTGGCGAGCGAGTCGCCGGCGCCGGTGGGACCGGAGTTTCGCACCATAGTCGAGACCCAGGCGGTGGGACTGTCGCTCGCCGACTGCGTGGAGCGGATGTATGAACGGATGCCGCTGCCCGAGGTGAATTTCTTCTGCATCGTCGTCGCGATCCAGCAGAAATCGGGCGGCAACTTGTCGGAGACGCTTTCCAACCTGTCTCGAGTCTTGCGTGATCGCAAGAAGATGCGCCAGAAGATACAGGCGATGAGCCAGGAGGCGAAGGCATCGGCGGCCATAATCGGTGCGTTGCCGCTCATCGTTATGGTGCTCGTATTCCTCACGAGCCCAGACTACATATCAATGTTGTGGACCGAGCCGCTCGGGCAGGTCATGCTTGCTGGCTCTGCACTCTGGATGCTGTGTGGCGTCCTGGTCATGCGCAGCATGATCAACTTCGATTTCTAGGGGTGCCACATGAGCGAGCTGCTGATTAGCCTCTACGACCCCTCACTGGTGGTTGGCTTGCTGGCTGCGGTCGCAACGATTGCCTCCGTCCTCACGGTGGCGATGCCGTTCCTGTCCAGTGATCGGCTCGCCGCGCGGATGAAATACGTTGCCAGCGAGCGCGAGAAGATCCGCGCGCGAGAACGGGCGCGTCTCCACGAGGGGGGCGGCGGCGCATTGCGGCGAACGCCGAAGGCTTACATGCAGCAGGTTGTCGACCGGCTCAATCTGCGCAAGCTTCTGGAGACGAGCGAAACCAAGGACAAGCTGAGGATGGCCGGCCTGCGCGGCCAGCCGGCGCTGGTCGCCTTCCTGTTTTCCCGTGTGGCGGTGCCGCCGATCGCTTTTCTCCTGGTGGCGGCCTATCTCTTTCTGTCCGACGCATATAGCGACCAGCCGGCCATGCTGCGGCTGGCGATCGCAGTCGGCGGCGGCTATTTCGGCTTCTACCTGCCTAATCTCTACGTCACCAATCGCATCAAACGGCGCCAGCAGGAAATCATGCGGGCCTTCCCCGATGCCCTCGACCTCCTGCTGATCTGCCTGGAATCGGGGGTTTCCATCGAGCAGGCATTCCGCAAGGTCAGCCATGAAATCGGGGTGCAGTCGGTGGCCCTGGCGGAGGAACTCAGCCTCACCACGGCCGAGTTGTCCTATCTTCAGGATCGGCGCGTGGCCTATGAGAATCTGGGCAAGCGCACCGGCCTGCCCGGCGTGCGGGCCGTGGTCACGGCGCTGATCCAGGCCGAGCGCTATGGCACGCCGCTTGGTCAGGCCATGCGCGTGATGGCCCAGGAGAACAGGGACATGCGCATGGCCGAAGCCGAGAAGAAGGCGGCGGCGCTGCCGCCCAAGCTGACCGTGCCGATGATCGCCTTTTTCCTGCCCGTCCTGTTCATCGTCATCCTCGGCCCCGCTGCGATCCAGCTGATGGCGCTCTAGTCACAGGCTTGCTGAACTGCATCAAGGCGGCTGCAACGGAATTGCCGTTACGCGGTTGTCTGGTTGATGCAGAAGGATGACGACCGTGCGCAAGCGCATACTGATTATACAGGGCCATCCCAGCCCGGGTGGCGGCCACCTCGCTCAAGCCATCGCGCAGGCCTATGCCGCCGGCGCCGAGGCTGGCGGCCATGAGGTCCGGCACGCGGTTGTCGCCAAGCTGGGGTTTCCGCTGTTGCGCACCAAGGAGGACTGGGAACACGGCGCGCCGCCGCCTGAGATCGAGCCGGTGCGCGAAGATGTCGCCTGGGCCGAGCACATCATGATCGTCTTTCCGCTTTGGCTGGGCGGCATGCCCGCGCTCCTCAAGGGTTTCTTCGAGCAGCTTTTCCGGCCCGGATTGGCGGGAACACGGATCGAAGACTACACCCCACTCAGCCGACCCCTGGCGGGGCGCTCGGCCCGGATCGTGGTCACCATGGGCATGCCGGCGGCCATCTACCGCTGGTATTTTCGCGCCCATGGGCTGAAGCTCCTGAAACGTAACATACTTGGTTTTGTGGGGCTGCGACCGATCCGCGCAACCGTGATCGGCTCGGTCGAGTCGATGGGTGAGAGGCGGCGCGCCGCCTGGTTGCGGCGGCTGCAGGCGCTGGGCCGACGCGCCCGCTAGCTTGGCGGTCTTCTTCGGCGCCCCGCCAAGGCATCATCCCGCTTCATGAGTGCCATCACAATGCGCGATTTGTCGTCGGGCGCGTTCTGTGTATGGTGCCAGCGGTCTATGACCGATCCCGAATCCGCTCCCCCGGAACCGCCGCATGGCCCGTGACACCACCGATCCGACGCCGATCGAATCGCGCGACGAACTGGTCGCCTATCTCGAAGACGGCTGCAAGGCGCCGCCGGATTTTCGTATTGGCACCGAGCACGAGAAGTTCGGCTTCTATTTGGATGGCCATGGCCCCGTGCCCTATGAGGGCGAGCGGGGCATCCGGCGCATCCTGGAGAACATGCAGTATCTTCTGGGCTGGGAGCCGGTAATCGAGGACGGCACCATCATCGGGCTGCTCGAGCCGACCAAGGGCGGTGCGATCTCGCTCGAGCCGGGCGGCCAGTTCGAGCTGTCGGGGGCGCCGCTGGAGTCCATCCATCAGACCTGCCGGGAAGTGCATAGCCACCTGGCGCAGCTCCGCGAGGTTGCCGAACCGCTCGGCATCGGGTTCCTCGGGCTCGGCTTCTCGCCCAAATGGTCGCTTGCCGAGACGCCGCAGATGCCGAAGCGGCGCTACCGGATCATGACCGCCTATATGCCCAGGGTCGGTACGCTGGGCCTCGACATGATGTATCGCACCTGCACCGTCCAGGTGAATCTGGACTTCTCCAGCGAGGCCGACATGGTCAAGAAGATGCGGGTCGGCCTGGCTCTTCAGCCGATCGCGACCGCGCTCTTCGCCAATTCACCGTTCACTGAAGGCAAGCCGAACGGTTTCCTGAGTTATCGCAGCGAAATCTGGCGCGACACCGACAATGACCGCGCCGGGATGCTACCCTTCGTGTTCGAGGACGGCTTCGGCTTCGAGCGCTGGGCCGACTACGCGCTCAACGTGCCGATGTATTTCGTCAAGCGCGGCGACACCTATCACGACGTCGCCGGGCTGTCCTTCCGCGATCTGATGACGGGGACTGTTCCGGGGCTGGAGGGGGAGCGTGCGACACGTGCCGACTGGGTCAACCATCTGACCACGATCTTCCCGGAGGTCAGGCTCAAGCGTTTCATCGAGATGCGCGGGGCCGATGGCGGGCCCTGGGGCAAGCTGTGTGCGCTGCCGGCCTTCTGGGTGGGGCTGCTCTACGATCAGTCGGCGCTCGACGCGGCCTGGGACCTCGTCAAGACCTGGACGGCGGAGGAGCGCCAGACCTTGCGCGACCAGGTGCCGAAGACGGCCCTCAACACGCCGTTTCGCAACGGCACGGTACTCGACATCGCGCGCCAGGCGGTGTCGCTGGCGCGCGGCGGGCTGCAACGGCGAGCGCTGGGCTACGCCAACGAGCCTGACGAATCCCGCTTTATCGAGGAACTGGAAGAGGTCGCCGAGAGCGGGGTCACGCCGGCCGAGCGCCTGCTCGCCGAATACACCAATGACTGGCACGGCGACATCGACCAGATCTTCCGTCGCCATGCTTATTGAACGGGCGGGTTTCGGCCCCGTTCAGCGGCCCTCGAAAACGATGTCCTGGGCACCTTCCCACAGCGTCTTGGTGCCAAGCGCGTGCAGGTTCTCGCCGCCCTTGGTCACGGTCAGGAAGTGGTTGCCGGCGAGCTGGCCCATCTTGCTGGCGAAGTTGACCGCGCCATAGGCGAGCAATAATTCGGTCTCGCTGTAGCCGCCGGGATAGAGGATCAACTCACCGGGCGCCGGATAGCAGGTCGCGTTCTCGAAGGGCAGGCCGAAATCGGTGTCGCCGAGGGGGATCCAGCAGCCTTCGCCGCTCCACCGCACGTGAATGATGCGCTGGCGATAGGGCAGTAGGGTGCGAAAAAGCGCACATGTTTTGGGCGCTGACGCCTCTTCCAGGCGCGCCTCGAACTCATACGGTCCCGCGAGGATTCTCACGTCGCTCATGTCTCGTCTCCTGATGGAAGGGCACAGCTATTGCGGCCGGTCGCCTGCGAAGGTGGTGCGGTAGAGCAGCCGGCGATGGCCGTCATAATCGTTGATGGCGTAATGCAGTGTCGCCCGATTGTCCCAAATCGCCACGGCGCCCGGCGTCCAGCGAAAGCGGCAGGTGAATTCCGGCCGTACCGCATGGGCGTAAAGGCGCCGCAGGATTTCAGGATCGTCCGCGCCCTGCGGTCCTTCCAGCCTGGTGGTATAGATCGGGTTGACGAACAGCGTCCTGCGGCCGCTGGGAGGATGTGCGCAGACGGCGGGATGGAACGTTTCGCGATCGGCCTCGGGGTCGCCGCGCGTGATCTCGATGGATCGGCTCGTCGCGGTATCCGGTGCGGGGGCGTGTTTGACGCCATAGGGCGTACCGACATGGACGGCGCGGCTTGCATCGACGATCGCCTTCAGATCGTCAGGGAGCGTTTCGTATGCCGCGATCTGGTTGGCCCACAGCGTGTCGCCGCCATAGGGCGGAACTTCGATGGCGTACAGTACCGAGCCTGCCGGCGGCGATTCCAAGAAACTGAAATCGGCGTGCCAGTCGCCGCCGAACACGCTGACCTTGGTTTCCTCGGCCTCCTTCAAGACGGCGAGGACATCCGGGTCCTCGCGGCTCGGGGTGACATACGGTACCCGCATGATCGGCCCGAAGGCCTCGGTCAGGCGCTTGTGCGCCGCCATGTCGAGCTTCTGATCGCGAATGAAGATGACGAGATACTCGGCCAGGGCGCCACGCAGGATGTTGGTGGTCGCGTCGTCCGGCGGCTCGGCAAGATCGAGGCCGGTGATCTCCGCCCCGATCAGGCCCGCCACTGGATGGATGGTAACGTCGCGTATCGGCATGGCTGGGTGAACTCCACTTTGAATGGTCGCGCCGACGAACCGCTAGTCCAACGCAGGAGCGTGTCTCAACCGATTCGCACTGCGCATAAACTTGACGAAGAAAGTCCGTTTATCTAGATTCATTTTCAGGCTCTCGGGGACGTTCGCATATCGGCAGTCGGGTTTACTCTGTGATCGTTTGCTCCTGCAATGTTCTGTCGGACGGGCAGATCCGCCAGTGTCTGCGACCGGGGCCGGATTGCCCTGCCACACCGGCGCAGGTCTATCGTTGCCTTGGCTGTGGGCCGCGCTGCGGGCGATGCGCCAAGACCATTCGGGCAATCATGGACACCGCACTTGCGGCAACTCCCGCTGACTGTGCGCAGTGTCCGATGCGGCTGGCGGCGAAGGCCGATGGCGAGGCCCTCCAGGACTAAGCCGGATCTCTCTTAAGCGACTGGGCGCCGACCTAAGGCGGTTGCCTTTGCTTCTTCATGTAGGCTCGTCCGTTGAAGGCCTTTGGCTGAAGGGGCGAAATGAGGATCCTTGGCACTGGTCACCGTGTTGATCAGCGATTAGCTTTGGGTCGCATATTCCTACGCTTCAGCATCAGGGAGCCTGCCATGAAGGGCGACGAACGGGTCATCGAATACCTCAATCGCGGTCTGCGCCACGAGCTCACGGCGGTGAGCCAGTACTGGCTGCATTACCGCCTGCTGGAGGATTGGGGCTTCCTGGCCCTGGCCAAGACATGGCGTGCCGAATCCATCGAGGAGATGCACCACGCCGACAAGTTCATCGATCGCATCATCTTTCTGGAGGGCTTTCCCAATCTTCAGGAGCTGAACCCACTCCGCATCGGCGAAGACGTCAAGGAGGTCATGGAGGCCGACCTGGCCGGCGAGCATGAGTCTCGGGAGCTTTATCTCGAGGCGGCCAAGTATTGCGAGTCGGTCAATGACCGGGTCACCAAGAACCTGTTCGAGGAGCTGACCGCCGACGAGGAAGGCCACATCGACTTCCTCGAGACGCAGCTCGACCTCATCGGGAAGATCGGATTGGAGCTCTATTCCCAGCGCCACATGAACGGGCCGGAGTAGCCGGGACCCAGCGGATGGACGGACAGTTCGCTTCATGCTAACCGAGGCAGCCTCAATCGCGGGATTCATCATGGCGACTGGTTGGCCAAGGCAGCGACGACGAGCGTGGGCGCGTTTCAGCGCGCGCTTTGCCACGTCCCATTGGCCGCCTTTCGGCTGAGCGCTCGACCAACCGGCGTCGATCAGCCAACTGCGAAGGACAGGGCCTCGGGGCGTCCGTTCGACCGTTCCGGGAGCCCATTATGACAACCATCGCAAAAAGTCACAGGATCATACCTGAATCGCCCCAGCATCTGGTCGCGATCGAGGCACTGCTCGATAAGGCCTTCGGGCCGGGCCGGTTCGCCAGGACCGCCTATCGGCTGCGCGAGGGGATCAGCCCGCTCCCTGAGCTCAGTTTCGTCGCCGAGCGCGACGGCGATGTGATTGGCGCGGTCCGGTTTTCCCCGGTCGTGATCGGCGATGCCCCCGTGCTCCTGTTGGGTCCGCTGGCCGTCCACCCCGACTATAAGAACCAAGGCTACGGGCTCGCGCTGATGCGCGCTGGGCTGGATGCCGCCCGTCAGCGGGGCCATTGCCGAGTCATGCTGGTCGGCGATGAGCCCTATTACGCGCGCGCCGGCTTCGCGGCCCTCCCGGCCGGGCAGGTGACAATGCCCGGCCCGGTCGACCCGGCCCGCCTGCTTGCCTTGGCGCTCGTGCCGGATGCCTGGGCGGGCGTGAGCGGGCCAGCGCGGCCGATGCCTGCGGCGGTTCCGTGACCGGCCTTAGCGTCCTTCGCGGTACCACGCGATGGACAGGGCTGCGAGCAGAAGCGCCAGCCCCAGTAGGCCGGCGAATAGCGGCATGGAGCGCACGCCCCTGAGGACCGAGGCGTCGGTCGATTTGAGCCCCATCCAGTCGCTTCCGGACAGCGTGGCGGCGGCGCGCATCGGCAGCACGCGCGGCAGATCGATGCTCTCGGCGCTTCCGACCCTGAAGATCCCGCCGCCGGTGGCTTCGGCCAGCGGCGCCAGCTTGTCCGGCGTGGAGCGCACATCGGCGAATTCGCGCGGGTTGTCGGGTCCGACATTGGCCAGCGTCGTCAGCTCGCCCTGCGTGAAGCGGTGCAGGCCGGGCTGGTCGGCGGGCAGCTCCGCGCGCCACAGGCCAGCATCGGCCTCTTCGGGCATCACGTCTCGGGTTTCGCCCGTAGGACCCTCCACGGTTATCGGACCGACCTCCTCGTCCATGGTCTGGCGCTCGACGATCAGCCGGTCGCCCTGCTGACGGGCGGTCAGGGCCTCCTCTTCGAGGTCAGCCTCCTTCATCAGCCAATGAGCCATCCGGCGCAGCAGCGGCACATACGGCCCCCCGCCTTCAAAGCCGCGCGCCCACAGCCAGGCGTGGTCCGACAGCAGCATGGCGACACGGCCGTCGCCTTCGCGGTTGACCACCAGGAGCGGCCGATCTTCCGGCCCGCTCATTAGCGTCGAGCCGCGTTGGGGCGAAGCGTCGATGAGACGGAACCAGCGGCTCCATGGCGGCGTCTCGGCACTGTCGGCGGCGTCTGAATCGAGGCCGCGGGTGATCGGATGGCGTTCGCCGTCGTCCGACAGGATGGCGTGATAGGCCTCCTCGATGACCTGTCCGCTGGGCTGCGCCGGCAACACCGAGGACAGCGGGGTGCGGTAGAGGCTGCCGGTTTGGGCGAGCTCGGGGCCGGCGGCGACGAGTATGGCGCCGCCCTGTTCGACGTAGCGCGCGATGTTGTCGTAGTAGATGATGGGCAGCACGCCGCGGCTCTGATAGCGATCGAATATGATGAGGTCGAACTCGTCGATCTTGACCGAGAACAGCTCGCGGGTCGGGAAGGCGATCAGCGACAGTTCCGAGATCGGCGTGCCGTCCTGTTTCTCCGGCGGGCGCAAAATTGTGAAGTGAACGAGGTCCACGGAGGCGTCCGACTTCAGGATATTACGCCAGGTGCGCTCGCCGGCGTGCGGCTCGCCGGACACCAGGAGCACGCGCAGATTCTCTCGAATCCCCTCGATCGTGACCACCGCCCGGTTGTTGATGGTGGTCAGCTCGTCGCCCGCCTCCTCTGCCTCGATCTCGACGATGTTGCGCCCGCCCTGGGCAATGCGCACCGGTACGGTGACATTGTTGCCGGGCGTGACGCGCGTGGTTGTCAGGGTCTCTCCATCGCGTCGGATCGTCACCTCGACGCGGTCGTCCGTGGGGTTGCGGGAGGCCGGATCGGAGACGCCGAGATCCTCGACGCGGAAGGTGATCTGCTGCTCCTCCCCGACGATGCCGAAGCGCGGCGCGTTGTGGACGACCAGCCGGCGGTCGAACTCGTCCTCCTCGCCGGTGAGCAGCGTGTGGACCGGCGCGTCGAAGCCGATCTGTTCGGCATTGTCGGGAACGTCATGGACCTGGCCGTCGGTCAACAGCACCGCCCCGGCGATGCGGTCTGAGGGCAGGTCGGCAAGGCCGCGTTCCAGCGCGCCGAACAACTCGGTCCCGTCGCTGCCCTCGGCGCCGGCCTCGATGAAGCGCGTCTCGATCCCGCGCATGCGCGACAGGCGCTCTTCCAGCTCGGCGCGTGTGGCCTGCGTCTGGGCCTGCCGGTCGCCCAGCGTCTGGCTAGGGCTTTCGTCGACCACCACCGCCACCACGCCGGGCAGGGCGTCGCGTTCCTCGTGCTTGAGCGCCGGGTTGGTCAGGGCAAGGACGAACAGCGCCGCTGCTGCCGCCCGCAGCCAGGCGCCTGGCGCCCGCTGGATCATGCCGATAAGCGAGACCGCCGCAGCCGCAACGCCCAGCGCCACGATGAGGCGCCAGTCGATGAGCGGGGCGAAGTCGATGGTCCAGCTCATTGTCCGAGGCGCTCCAGCAAGGCGGGGACATGGACCTGATCAGCCTTATAGTTGCCGGTCATGGCATACATGATGATGTTGATGCCGGAGCGATAGGCGAGTTCGCGCTGCCAGTCGCCGCCCGGCGAGGTGGGGAACATCTCGCGGCCGCGCTCGTCGATCGCCCAGGCGCCGGCCAGGTCGTTGGCCGTGATCAGGATGGATGAGACGCCGTCGGCCCGATGAACGGGCCGATCCTCCTGGGCGCGCTCGCGCAGGGTCGCTTCCACCCACAGCGTTCCGCCTTCGTAGCGGCCGGGGAAATCGTCCAGCAGGTAGAACGCCTTGGTCAGCACGTGATCGCTCGGCACCGGCTCGAGCGCGGGAATGTCCAGGCCGCGCATCATGGCGCGCAGGCGCTGCATGCCCGGGCCGGTCGCGGCGCCGTCGGCGCCTGGCCGCTGCTGGATCGCATCGCGGGTGTCGAACAGCACCGTTCCCCCCTGGCGCATATAGGTCTCGATCCGGGACAGCTCCTCCGGCGCGGGGGGCGCGGCGTCATGGTCGATCGGCCAGTAGAGGAACGGGAAGAAGGCGAGCTCGTCGCGGGCGATATCGACGCCCATCGGCTCGCCCGGCTCTAGCGAGGTGCGGCGGGTAAGCTGCCGGGTCAATCCGGCCAGGCCGGCCCGGCTGACCCGGTCGATCTCTGCATTGCCCGTCATGACATAGGCAAGGCGCGCCTCGGTCGTCGCCATCAGGGCGAATTCCTCCTCCGACAGCCCGTCCTGTGCCCCGGCTGCCGACACCCCGCCGATGACGCAGGCCAGCAGGACCGCCGTCGCCGCCGTCGCGGTTCGGCGCGCGCGAAGACGTGGCCCACGCCCGCCCAGCAGCAATACGGCGATCCCGTCGACGATCAGCAGCGCCAAAGCGGCGGCGAGCAGCCACGGGCCGATGGCGTGCGGGTCGTCGGCCGGATAAGTCGATACTGATAGCTCGGGCAGGCTGAGCGCGGCGTGCGAGGTGGCGCCCGTCATGACGTTGAGGGCGCGGAACGCATCCGGCTCGCCATAAAGGCCCGGTGGATGCTCGCGGCTGGCCCTGGTCCCGTCGAAGGAGGCGGCCTCGATCGGGCGCGCGCGGCTCGGCGCAGCGGACAGGACGCCTGTGGCGTCGAGGGCCTGGAGCGGGCGTAGCAGCCCGCTCTCTTCGCCCGCCGCCGCCGCGGCGGCGGAGTCGCCGGCGCCGGCCAGGTCGACCAGCCGGCGCAGCATGTCCACGAAGGTGCCCGACAGCGGCAGGTTCGACCAGTCGGCATTGGCCGTGACGTGGAACAATACCACCCAACCCTGCCCGACCCGGTTGCCGGTCACCAGCGGCGTCCCGTCGGCAAGGCTCGCCCAGGTGCGCTCGGGCAGCTCGGAGGACGGCTCGGCTAGCACCTGCCGCCGGACCAGTATGTCGTCGCCAAGCTCGATGCCGGCGAACGGGCTTGCCTGGGAGAACTCGCCCAGCGGCTGCGGCTCGCTCCAGGACAACGTGCCGCCCAGAGCCCGTTCCCCGCCGCGCAGGCGGGCCGGCAGCAGGACGTCGTCGTCCTGTTGCGCCCCGGCCAGGCGTGGGCCGGCAAAGCGCAGGAGGACGCCGCCTTCGGCCACCCATTCCTCGAGCGCCGTCTGTGCCTCACCGGACAGGGTGCCAATATCGGCAAGCACCAAGGCCGACACGCGCTGCTCGATCAGCGCGGAAACCGATTCGGCCGTCCCGGCATCGGGGCGTTCGCGGAGATCGGCGAACGGGCCGAGCGCCCGGGTGACATAGTGCAGCGGCGACAGCAGCGGCTGCGCTGTCTCGCGATCCTCGCCGGACACGATGCCGACGACGCGGCGCTGCCACCGGTCATCGAGCAGCTGCACGGCGCCGGCGGCCTCAGTGCCGGCGATCTCCAGGCGGCTGACCTCGTTGCGCAGCTCCACCGGGAGATCGAAGTCGGCCTCGGCCTCTGTGCCCCCCTCCTCGAAGGAGAACGGGGCGCTCGCGATCTGCCGCCCCTGGGTGTCGCGCGCCACGATGGTGCCCGCCGGCGCGCTGGCGTCGGAAGCGCGCAGCGCCGTGATGAGCAGCCCGCCTGGCTCGTTGACCGCCGGCCCCAGTGCGAGCGGCAGATCGAGCGCCTCCGGCGTTACCACGCGGAGCGCGACATCGCTCTCGGCGAGCCTTTCGGCGAAGGCGGACCCGGTCTCATGCTCGACGCCGTCGCTCAGCCAAACCGCCTCGGAAATCCCGTGCGCCTCGATGGCTTCGGCGAGCGGTTCGGCAAGGCGCGCGCGATCGGACGCATGGGCTGACGGCGACAGCCCGGCGAGGCGCTCACGAAGCTCGGCGGCGGCGGCCGGCTCGTCGACCGTCGTGTCGCTGGCGCTCGCCAGCAATACGGCCGGCCTGTCGCCGCGCTGGGCCTGGGCGAGCACTTCGTCGGCCATTGCGGAAATCCGGTCCCAGACCGGTTGGGCGGCCCAGCCATCATCAACAATCACGAGCAGCGGGCCGTCGCCTGTGGTAACCACGGCCGGTGGGTTGAGCACCGGGCGGGCGAGGGCGAAGATCACCAGCGCCGCGATGACCACCCGCAGCAGAACCAGCCACCACGGGGTGGTCGACGGCGTTTCCTCGCGCTGGTCGAGTTCGACCAGGATACGGGTAGGCGGGAAAGCGACACGCACCGGGCGGGGCGGCGTGAAGCGCAGCAGCCACCATATCGCCGGCAGCAGGGCCAGCGCAGCCAGAAGCCAGGGGGAGGCGAAGGCGAGTGGCAGGCCGGGAATCACGTTATGTCCCCTATTGTCCCTGGGCGTAGCCGCCCGCCATGGACAGCCGCATGTGAAGCGCCAGCACCAACTCCTGGGCCGGCCGATCGGTATGATGCACCAGATTGGTCCAGCCCAGGCGCTCGCTCAGCCGGCGCATCCAGTCGCGACGCTCCGCCATGCGCGCCTGAAAGGCGTCCCGCACCGACTCGGCGCGCCCCGCGACAAAGCGTAACCCGCCCTCCGGGTCGCGGAACTCGGTGCGGCCCGAGAAGGGGAAGGTTTCCTCGGCCGGATCCATGACCTGGACGACATGCCCATGCACGCGGCGCGCGGCGATTGCCGTTAGCGCCGCCTCGACCTCGTCGAGCGGCGACAGCAGGTCGCCGATGTGGATAAACTCGCTGAATCGCCCGAAGGTTTCCGGCTGCGGCAACACATCGTCGTCAATGAGCGGCTGCCGCGCGAAGCTGTCGGCCGCCTGTTCGGCGGCGGTGCGGCGTGCGCTCGGCCGCATGAGGCCGACCAGCCCGACACGTTCGCCCCCGCGCACCAGGAGGTCGGTCAAGGCCAGCGCGGTCACGATCGCCCGTTCGATCTTGCGCACCTGCGAGAGATGGCTGCGGAAATACATCGATGGCGAGCGGTCGACCGAGATCCAGACGGTGTGCGAGGCTTCCCACTCCGTCTCGCGGACATAGAGATGGTCGTCGCGTGCCGAGCGCCGCCAGTCCACCCTTCGCGCCGGTTCCCCGGACTGGAAATGGCGGAACTGCCAGAAGGTTTCCCCGGGGCCGGCGCGACGGCGGCCGTGAATGCCATGCGCGATCGTATTGGCGATCAGGCGCGATTGCATGAGAAGGTCCGGCAGGCGCCCGGCCAGTTGGGCGGCCTCCTGTGCAAGGGCGATTTCCCCCGGCGCCGTCAGGTCCAGCTCTGAGCGCGCGACGGCCACGATTAGCCCATGCGTGCGACAAAACGGTCGATCAGTGACCCGATCCCGATCCCGTCCGCGCGGGCGGCGAAGCTGACCGCCATGCGATGCTGCAGGATCGGCCGGGCGAGGGCCACCACATCGTCGAGTGAGGGGGCGAGGCGGCCTTGCACCAGGGCGCGCGCCCGGACGGTCAGCATCAGCGCCTGGCTGGCGCGAGGGCCCGGCCCCCAGGCAACCGCGGCATCGACCTCCCCGTCACCTTCGCCCGGTCGCGCCGAACGTACCAGCTGCAGGATCGCTTCGGCGACCGATTCGCCCACCGGCATGCGGCGGACGAGCCGTTGCGCGGTCATGACCTCGTCCGGCGTCATGACGCTATGCACAGGGGTC
>SKQW01000254.1 GCA_007118805.1 Rhodobiaceae bacterium | reverse complement strand
TACACGGTCTCCTATCCGGCCCAGCTTCCGCTGTGGCAGATCGGCAATCTGCCGTTCACGCATCCGGCTCCCTATGTCCTCATGAACACCATACATGGGCTGCGCGAGCAGTTTCCGGAGATGGATCAGGAGATGGAGGCTCAGGGGGTCAAGGCGTTCGGCGTCATAACGACCGGCGGCACCGAGCTCGTCTCCAACCGCGAACTCACTTCGCTGGAGGACCTCGAGGGACTGCAGGTTCGCGCACGCGGCGTTCAGGCGTTGGCCTTCACGGCCGCCGGTGCCTCTCCTGCGTCGATCCCGTGGAACGACGTCTACGAAGCCCTGTCGCGCGGAGTCGTTGACGCCTCGACCAACTACATCATGGCGGTCGGCCCGATCCGCCATAACGAGGTGTCGGACTATTTCATTCGCATCGGACTGGGCCAGGCCCTACAGGTCGAGATCATCAACGACGCCTTCTGGAACTCGCTTCCTGAAGACCTTCAGGAAATCATGACCGAGACGATGCGCGAAGCGGAAGAACGTTTCTTCCGCGAAATCAACGCGATTGCGGTGAACGAGACGGACCGGCTCGGTAACGCTGAGGGAGCGGACCATCTGGAGTTCATCACTTTCCCGGAAGATGAGCGCCAGCGCTGGATCGAGGAATCGCCGGACTTCTTTGCTGAATGGGCCGAGGAGAACGCCGCGCGCGCCGACACGGAGGCAATGGTCGAAGCTTTCCGTCGGCTCCAGGAGGAATTCACCGAGAAGGGCGACGAACTCGGCTACACCGAGATGTGGTGATTTGGGTTCCCTTCAGCACGGCCGCCGACGCTCGTTGGCGGCCGTTTGCCTTTGGCCCCATTCTTCCGGCTAGCGGAGTTTCTGGCTCGCCATGGATGGCTCGACCCTGGCACTGATCGCAAGCTTTGCGGTCATCGCCTTGCTCGTTTTGCGCGTGCCGATCGCGTTCGCCCTGCTGGCGGTCGCGATCGCCGGCCTGTTTATTATGGGGGCGGGCCGCACCGCCGAATTCAACATCGAATTCGGCTGGCGCAGCACGGTGTCCATGCTGGCGCGCGACCCCTACTCCTTTGTCGCCAGCTTCACTTTGATGACCATCCCCATGTTTCTGCTCATGGGGAATTTTGCCTTCTACGCCGGGGCGACGTCGG
This sequence comes from Rhodobiaceae bacterium, assembly GCA_007118805.1. Classification (GTDB taxonomy): domain Bacteria; phylum Pseudomonadota; class Alphaproteobacteria; order Rhizobiales; family Tepidamorphaceae; genus SKQW01. The sequence goes on along the minus strand of SKQW01000254.1, from coordinate 4,011 downwards.
AAGCATTCCGCACCGCGCGGGTTTGGCTTGGCACCCTGCCTGGAGGATTGGCGCTCGCCAGCATCGCCGCCTGCGCCCTTTTTGCCGCAATTTCCGGCTCGTCGCTGGCCACCGCCGCTGCCATGGGGCGGATTGCGGTCCCGGAAATGCTGCGCAGCGGCTATTCCAAGGCACTTGCGTCGGGGACCGTCGCCGCAGGCGGAACGCTAGGCGCGATGATACCGCCCAGCATTCTGATCATCATATACGGCATCTTCGCGGAGCAATCCATCGGACGCCTGCTGATCGCCGGGATCATACCAGGAGCCCTCAGCGCGCTTGCCTACATGGTCTACATATATCTGCGCGTAAAACTGAATCCCTCCCTGGCGCCGATGATTGCCGAACGCTTTACCTGGTCGGCCCGCGTGCGCTCCCTGTCCGGGACATGGCAGTTCCTCGTCATTTTCGGCGTCGTGATCACCTTCATCTATACCGGGATCACAACGCCGACCGAAGCCGCTGCCGTGGGCGCGGTGTCGATCCTCACGCTCGGCCTTGTGAGGCGCAAGCTCGGATTGAGAACGTCCTGGGAGGCGGTCCGCGAAACCGTGATGCAGACGGGCATGATCTTCGCCATCGCGGTGGCTTCGAAGATACTCGTCTCCTTCGTGGCCTTCACCGGCGTCAGCACGGAGCTCGCCAACTGGGCCGCGTCGATCGAGGGCAGCCGCGTTTACGTCATGATCGCGATCTGCGTGATCTACATCCTTCTTGGCATGTTCATGGACCCGATCGGCATCATGCTGCTCACCCTGCCGATCGTGGTGCCGATCGTCGCAGCGCTCGACTACAATCTGATCTGGTTCGGAATTTTGCTGGTTAAGCTTCTGGAAATCGGCATGATCACCCCGCCGGTTGGTCTTAACGTCTTCGTCCTCAAGGCCTCGGTCGGGGATGCCGTTAAGCTCGAGCAGGTCTTCCGAGGGGTCTCGGGCTTTCTCCTCGTCGACTGCGTCGTCATCGCCATTTTGGTCGCCCTTCCCGAATTGGTGCTCTTCCTTCCTGGACTGATGTTCTGACATCATGCCGGCATGAGCACAGACAATGATCAGGAAGCCGGTCAGCTCAGCGCCTCCCGACGACCGACCATCAGGGATGTGGCTCGCGCTGCCGGCGTCTCGTTGGGAACGGTTTCGCGCGTGCTCAATCACAATGACTCGGTGCGTGTGGAGATCCGTGAGCGCGTGCATGCGGCGATCGAAACGCTAGGCTATTCGCCCAGCCATGTCGCGCAGAGCATGCGCAGCCGCTCGACCCTGACGGTCGGCTGCATAATCCGGGAGTTCAGCATCCCGCCGCTGGCCGCGTTCGTTCGGGCGGCCCACGACGTCCTGCATGAAGCCGGCTACGCGCTGTTGCTGACCAATTCCGAAGGCAGCATCGAACGCGAACGCGAACTCCTAAAGCGGCTGAGCCGTCGCCAGGCCGATGGCATCATCCTCGGCCATTACACGCCCGTCGATGACGAGTTCGACGCGTTCCTGCGGACACTGAAGGTTCCCATTGTGCTCGTCGATCGCGACGAGCCGAGCTGGGCCGACCGGGTGGCGGCAGACCATTTCAATGGTTTCCTGAGGATCACCCAGCACCTGCTGTCGCTCGGTCACGAACGTATTGCGATCATTACCGGCCCCAAGGACCTTTTCCCGGCGCGGGAGCGGCTGAAGGGGTATTTCAAGGCGCACGAGGCGAACGGGGTCACTGTGAACCCTGAGTTAGTGAGCGTCGGCAGCTTCCTGGCGAAATATGGCTTCACCTTTATGTCGTCGCTGCTGAGCCGGAGCGCGCCCCCGACAGCCGTGATTTCCGGCGGGATCGACATGCTTGGAGGCGTGCTCAGGGCGATCCGCGCCGCCGACTTTACGATCCCGAACGACATCTCGGTCGTGGCGGTATCCGACTCAGATCTGGCCGAGCTGTACGACCCGCCAATCAGCGTCGAGCGCTGGAATCATGCGGAGGTGGGGCGTATCGCGGCAGGACTGCTCCTGGACCGCATCAACGGGCAGGTCGGTTCGGAGCCCAGGCACGTTCAGCTGCCCACCGAGTTCGTGTTCCGCGAATCCACCGCTCCTCCACCAATGGCTCAACGGCGCTCGAAGCGCGGATAGGGCCCGTCGTGGAACTCGTAGAGCTCCAGCACCAGCTCCCGGACCTTGGCCCGTGGGATCTTGCCCTGTGCATTGCGCGGCAGCTCGGGCACCGCGAGAACCGCCCGAGGCTGCTTGTAGCGCGCCAGCCCGGCAAATGCCGGCAGTAAGGCATCCTCACTCTGTCCCGAAACCCGTGCTTCCTCGCCCACAGCAATCAATACCTCCTCCCAATACTGCGAGGGAATGCCGATCACCACCATCTCGGTGGGGAGACAACGCTCAACCTCTTCGGGATAGAGCTTGTAGCCCCCGGTCTTGATCACGTCGTTGCACCGGCCGGTCAAAAAGAGGCGACCACGGTCGTCGAGATAGCCCATGTCGCCAGTTGCATGGCATCCATGCGGTGGAAACGGGTGCGTGCCCGTCGAATCTACATGTCCGACCAGCATGTGCGGCGCCCGCACATGGATCTCGCCATGCGCGTATGACTCCAACAATTGCCCGTTCTCGTCGCGTATCGAGAGCTCGACACCGCTGGCCACTGTGCCCAGACATACGCCCGCGTCCGCCGCGTCGGCCTGCCGATAATAGGCGGCGGCATCTTCCGCTTCGAGGACCGTAATGGGATTGAACACTTCCGACTTGCCGTATGTGACGCGGATAACCTCGCCGAATTTTTCAGTGGCGGCATGATAGAGGGGGGCCTGAAGGGTCGCCGTGCCGCAAAAGATGCACCGAATTCCCGAGATCGGCCCTGACGCCTCCTCCACCAGCTTTCTCAGCACGGTTGGCGGCGCGAAAACCGCATTGACTGCACCGGCTGCGAGGTGTCGAACAGCCAGTGGAGCATCGACGCCATCCATCAGCTCGACCGAAGCGCCACAATCCAGAAAGGCCGCTGTCAGGAGCCCCGCACCGTGGGCGTAAGGAGTCATCAGAAGGATGCGATCCATATCACCGGGGCGATACGGCAAATGGGCTCGCAGCATCAGATGGGCAAGCCAGCGGCGCTCATGACTGTGCAATATGGCTTTGGGCCGCCCGGTGGTCCCGGAAGTCAGGACGACCTTGCCCCACGCCGTGGGTGTATAATCAGCTTCCCATGCGGTGCCCAAGGGCGAGGCAGGCACCTCATCGACGACAATGACCGTCACGCCTAGCGCCTCCAGTGAAGGCGCATGTTGCGCGGTCGTCACCGCCAATCGAATGTCCAGTATGTTGACGGCGTAGCTGATGTCATCCGTACCGAGGCGCGGATCGAGCGTGAACTCGGCTCCTCCGGCGATGAGCACACCAAAGCTTGCAACGACGACGGCGGGCTCATTTGGTACAGCCACGGCGACCGGCTCGCCGCACTCCACATCGCATGCACATAGCGCCGCCGCGACATCATGTGCCCGGTCGGTCAGCTGCGAAAACGACAACGTTTCATCGCCGGAGCTGATGGCGATGCGGTCGCCATACTGCGCTCGCATCGCGAGCAGACGGACAATCCACGGATTGCTCGGGCCAGGGTCCCCGCGCCGATAGTGCATAGCCGGTTTCGCCCACTAGAATGAAACGTTTCATTGACCCTTTGGACTTTATTCGCTAGGTTCGGCCCGCGTCAACGGGAGCGTGCAGAAATGGTCGGATTGCCTTTGGCGGGGATCACTGTCGTCGAGATCTGCCATAGTGTCGCGGGCCCGTACGCGGGGGCGATCCTTGGGGAATTGGGTGCCGAGGTCATTAAGGTGGAAAACCCGGGCGCAGGTGATTACGCCCGCGACTGGGGTCCCCCGTTCACTGGCTCCACCGCGACGTTGTTTCACGTCCTGAATCACAACAAGAAGGGGGTCACGGTCAATCTCCGCGACGAAGCCGAGCGCGACAGGTT
>SKQW01000222.1 GCA_007118805.1 Rhodobiaceae bacterium | reverse complement strand
CGCTATTGTGGTGCCGCATGACATTGATCCCCCGCTCGTGTCTCAAACGCCGCTAAACGTCTGAAACCGAGTAGAATCAATGTCATGCACCATGTCCACCAAATTAAACCGGACAGTAGTGCGAAGGCCCCGGAGATGACATAGGGCATAATGCTGTAGAACGTGACGCTCAGGCCCGCGGCACGCGCCGCTTCCTTGTTCGACCCGACCGCGTAGATCGTGCGCCCGCCCTTGGTGTAACTCAGATAGAGTCCCGCCAACACATAGAGCACGACCAGGCAGACCACGTTGAGCGGGATTCCCAGGACCGTGGTGTAGACGAGCGCGCTCAACTCCATCGGAATGCCGCTGATCGAGCTCTGGCCGGAAAAAATGTAGGCGAGGCTCCGGCCTATCGCCATCATGCCTAGCGTCACGACAAACGCCGCAAGGCCGAAATAGCCGACCAGAATGCCGGAGATCAGTCCGATAAAGGCCCCGGAAAGGACGGCGAACATGATGGCAACGGGGATCGGAAAGTCGTGCAGCGCAAGGCCGAGGATCACGCCTGTCAAGCCGGCGACCGAACCCACCGAGAGGTCGATTCCGCCAGTCAGGATCACGAAGGTCATGCCGATGGCGATGATCCCGATGACCACCGACTGGTCCAGGATATTCATCAGGTTGTTCGTCGTCAGGAAGTGCGGCGAGAGGATCGATAGCGCAACGGCGATGAGAAGCGCCAGCCCCGCCATCCGGATCTCCAGGCTCTGGGACAGGCGTGCCTTCACGCCCCGCATCTTTGGAAGGTTCAGTGCTCCAGTCATTGTGCGGCCGGCATTTCCTCAGTTGACCCGATGAACTCGTGAACTCTGCGTCGTACGTCCGCCTCTGGCGGCGCGTTGTCCGTCACGGTAAGGCCGATCCACCCCAGATCGTGCCCCCTGCGGCTCGGCACCGGCATGAGGAAGGTCGACAGCCGCCCGGCGCTGTCCGTAACGAATCCGTCTTCCCGGCGCTGCAACGCTTCGGCGATGCGGGTCTCGGCGAGAGCAGGCGACTGCCCGGCTCGAAAGCCGGGGTCGGCCTCGTCATCCCGCAGCACGGTGTTGAGGCAGATCAGGCGGTCCTGGTCGATTATCGCCCAGAACCCCGCGCCGCCATGGCTCCGGGTGAGTTCGTCGAGCAGCTGCGTATTGCGCTCCATCGAGGTGCGCGGCGCGGCCAGAAGCGTCAGCTTCTCTTCATCCAGATGGGCGCTGGGAAGGTCGGCGATCGAGAAGCCGTCGCTCATGACTACGATGCGTTCCGAGATGCCAAGAAGCTCTTCGAAGTCCGACGAGATCACGACGACCGACACACCGCGGCCCGCGATCTCTCGCAGCATTGCATAGATCGAGGAACGGGTCCCGATGTCGACGCCCTTGAACGAACGCCCATCAGATAGGGCTGCTGCATGCCGGAGGCGACGAGCTCTCCCGACTTCAGAAGTTCCACGAACTCCGGAATGCCGTCGAACCCGGCGACCAGAACCTCGCCATCGCGGCGCGCGGCCCGGATGGCCCGAAGGGCGCCGATTGCCGGCTGGTCGGTCTGGACGAACAGTCCGCGCATGTCAGGGTTGGCGGTCAGCATGTCCTGCACGAAGCGGAACGTCTCGTCGGCGGTGTAGGACTGCATTTGCTGGAGGCCGGCTTCGTTTTCGATGCCCTCCTCGGCGAGCGCGTCGCGGAATCCGGCAGTGCGTTGCTGTCCGTTCTTGCGGGCCTGCGAGATGGTCACCAATCCGACCGAACCGTCCTCCCAGCCCCGCTCCTTCATCGCGGCTGCCAGGGCCTTGCCGGTTCCGTAAGCCCCGTCATAGTTGTCCGAGATAATGAAGGAGACATACTCACCGCTATTGGTGCCGATATCCGCGATCACCACCGGAATGCCGGCATTCTCCGCCATCTCGAGGACGCCCGGCGCTGTCGAGCTGTCGGTGGGCGAGATGATGATGCCATCAACGCCGCGTCCGATGGCATCCTGGGCATTCTGGCGCTGCGTCTGGGCGCTGTTGCGCGAGTCGAAGGCCTGGAAGGCGTAGCCGTTTTCGACCGCCACCGACTCGATGCCCTTCGACAGATAGCGCCAGAACGGCAAATCGAGGCCGGGCGTGAGGTAGACAATCTCCTTGTCTTCAGCCACTGCCGCGGTCGGGGCCATCGCGCCCGTGACGGCGATGGCCGTCGCCGCCGCAAGACTGAATGTCACTGATTTCCAATTCATCTAATCCTCCCTCGCTGGTTTGGGGGTTGCCTGCCGTGGTCCCGAGGCGCTGCCTGCCCTGGGTGCCCGGTTCGGGGCCTCCAGGGCGCTGACAGCGCGCCAGTAGCAATCGGCGGTCTGGTCGAGATGCCGGGCCATCGCTGCCTCGGCCTCGTCTCGGTCTCCTCGTTCGATCGCGCGCAAGATTCGCTCATGATCCGCGAGCGCGACCTTCCATTGTCCTGGCACGCTGAGGGTCGTTCGCCGCTGCTCGAGCAGCCAATCGGCGAGCGCCCGCTGGGCAGTCTCGAAAATGGGGTTGCGCAGGCTGGCTGCGATTGCCCGATGAAATGCCACATCGCATTTCTCGAAGAGGCCAAAGTCCTCTCCCGCAGCCACCTGTGCCTCGAAGGCCCGTCGAATCAGGGCAAGGCTCTCCTCGGTGCGCTGTTCGGCGGCGCGGCGCGCGATGGCGCATTCGACCAGTTGGCGCGCTGCCTGAAGGTCGCGAACACCGCTTTCCTGCGACATGAACGAGCGCACCGAGCTGGAAAGCTCATCGAGTATGTGATCCGGGCTTGGCCGGGTCACGATCGCCGGACTTCCGCTGCGAAGCTGCAGAAACCCTTCCCGTTCGAGCGTCAGCAGGGCCTCGCGCACCGCCGGGCGCCCCACCCCAAAGGTCTCCATGAGTTCGCGCTCCGGCGGCAACCGGTCCCCTGGCGCGTAGGCGCCCTCGATGATGAGGTTCCGGATACGGTCACCGACCAGCTCGTAAAGCTTGCGACGCTGAATTTGCTGGCCGTCCAAGCCTGCCTCCCCCCGGCGCGGGCTCACTCCCCGCGCCTACGGGCGATCATGCTGTCATGCAGTCATACCAGTCAAGGTGGAACTTGCGTTCCGGTGCTGTTCAATGGGACTCAAGGTCTGGCTTCGGTAGTTTCGTGAAACGTCGACTTGCAAGGCGCTGCTCCACTGCGGCAATGACCGCTCAGGTTCAGGATGGCCGGTCCGGCCGAATGTCAGCTATCGAGAGAGGGAATCGGCGGGGGAAGGTCTCGTTTGGGTCAGTTGCGACCGTGCCCGCTCCAGTCTTAATGTCTGCTCTGGAAGCTCCACCGCCAGAAGCTTCTCGTCCGCTTCCGGCCCTTTCTGTCCGACGGCCAGGCGCCCCATCTCGGACGTAGCGTTCGGCTTCAAAGTTTGCTGCAAGCAGACCTTGCTGGCGATCGCGCTCAAGGTCGTGGCTGCGCCGATTCCGTTGAAAAAGTCGGAGTTGCTTGCGGCAAGAAGTCCTGCTTCAGTTCTTCTGGGCAGGCGGGGGACATGACGATGATGGGCGAGCGGGGCGCGGTGCAGGAGTCTCCTGCTCCGAGCAGGAGGCACGATGGCTGCCTTGAGGTCGTCAGAGCGGCGCGGCCTGGAAGTAGACGACGATGCCCAGGACAACCGTCACGGATAGAATCCCCAATATGAGATTGACCAATTGCATGGCAACACACTGCCTACCCATTCCGCCCTTGTTCCTGAGGATCGCCCCACTCTAGCCGTTCGTTAAACCGGCGGCTGTAACGTTACGGCAACAGCGGGACACCGTTGCACTTCCCCCTTGCCGACACCGTGAACTGAGGCTGCCCCGCGGTGGCTGGAGTGCCCTCCAGACCGCGCCGAAAATCCGTTTGCTTTACATGCGCTTAACGATTTGAAAGAATAAGTGAATGAACCGGGGCGTCATTGGCTTTTACGGGGCTCACATGTCCTGCCGGGAAATTGCATCAAAGCCGGTCCGCAGCCTTCTCTTCGTGCCTCAGTCCGTACGAGTACCGTCGCTTGGCCGACGGTGGTCACTGCGGATCTTCGCCGCAGGCATCTGGGGTTTGGTGGGCTGGGCACTCATGTCGCTGCTGACGATCGTGTAGCGCCACTTTCTTGCCTGAACGATCGGTTCGAGCGTCTGGGTCACCCCGCGCACCGAATAGGGCGGCTGGCATGGCGACAAGCAGTCAAAGGCATGCCTTTTACCGCCGCCATTAAGGACGTAAACCTAGCCGGTCCACAGAGTGAATGTTCAAGTCCTGGTGGTGAAGCGCTGGCGTTTGACGCCGGAAGGCCGACCTGCGGAGCATCGACGCGCCGAGAATAATGCCTCGTCTCGCCGATGCCCTTGCCATAGGGGAGCGATCTCCTCTCCTGCGTGAGCATACGCTCGCCATTAGGGCGGCGCTGACCTGCCGTCGAACTTTCATCCAGCGGCGATAGAGCCTCGGCCAGCGTTGGAGTGCCAGGAAACGGTCACTCCACGAATTCGAGGAACTTGAAGTGCGGCTGGTCCTCTGGCTGCACGCGGAAGCCGATCTCCGACTTCATGCCCCAGTTCAGCACCTGGTGATGAATCGGCAGATAGATGATCTCGTTCTTGGCTTCCTCCCAGATATCCGCGATCAGCGCGTCGCGGGCATCGATGTCGACCATCGAGGACAGCGACTGAATTTTCTCGTCCATGTCCGGATTGGAATAGCGGGTCGCGTTCCAGCCGCCCAACCGGTCGCCCGCCGTCTCATAGAGGAAATTGAATATGTATTCCGAATCGAAGGTCGAGACGCCCCAACCCAATAGATAGAAGTCCGTTTTCTGATTCTGCACCAAGGAGAAGTGGCGTTCCTTGACCTGAGCCTCCAGGTCGACCTTGACACCGATACGGCCGAACATGCCGGCGGCCGCCCGGCAGATGCCCTCATCATTGATGTAGCGGTCATTCGGGCAGTGCAGCGTGACGGTGAAGCCGTCGCCATAGCCCGCCTCCACTATCAGCTCACGGGCGCGCTCCAGATCGGCCTCAGGGTAGGCATCGAGCTCTTTTGTCCAGCCATGGACGTAAGGTGGCATTGTGATGCCGGCAGGCGCCGACTGGCCGCGCATGACCACCTGCTGGATCGCCTCGCGATCGAGCGCGATGTTCAGTGCCTCGCGCACCCGCACGTCGGCGAAGGGGTT
>SKQW01000089.1 GCA_007118805.1 Rhodobiaceae bacterium | reverse complement strand
CGACCCACCCGGTCGGCGAACTCGACCATGATGTCCGGCCAGGTGTTGAAGTAGCCGGGGACGCGATCGCCGGGCAGCCGCTTCAAGACATCGGCTGCCTCGGCAACGCGCGCCTCGACGTCATCGCGGGTCCAGTGAGCCATTGCGTGCTCCCTGCTGGTCATGCCGCTTGCCGTAGAGCTTTTCGCCGAGCTGGCGGACGAGCTCACGCTCCGGCCACGTCAGCCGGTCGTCATCGATCGCCACGGCAAGCACGCCCTGCTCGCGCCATCCCTCGCGCTTGACCTCCTCGGGCGAGCGCCGCTCGCCGCCATAGCCTCTCGGGTGCCACTTCATCGGGTCACCTCCCGCAGCACGGCGGCATAGCCGGCAACATCCACAAGGCTGTCATGGTGGCTGGGATCGTGGGCGAGACGGACGAGCTTCAGGTCGATCAGGCACAGCACCACCTGTGCTGGCGTGACGTCATGGCCGAGTGTCAACGACCAGCGCTTGGCCACCGCCTCCATCGAGGCGGCGGGATCGCCATAGGTGCGCCGACGCTCGGCGACGATGCTGGCGGCACGCTGCAGCATGGCTTCGCCGCTCATCGCACGCCTCCACCGGTGTCGATGGCCCAGCGCAGGAGCGCGATGGCGTCGGCCTCGTTGTCGTCTTCGGGGTGGTGGCCGAGAGCGCGAACGGCCTGCATCATGGCGGCCTTGTTGGCGTTGCCCTTGCCAGTGACGTGGCGCTTGATGGTGCCGACCGGCACGCCCTCATAGGGAATAGCCCGATGCTCGCACCAGCTGCTCAAGGATGCCAGGAATCCCCCGTAGATGTGGGCTGCATCAGTCCCGGCATGAGCCCGCACCTCCTCAAACAGCACGGTGTCGAGACCGCCGGCGTGCTCAAGCACGTTGTCGAGCCAGCCGGTGAAGCGCAGATAGCGCAGGCCGCCGCCCTCGAAACGGCTGGGCCGGAACTGCCGGGTGCCGCTGAGGATGACATCGTTTCGGGTGCGCATTGCCCAGCCCAATGTGGAGCCCAAGTCGAGCGCCAGGATCACGGGCAGCCGCCGGGCGGGATCGGGCGTTACGGGAACGGGCGGGCTTGCATCGGCTGCGGCAACGGCCAGAGTCGCATGAGCCATGGTGATCTCCTTCTCATTCAGGGACATCGTGGTCAGGACGGCGACGGCTGGTGGTTCTTGGCGGAGCTCAAGCCGTCGTCGTCCGCTCGTTCGGTCTGGCTGGATCGGGTGGCCCGGTGGCGTGCTGCATGTCGCTTCTCCTTCTCAAAACGGGATGTCGTCCCCGCGCGCCCAGTCGATCGGCGGCTTGGCGACGCGGGTGACCTCGGCGCCGAGGAAGGTCTCCTTGACCTCGAGCACGGTGCTGCCGAGCGCCTCGATGAGCCGGCCGATCTCGGGGAGCGTGAAGACGCGCATGTCGGGCCGGGCGACGAGATGCGCCTCGGCGGTGGTGCGCACCAGCGCGACGACCTCGCCAGTCTCGGGCAACACGCACTCCCAGACCTCCGGCGCCAGCGGCGCGTGGCCTGCTTCGGTCGCCGCACTGTCGAGCGCCCTCCAGGCCCGCTTCATGCCCTCGGCCTGGGCACGGACGTAAGGCTCGCGGTTGGTCGCGATGGCTGCGTCGAGCTTGTCCTTCTGGGCGTCGAAGCGCGCGCGCAGCTCGTCGGGCACGAGCAGCCGCAACCGCTCGATGCCCCACTTGCGCTCCATCTCGCCGGCCAGGTGGTCGACGCCGTCGATGATGGCGCGGATGACGTAGTCGGCCGGCGCCATCGGGTCGGTCGACGGATCGAGCTCGCGCGCCGGCTGCCCTTGCCACTGCCGCTTACGTGCCTGCCTCATGACACACCTCGACAAGATTGACGCGCAGCTCGTAATGCGCGCGGATTGGTCCCGAGCTGGCGTGGAGAGATGCCGAGCTCGCGTTCGCTGAAACCAAGGCCGCGAAGTTCGCTGCGCAACGACGTCTCAAGACGGCCGAGCTCGGCATCGAAGGGCCGGGATCGTCGTTCGAGGCAGACTTGCCTGATGCGCGCGACGAGGCCGTCGACATCGCATCCATCCCCAGCGGCGCGGGCCGGCATCAGGCCGGCCCCGCGCCGTGGTGGGGGAATATAAGGGGGGCGTTTCTTCCCCGCCCGTCTCCGCTTTGTTTTCAAGGACTTAGTCATGCGTCTCCGCCGTCTCCGCCATCTTCTCCGCCTAATTAAATCAATTACTTGGCAGGCCTATTTCCGCCGTCTCCGCCGTCGTCACAGCCATTCCAGCACCCTCAAACCAGACAGCTTGGTCTTGCGGTTGCTGGCCTCGATCGTCAGCACCCCATTGTTCAGCCAATCGGCGATGAGCTTGTCGGCGGCCTTGCGCCCGAGCCCTCCATGCGTAACGAGGTAATGGCCGAGGTAACGCGCCCCGCCGCGCGGGGAGTGCGAGAAGGGCGTACCGGCCTCGAAACGGCGCTCGATTTCCTTCAGCACCTCGCGCGCCTTGGCCATCGTGAACTCGGGCTGCGAGGCGGTGTCGGGTTCGGTTTCGAGCTGCACCAGGAGCCCGCTCTCTTCGCGCGTATAGGTGTGGATGCCGAAATCGGCCTCGTCATTCGCCTTCACCACCGCGCCGCGCACGATGCGCCCGCGCTCGAAGGGGATTTGGAGCGCCTGACAGATGGGACGTGACGCCTCCTCGTCGAGTTTCCACAGCGCGTAGGTGAGCCGGGACCCATCGATCAGGGCCGTCGTGCCGCGCACCGCCTCGCGGGCGTCATCGGCATCGGTAATGCGCAGCATGCCGTCTTTGCGCATGTGATGGGTGAGCAGGACCGTGGCGCCGGTTTCAACCGCGATCTCCGCCATCGCCGACCACAGGAACTGCGCAGCGGCGGGATCGGCATTGACATCAGCCAGTACGAACGCCTGCAAGGGATCGATGACGACAAGGCGAAGATCATCGAACCGCAGAAGCCGCTGCTTGAGGGTATTGAAGAACGGCGTGCGGGCCAGCGCCTTACCGTCGGTGGCGATCAAGGGCCGGGCGCCACCGGCGTCGGGCAGCGGCAATACGATCAGGCGTCTGGGGTGCCGCAGCCGTTTCGATTCCGGATCGATGCGGTTCAGCCGCCTGTGCACGGCATCGAAGCTGTCCTCGGCCGTGATGACGACGGCCGTGCCTTCGACGGCAACGCGCCCGCCCAGCATCATACGCGGCTGCTCCAAGCCCGCCACGCCCGCAGCGATCTGCAGCGCCAGGTCGAGGGCGAGATAGCTCTTGCCGAGCCCTCCCATAGCAGCAATCTGTGCCGGCACGGCGAGCGGGATGGTACCGCGGCAGAGCCAGCTGATCGGTCGCGCTTCACCCGCATAGCGCTGCGCCGTCCAGGCCATGAGGTCGAGGTCAGGGACCGCCTCCGTGTCGACTGTGTGATCAGGGTTGCCAACGCCCCATTTGCTGCGCCCGCCGACGATCATCTGGGCGACCTCGCGGCGGGTCTGCTCCACGGTGTAGCCCGACAGCGTGAGCGCGGAGGCTGCCGTCAGGATCTCCTCGTCCGACCAGCCACGCGCGATCCAGTGGCCGGTGAGCCGCACCATGTTGTTGTGCCAGTGGTCGCCGGCACGGATCGCGGTGAGGCAGGCCTCGACGGTGACGCCGTCGAACTCGGAGCCGATCTGGAGGCGCGGCGCTGACGTGCGCTGATCGTTGGCCGCCGGCTGCGGTGGGCCCGCCTCGGCGAACTCCGAGGCGGCGGGTAAGGCCCTGTCATCTTCCGGAATTGCCGGCGACGGCGCCTCGTCCTGGGGCGGGAACGCCTTGGCGAGCTGGCCGGGATAATAGATCTTCGGGCGAGTGTCGCCAAAGGTGACGAACTCGGTGTGTTCCAGCACCCGTCCGGGCTTGGCGGGCCAGGCGACCGAGCCGCCAAGCCGCATGACGCGGCTGACATTGATGACGCTGGTGTCAGCGCCGAGCGCGTGGGCGAGCGCCCGGTTCTGGCGACGGCAGGCCTCTGGATCGCGCTCCGGCACCTCCTGGCGCCACAGCATTTGCGCGCGCACATGTGGGGTCCGACCAGTCACCACGACGGCGGTTGGCGGGCAGCCGAGGTGCTCATACTTCTCGCGCGCCGCCCCGACGACATCGTCGTCGATGTCGACATAGAAGGCGGTGAGCGCGAAGAAGTCCTCGTCCTTGCCGCGGCCGAAGGGCGGCGTCTCGGGCCGACGCAGCGCCTGGCCGACATAGACATTCTGGCCGGGCTTCGAATTGACCCCAACAGCCCGTTCGACCATTGCCTCGAGCTGATCGGTGCCAAAGATCGCGGCATGGCGCAGCTGGCCGCTCTTGTCGTCGGTCCAGGCGAGCTCGATCTTGCCCTCGTGGCAGCCGTCGAGATCGCCGCCGAACAGATGCTCGAGATGACGCAGCATCTGCTCGGCATCAGGCTTGATCATCGGCTCGACGGTGCTCGATTCCATCGTGTCCGCTCGGCTGGGGCTGTCGGGTGGGGATCCCGCCGGCGACGGGATCCCCGATCAGGTGTGCCGGCCGCGTGGATCAGAACTCGGCGGTGGCGAGATCGTCCTGCGGCTTGGGCGCCGGCGCGGGCGCCGGGGCAGCAGCTGCCTGCGGCGGCGGCACATGCGTCGCCTGGGTCCGGGCCGGCGTCATCTCGCCCTGCCAGATCTCCGACTCCTCGACCGGTGGCGCATCGGGCAGCTCGGCCGGCCGATCGACCCACTTCACCAGTTCGAATTTCGGCCTGTAGTTAATGCCGTAGCGGTCCTTCATGGCTTCGGACCCGGTGCAGGCGATCACCGGTACCTGGCCCGGATGGTTGCCGCGTTGCTCCTCGAAGGCCTGGTAGACCTCGCGGATGGCATTGCCCATGTGGATCGAGGCGCTCGACAATTCGGCCTCGCCGCCGAAGAAGTTGCGGCTGAAGACCGCAAGGACGAAGCCGCGCTTGAACCCTTCGCCGGGAGACGGCGCAGCGCGCTCGAGCGAAGCGTCGATCACTCGTTCCGGCGCCTGGCCCTCGCGGAACCGCAACCAGCCGGTGGCGATATTGGCGAGATCGGCAATGAAGGTCGGCCGATCGATCTCCTGGTCGCCATCGTCACCCTTGGCAAACCACTTGTCGGCCTTGGAATTGAATTTGCAGTAGGGCTTGATGCTGCCGGAAGCGCCGATGTTGAGCGGCATGGTGCT
>SKQW01000083.1 GCA_007118805.1 Rhodobiaceae bacterium | reverse complement strand
GCATAGGATCGCGTCACGCAAGGCTGAGGTGAGACCGAGGTGAGATGGTGAACGACGACAGTCCGGACGCGAAAGAGGCCGCGGAGCTTGGCGATCCGCATATCGACCGGCACGCGGACCGGGTGCTGACGGCGCTCGATACTAGCCGCCCCATCGCCCCGCTCAGCCAGGCGCGCCCGGCCTTCGATCTTGCCGAGGGCTATCGCGTCGCCTCGGCCCTGGCGGTCAAGCGGATCGCCCGCGGCGAACGGCCGGTCGGCTGGAAGATCGGCTTCACCAATCGCACCATCTGGCGCGAATATGGTGTCTTCGCCCCGATCTGGGGGCCGATCTATGCCGCGACGGTCCAAGAAGTGGCGGCCGGCGCGGTGGCCGAGTGCCCGCTATACTCCTTTGTCGAGCCACGCCTTGAACCCGAGATCGCGTTCCGCTTCGCCGTGGCGCCCCGGCCGGGGATGAGCGAGGCCGCATTGCTGGCTTGCATCGACGCGGTGGCGCATGGTTTCGAGGTGGTGCAGTCGATCTTTCCTGGATGGCGCTTCACGGCGGCCGACACCGTCGCCGCCGGCGCCCTGCACGGGGCCTATTACCACGGGCCGTGGACAGAGATCGAACAGCAGGACCGGGCCGCCTGGCTGTCGCGGCTTTCCAGCTTCGAGATCGCTCTTTCCTGCAACGGCGAGCTTATCGACCGGGGCCATGCGGCCAACGTCCTCGACGGTCCGTTGTCGGCGTTGCGCCATTTCGTCGACGGGATCGCCGAACAGCCCGCCTTGCGCGGGGTGGAGGCCGGCGACATCGTCACCACCGGCACCGTCACCCGCGCCTTTGCCGTGGCGCCGGGCGAAACCTGGTCGACCCAGTTAAGCGGATTGCCGTTGCCGGGCCTTGCCATCGCGTTTCGGTGAGCGACGCCTCAGTGCCGGAAGTGGCGCAGATCGGTGAAGACCATGGCCAGGCCCCGTTCGTTGGCCGCGGCGATCACCTCCTCGTCGCGCAGCGACCCGCCGGGCTGGATGACCGCCGTGGCGCCGGCCTCGGCCGCAGCGATCACGCCGTCGGGGAACGGAAAGAAGGCATCCGAGGCCAGCACGGCGCCGGCGCTGAGCGGTTCGGGGAGCCCTGCCGCCTCGGCCGCCTTGCGCGCGGCGATGCGGACCGAATCGACACGGCTCATCTGACCGGCGCCGATGCCGGCGGTGGCGCCGTCGCGAGCATAGACGATGGCGTTGGACTTGACGTGCTTGGCCACCCGCCAGGCGAACAGGAGGTCGGTCATTTCCCGCTCATTGGGCGCGCGTTCGGTGACCACCCGGAGGTCGTCGCCGGAGGTGACGGCTTCGGTATCCCGGCTCTGGACCAGCATGCCCCCGGCGACCGAGCGGAAGGTCAGACCGGGCGCCGCAGGGTCGGGCATCCGGTCGGTGACGATGAGGCGCAGATTGGGCTTGTCGGCGACGATCGCCTCTCCCTCGGCGGTAACGCCGGGCGCGATGATCACTTCGGTGAACAGCTCGACAATGGCGCGGGCGGCCTGTGCGTCGAGCGGCCGGTTGAGCGCGATGATGCCGCCATAGGCGGAGACGGGATCGGTCCTGAGTGCCTTGCGGTAGGCTTCCTCTGGGGTTGCGCCGATGCCGACGCCGCAGGGGTTGGCGTGCTTGATGATGGCGACCGCGGCGGATTGGGCGGGATCGAACTCGGCCGCCAGCTCGAACGCCGCGTCGGTGTCCGCGATATTGTTGAAGCTCAGCGCCTTGCCTTGGAGCTGCTGGGCCGAGGTCACGCCGGGCCGCTGCTCGAAGGTGCGGTAGAAGGCGGCGAACTGGTGCGGGTTCTCCCCGTAGCGCAATTCCGACACCAAGCGCCCGGCGAAGCTGCGCCAGGGCGGGGCGCGGTCAGCGGTCTCATCGGCCAACCAACCGGCGATCGCCGAATCATAGGCCGCGGTGCGGGCGAACGCCTTGGCGGCGAGCTTGCGGCGGAAGGCAGCATGAGTGCTGCCATCGGTGGCGCGCAGCTCGGCGATCAGCCCGCCATAGTCTTCCGGCTCGGTGACGACCACCACCGAGCCGTGATTCTTCGCCGCGGCGCGGATCATCGCCGGGCCGCCGATATCGATGTTCTCGATCGCCGCGGCAAAGTCCGCGCCGCCAGCGATGGTTTGCTCGAACGGGTAGAGGTTGACCACGACCAGGTCGATCTCGCCGATGCCGAGGCGCTCCAACGCCGCCATATGATCGGGTATGTCGCGATCGGCCAGAACGCCGCCATGGACCTTGGGATGGAGGGTCTTGACCCGGCCGTCGAGGATCTCGGGAAAGCCGGTGACGGCGGAGATGTCGATGACCGCAAGGCCGGCCTCGGCCAGAGCGGCGGCGGTGCCGCCCGTCGAGACGATCTCGATGTCGCGTTCGGCAAGGGCCCGCGCCAATTCGTTGAGGCCCGACTTGTCAGAGACCGAGAGGAGGGCACGTCGGATCGGGCGTATGTCTGACATGGGGCGGCTCAGCGTGTCGCGAAACGCCGTGGCGCTTACCACGTCCATTCCCCGCCGTCACCTTTAGGTGCTGGTTTGCGCCGTCTGCCGTGGAAAACACAGCCCGACGATCCGCTCGACATAGGACACGATTTCGGGCAGCGACTTGGCATGATCGGCCACCGGGGTTGCCATCGGCCAGCGCACCATTGGCGCAAGTTGGCCGAACACCGCCAGATCGGCAAGGCTCGGCCAATCAGCCACGAGATACGAACGGCCTTGCAGTCGCGTGGCCAGCGCATCGAGATCGGCCCGGCCGATCGCGGCGATCTCCTCCGGTGCAAAGCGCCCGATCCCGCGGGCGTTCAGCTGGTTTGCAAAATGCTTGCACACCCGGTTGGCAATGACGCGCCCGATGAGCGGCGGCGTGGCCTGGGTGATCGTTGCGTCCATATAGGCTCGCCCGGCGGGATGGACGAACAGCTCCCATTCGAGAATCTGGTGGAACCCCTCCTCGAAGGCGCGCAACCAGGCGCGGCCATCGGCCTTCTGCTCCGGCGAAAGCTCAGAATCGAGGTCGAAGCCGCATCGCCGGCTCAAAGCGTCGATGATGCGCGCGCTGTCGCCGACCGGCTTGCCGTCGATCTCCGCCCACGGACTCTTGCCGGTGGGGCCCTTCGCCGGATTGTCCTGGTAAACCTGCTCGTAAGGCAGCCCGGCAAGCTTCAACCATGTCAGCAGTTTCAGTGCGAAGGGGCCGGTTGCGGGCAGCCCCCAGTCGGGGCTGAAGGTGTAAATTTTAAGTGTTTCAACCATTTGCCAACCTTGCCATTGCTTACCAATGGTAAAATGATAAACTTACCGCTGGTAAGCAGTCAATCCCGGAGAGTTCGGCTTGAAGAGAGATCGCAACAGACGTGCGGCCATACTCGAAGCCGCCCGCCGCATCACGGCGGAGGGCGGACCGCGCCAGCTTACCTACGAGGCGCTCGCCCGCCGCCTCGGCGTGACCAAGCAGGCGATCATCTACTGGTTTCCCACCAAGCAGGATCTGCATCGCGAACTCGTCGTGCCGTGGCTGGAAGCAGAGGCCGATGCCGTTATTGACGCTTTGGCTGCGCCGCGTGGCGCCGGCGAATCCATCGGGCGAGCGGTGCATGGGCTGGTGGATTTCCATACCAGCGATCTCGATCGCTTTCGCCAGGTGTATCTTGGTATCCAGCTCGATCCGAAACCCGAGCAGCTTATGCCGCCGGAGGCGCTGCGCGCGCATGTCTATCCAGTTACCTCGCGCCTCTACGGGGCGCTGGAATCGGCTTTGGAGGCTGAGGCACGGCTACGCTGCGATCTGTCGCCGCGCGAGGGCGCCGTGATCGTGCATACATCGGCGCTGGGTCTGGTGATGATGGTCGCGCTCGCTTCGGCGTTGAAGGATCCTCTCAAGCACGCCACGGATGAACTGGTGGGCACGCTGGTTGCGATGCTGACCAACGGTGCCAGCGACGGGTAGGCGGGGGCGATTGCGCTCTTGGCGTTTCCGTCAGTCGGCGTCGTCGGCGTCGGGCTCGTCCAGCGGCAGTTCCTCGGTGCGGGGCTGGGCCTGCTGGCCGCGCCGCGAGGGGCGCGCCATCCGGTCGAACCGCCAGCTGACGCTGGGCGTGGACCGGCAGCGCCCGTTCAGGACGATCTGGCTGCTCCGCCGGGGCCCTTCGATGCCGCCGAGATAAATGCTCTCTTCAACGGTGATCTCGGCGCCGCTTGCGAAGAACTCCCAGGCCGAGTTCCGGGTGGTGATCAGCACCACCCGTTCGCCGTCGGTAGTACGGCTGGCCCGCACGGTGGGATGGAGGTGGAAGCGAATGGCGAATTCGGGATCCTCGGCACCAGCGTCGCCGGCCTGGTGGAAGCTGTCCTCGCCGGTCAACCGATCGCCGGCGCGCGACAGGACCAATCTGCGCTCGTGGATATAGCCGAAGGGCGCGACATACCCGTCATGGCTGGCGCTCACGGCCAGGGCGTCGGCATCGTCGTGGCGTTCGGCGCGGACAGCGCCGGGACCGGCGGTGACAACCGAGCCGACACGCCGGCACACCCAGTCGGACGCAGCGAACCGGGCCGAGGAAGTGTCAGCGATCGTCGCGGTGGAATGGGCCGCGGTTGCCCGGGCGACGCCGCGCCAGCGTGGATCGCCATGCGCGGGCGCGCCGCAGTTGATGACAAGCCGGGCGCCGTCGGCGCACAGCTCAAAGGACAGGCAGCCGGCATGGGCTTCACCGCTTTGCAGGGGCGGCGGCGGCGTCCCGGTATCCATGATCAGGTCGGCGGTGGCGGACTCCAGCCTTTGATAACCGCTGTGGCGTGCTTCGCTGGGCGGGGCGCCGCGGGTGTCGTCATAGGCAAGGAGCGTTGCCATCAGGTCGACATGGGTGGGGCCCATCCCGTTAAAGTGGGCCATCACTCCATCGCCATGCCGGAAGAAGCGCAGCATTGGCATCATGCGGTCGATCGCCGACATCAGCCGGGATGTGGGCGCCACATTGCAGGCCAGGAAGGTCTGCCGCAACGGCAGGAGATCGAGCAGGACATCGATGATGACCGCGGGGTTGCGGCTGGTATGGCCGCCATCGGGCAGGATCTGGCGCTCGAGCTCCTCGTCCAGCCAGCGCCCGGCATGGCGTTGCAGACGGCTCTGGCACGACATGCACAGCCCGGCATAGCAGAGCGCCATGGCGGCCAGAAGCCGCGGCGCCCCCTCG
>SKQW01000300.1 GCA_007118805.1 Rhodobiaceae bacterium | reverse complement strand
CGTCGGCGCGTTCTGGTCCAGCCTGTTCGCGAGCCGCGAGGAGGCGAACGACGCCGGCGAGGCGCCCGCGAGGCAGGCCGAGGCGCCGGCCATGGCGGCCACCAACGCCTATGCGCCGTCGCGTGAGGCGGTCGATCCGCTGGCGGAGGTGGTGGCGCCGCCGGTCGAGGCCGGACGCGGCGAGGCCGAGCGCCCGTGGCGCTGGGTGGACCCCTCGCTTCCGGCCTCCTGACCATCGGCCACGGCCGCTTCGCAACATGGTGAACGTTTCCTTAAGGCTTTGAGATCACGCTGCTTAAGGCGGCCAAGCGCGGGCACCGGGTGCCGCCCGGGCGGCTTGTGCGAGTCGGCCCGCCGGGCGAGTTCAAAGAGGGGTCCTTGTAATGCAGATGCAGGTGCGACGGTTTCTCGACAAGCTTGCCGAAGGCACCCCGCCGGAGCGTGCCGGGATCGTGGAGTCGCTGGTCCAGGTGTACCTCAACGCAGCGCTCGATGCCGAGACCAAGGCCGCGGCGGTGACGGCGATGACCTTGATCCTCGACGATCCCGCCCCGCGCGTGCGCCGCGCCCTGGCCGAGGGCCTGGCCGATTCATGCCGGGCCCCGCGCGCCATCGTGATGAGCCTCGCCCAGGACCAGGCCGACATCGCCGAAATCGTCCTGGCGCGCTCGCCGGTGCTGAGCGAAGCCGATCTCATTGACCTGGCCGGCGGAGCCGGCGAGCGCCAGCGCCGGGCGATCGCGGCGCGGCCGTTCGTCCCGGTCGGCGTCGCGGCGGCGATCGTCGAAGTGTCGGATGGGCAGACCTGCCGCGCGCTGATCACTAATCCGGGCGCCGAACTGACGCCGTTCGCGTTTCGCCGGGTGGTGGCGCGCCACCGCAAGGATGCCGGGGTGCGGTCGGCCCTTCTGGAGCGGGACGATCTGCCGGTCTGGCTGCGCGATGAGCTGATCGCGGGGCTGTCGGAGGCCCTCGGCGACCTCGTGCGCGAGCGGCGGTGGATGTCGGGGGAAAAGACCGAGCGCATGCTGGGCGAGGCGCGCGAGCGGTCCGTGGTCGAGCTTGCCGCCGGCACGTCCCCCGACCAGCTCCGAACCCTGATCGAGCGCCTGCACTGCGAAGGGCGGCTTACCCCGGCGCTGATCATCCGCGCCGCCTGCGCGGGAGACTTGCGCTTCTTCGAGGAGGCATTGTCGGCGCTGTCCGGCACGCCCTGTCGGCGCGTCAGTGCGCTGGTGCGCAACGGGCGGGGGCCGGGCTTTGCGGCGCTGTTGCGCCGGACCGGACTGCCGGCGGCGGCGGCGCCAGTCTTCGGCACCCTTGTCGAGACCATTCAGGCGCTGCCGGCCGCCGGCCGCCGGCAGGACGACACGGCGTGCCGGGCCGGCCTTGTCGAGCGGGCCGCCGCGCTGCATCGCCGCCGTCATCCCGATCTGGCCGATCCGTATTCCGGGCTGCTCGCGCGGCTGGCAAGCGAGGAATGGCGGGCCGCGGCGCGGGCCGAAACGGGCGGCTATTTTCGGGCGGCGTGACGCGCCAACGCCGGCTCTGTCGGGCTAATCATGGCGGGCCGCCGCGACATAATCCGCCGCCGCGGCGGCCAGATCGGCCACCTGGGCGGCCGCGTCACCGGGCTTCAGGCCGGCATCGGTCAAGACGGCGTCCATGGTTTCGATATGAGCATCGATGATGTCGAGGGGCAGTGTCGCCCCGCGCCAGGCATCGAGGATGGTCGCAAGGCTCGCGGCAATGTCGGAGATCATCGGGTGACCGAGATGGTTGCCGTCGCGTCGCGCCGCCTCGACGGCCTGACGCAGATCCGCGTTGAGGCCGGCGCCGGAATCTTCTGCTTCGAGCGCTTCGCGCAAATGCCGGAGGCGGTCGATCCCCTCGGCCATGACGGCATCGAACTCGGCCGAGATCGCCGACAGGGCGCGGGCCAAGCGTATCGCGGCTTCGGGGTGCAGGGATGTGGAGGCGATTTCCGCCGCATGGGTCTCGACATTCGACACTGTACTCACCACTCGACTGACTGACACACGACCCAGGGCGAGGCTAGCCGGGCAGGCTTAACAAGCGTTGAACGCGATTGCGGCAGGGCGCCGGTAGGCCTTCCCGCCCAATGGGATCGGCTGTTCGGCAGATCCTAATTGGCACCAACCGAGGGCAATTCGACGGGCACCGGAAAGCTAAGGACGAACCTGGTTCCGGCATCGGAGAAGGGGGAGGCGTTCTGCCCTTCATTCGCTCTGTTAGTGGGGGCGAGTAAGCCCGGAATCCCTGTCTATCTGGCACGTGCCAGTAAAGGGGCCGGCGGGAGAGCTGGCGGATCGAGGCGGTTCCAACCCGCACAACGGCCTGCGGGCCTGTGTTCGGAACGCCTTCGCCGGGGCGCGGGGCGCCCCGGCGCTGCGGGCCCGTCGGGGCGCCGCGATAGATCGCAAGGACGAGGGCGATCAGACGCTGTAATACAGGTCGAACTCGACCGGATGGGGCGTCATCTCGAAGCGCAGCACCTCGTCCATCTTGAGCTCGATATAGGCCTCGATCTGATCGTCGGTGAAGACGTCGCCGGCCTTCAGGAAGTCGCGGTCGGCATCGAGCGACTCCAGCGCCTCGCGAAGGCCGCGGCTGACGGTCGGGATATCCTTCAGCTCCTCCGGCGGCAGGTCATAGAGGTTCTTGTCCATGGCGTCGCCGGGGTGGATCTTGTTGCGGATGCCGTCGAGGCCGGCCATCAGCATGGCGGCGAAGGCGAGATAGGGATTGGCGCCGGGATCGGGGAAGCGGATCTCGATGCGCTTGGCCTTCGGAGAGGAGACCACCGGAATCCGGCACGAGGCGGACCGGTTGCGGACCGAATAGGCGAGCAGCACCGGCGCCTCGTAGCCCGGCACCAGCCGCTTGTAGGAGTTGGTCAGCGGATTGGCGAAGGCGTTGATGGCGCGGGCGTGCTTCAGGATGCCGCCGATATAGAACAGGCACTCCTCGGACAGGTCGGCGTATTTCTGGCCGGCGAAGACCGGCTTGCCGTCCTTCCAGATTGACTGATGGACATGCATGCCCGAGCCGTTGTCGCCGAACACCGGCTTGGGCATGAAGGTGGCCGACTTGCCATAGGCGTTGGCCACCTGGTGGACGACATACTTGTAGATCTGGAGCTTGTCGGCGTTGCGGGTCAGGGTGTCGAACTTCATGCCGAGCTCGTGCTGGGCCGCGCCGACCTCGTGGTGGTGCTTCTCCACCTCAAGGCCCATCTGTGCCATGACCGACAGCATCTCCGAGCGCATGTCCTGCCCCGAATCCACCGGCGGCACCGGGAAATAGCCGCCCTTGGTGCGCGGCCGATGGCCCAAATTCCCGGTCTCGTACTCGGTGCCGGAGTTCGACGGCAGCTCGCCCGAATCGATGGCAAAGCCGGTATTGTAGGGCTCGGCGGTGAAGCGCACGTCATCGAAGACGAAGAACTCCGCCTCCGGGCCGAAATAGGCGGTATCGCCGATCCGGCTCTGCTTGAGGAAGGCTTCCGCCTTGCGGGCGGTCGAGCGCGGATCGCGATCATATGCCTCGCCGGTCTGCGGATCGAGCACGTCGCAGAACAGGGTCAGCGTGGACTGGGCGAAGAACGGGTCGACGGTGGCCGTCTCGGGGTCGGGCATCAGCGTCATGTCGGATTCGTTGATCGCCTTCCAGCCGGCGATCGAGGAGCCGTCGAACAGCGTGCCTTCGGCGAACATGTCGTCGTCGACGATCGAGGCATCCATGGTGACGTGCTGCATCTTGCCGCGCGGGTCGGTGAAGCGCAGATCGACAAACTTGATGTCCTCGTCCTTGATCATGCGCAGGACGGATGAGCTATCGGCCATTTTCCAGTTTCCCTTGATTGGCGAGCCGGCCCTCATGGCCGGAGTGGGTTTTCGGTGGAGCTTGCGAGGAGGCGAGGTTCAGACGGCGTCGTCGCCGCGCTCGCCGGTGCGGATGCGGATGGCGTCCTCGACGTTGGAGATGAAGATCTTGCCGTCGCCGATGCGGCCCGTCTGGGCCGCTTTCTGGATGGCCTCGACGGCCTTGTCCAGAAGGGCTTCGGACAACACCACCTCGACCTTCACCTTGGGCAGAAAGTCGACGACGTATTCAGCGCCCCGGTAGAGCTCCGTGTGGCCCTTCTGCCGGCCGAACCCCTTGGCCTCGGTGACCGTGATGCCCTGCAATCCGACTTCCTGGAGGGCCTCCTTCACTTCGTCCAGCTTGAACGGTTTGATGATCGCTTCGATCTTCTTCATCCTGACGTGCCTCCTCGCGGGGGGTGCTCCAGCGGGAGCACGGCCCGATTTCTTGGATTGCATGGCCTATGCCAACTGGAACGGACGGAGTTTGCCTCCTTAAATCAATAATTTATCGGGACCTGCCTGATTTCCGTGCAACATGGGCGGCTGAAAACCGATGAAATTTTGGTCAGATGACCATGCGATAGGCAAGAGGGCTTGAAAAGACGGGCGAGGAAATGGACGAACTGCTGACCACCGCGGAGATGGCCAGGGCCGACCGGCTTGCCATAGACGGGGGAGTTCCGGGCATCGCGTTGATGGAAAATGCCGGACGCGCGGTCGCCGCCGCGGCCCTGTCGCTGAACCGGGCAAGCGAGATCCTGGTGGTCTGCGGCCCGGGCAACAATGGCGGCGACGGCTTTGTCGCCGCTCGCCATCTCGCCGCCGCCGGGCGCCGGGTCACGGTGGCGCTGCTCGGGGCGCCGGACGCGCTCAAGGGCGATGCGGCGGCGATGGCGGCGCAATGGCCGGGCGAGATGGTGCCGCTCGACCCGCTGCTGGTTCAAGACAAGGGCGTGATCATCGACGCGCTGTTCGGCGCCGGGTTGACGCGGCCCCTCGACGGGCCGGCGGCGGCGATGGTGGCCGCCATCAATGCCAGCGCGGCCGAGGTGGTCGCCGTGGACGTGCCGTCCGGGCTCGACGGGACCACCGGGACGGCTGCCGGCCCGGTGGTCGAGGCCAGCCGCACGGTGACCTTCTTCCGCCGCAAGCCCGGTCACCTGCTGCTGCCCGGCCGCCAGCTCTGCGGCGACACGCGCTGCGTGGATATCGGCATTCCCGACAGCGTGCTCGACGACATCGCGCCACGCAGCTTCGCCAACGGGCCGGCGCTGTGGCAGGGGGCGCTTCCGAGTTACGAGCCGTCGGGCCACAAATATGGCCGTGGCCATGCCGTGGTGGTCAGCGGTGATGCGT
>SKQW01000146.1 GCA_007118805.1 Rhodobiaceae bacterium | reverse complement strand
GCCGGATCATGTGGCGGTGGCTGGCCCGCATCCGCATGAGCGGCCCCATCGCCGCGGCGGCTGGTTCGGGTCCCATGCTGGCATCGCCGGCGGCGCGGTTGCCGGCGGGCTGATCGGCGGACCGCCCGGTGCCATCATCGGCGGCGCGGCCGGCGGCCTATTGGGCGCGCAGGCCACGGGTCAGGCGCGGGCCGTCCAGACCTATCGCTAAGCCTGACGCCGGCACGCCTGCCTACAGCCGGCGCGTGAAACACCGCCGGGCGCGCCGCGCCCGGCGGTCACCTTATCGTGCTCCAAACAGGAGCACTGTATTCAGGCGGTAAGTTCGGGTATGGCTCGTCACGCCAATGCCGAGCCGCATCCTCGTCCCGCTCATTATCGCCTGCGCCCTGTTCATGGAGAACCTCGACTCGACGGTTCTGTCCACGGCGCTGCCTGCAATCGCCGCCGATCTCGGCGAGGACCCGATCCGGCTCAAGCTGGCCCTGACATCCTATCTCCTGAGCCTTGCCATCTTCATCCCGGCCAGCGGCTGGCTCGCCGACCGGCTCGGCGCACGCCATGTGTTTCGCGCCGCGCTCGTCGTCTTCACCTTGGGCTCCATCCTGTGCGCCCTGTCGACATCGATCGGCGGCCTGGTCGGGGCGCGGATCGTGCAAGGGCTGGGCGGCGCCATGATGGTGCCGGTGGGACGGCTCGTCATCCTGCGCACCGTGCCCAAGCACGAGCTGGTGGCCTCGCTGGCCTGGCTTACCGTGCCGGCGCTGATTGGCCCGGTCATGGGGCCGCCGCTCGGCGGCTTCATCACCACCTATTTCTCCTGGCGGTGGATCTTCTGGATCAACGTGCCCATCGGGCTGCTGGGCCTCGTCCTCGCCACGCTGTTCGTCCCCGATGTGCGCGGGGAAACGCCGCGGCGCTTCGACGCGGCCGGCTTCCTGCTGTCTGCGGCGGGCCTGGCCGCTCTGGTCACCGGGGCGACGACGCTCGGCCTTGATATCCTGCCGGGCGCGGTTGTCCTGTCCTGCCTTGCCGCCGGGGCCGGCCTGCTGACCGCCTATGTGCTTCATGCGCGCCGGTCGGTGGCGCCGATCCTCGATCTTTCGCTGTTGCGCATCCCGACCTTCCGGGCCAGCGTGCTCGGCGGCGGCCTGTTTCGCATCGGCATCGGCGCGACACCGTTCCTCCTGCCCCTGATGCTGCAGCTCGGCTACGGTCTGACGCCGTTCGAATCCGGCATGGTGACCTTTGTGGGCGCGGTCGGCGCCATCACCATGAAGTTTATCGCCCAGCCGATCCTCAGGCGCCATGGCTTTCGCAGCATCCTGGCGGTGAATGCCGCGATCTGCGCCGGCTTCGCCGCCATCCCGGCCGCCTTCACCGAGGCGACGCCGCTGCTCGCCATCATGGCGATACTGCTGATCGGCGGGCTGTTCCGCTCGCTTCAGTTCACCGCCATCAACGCCGTCGCCTTCGCCGACGTCGACCCCGACCGCATGAGCCGCGCCACCAGCCTGACCAGCGTCACCCAGCAGGTGGCGCTCGCTGTCGGCATCTCGCTAGGGGCGCTGACCCTCGAACTGGCGACCCGCGGCCGCCCGGAGGTCCATTTCGCCGTCGACGACTTCACCCTGCCATTCCTGGTGATCGGCGCCGTGTCCGCCGTCGCCGTCCTGGTGTTCCGGCGCCTGCCGCCCGACGCCGGCAGCGAGATGTCCGGACATGGCCGGCCGCGCGGCGACGCGGTGACCGCGATGCGCGAGCGCTAGTTCCGCCCCGCGCCGCGAAAGCCGGTGGCCAGCACGAACAACTCGGCCGAGTCCGACCGGCTCGCCTTGGGCTTGACGTGGCGCACCTTGGCGAAGTCGCGCTTCATGGCGGCCAGCAGCTCGGCCTCGGTGCCGCCCTGGAACACCTTGGCAAGAAAGCTGCCGCCGGGACGGAGCACGTCGCGGGCAAAGTCGAGCGCGGCCTCGGCCAGGGCCATGATCCGCAGGTGATCGGTGGGGCGATGGCCGGTGGTGGCCGGCGCCATGTCGGACAGCACGACATCGGCCGGCCCGCCGGCCGCCGCGCGAATCGCTGCCGGCGCCGCATCCGCCAGGAAGTCGCATTTGAGCACCGTCACCCCCGCGATGGCCTCGATGTCCTGGAGATCGACAGCGACCACCGTGCCCTGCCCGTCCCGTGCGCCGACCCGCTCGGCCGCGATCTGGGACCAGCCGCCGGGCGCCGCGCCGAGGTCGACGACGCGCATTCCCGGCTTGAGGATGTGATGGGCCTCGTCGATCTCGGCCAGCTTGAAGGCGGAGCGCGAGCGGTAGCCCTCGGCCTGCGCCCGCGCGACATAGGGGTCGTTGACCTGGCGCTGCAACCAGCGCGTCGAGGCCGGCTTGCGCCGCCTGGCGGTGCGCACGCGCTGCTTGAGGCGCCGGCTGCCCCCGGCCGGCCTCACGCCGGCCGCCCCGTCGTGCCGTCCTGCCGCGCGCGATGGCGCCGCCACACGCCGTCCTGAGCCATCAGCGTCATCAGCATGCCTTCGCGCAGGCCCCGGTCGGCCACCCGCACACGCTCGCATGGCCACTCCCGCCGGATGCCCTCGAAGATGGCGCAGCCGGCCAGCACCAGATCGGCCCGGTCTGCGCCGATGCACGGATTGCCGACGCGTTCGTCGTAGCTCATGGCGATCAGCCGCTCGGTGACATCGACGACATCGCCGTCGCGCATCCAGGTGCCGTCGACCTGCCGCCGGTCGTAGCGTTCGAGGCCGAGATGAACCCCGCAGATCGTCGTCACAGTTCCCGACGTGCCGAGAAGATGGACCCTGCCATCCGCGCTCGCCTGGGTGATCGCCGCCCTGCCCGGAAACGTGGCCAGCTTCTCGCGCACGAACGCCACCATCCGCTCGAAGGAGTCGCGGGTCACGTCGATACCGCCGAAGCGCTCGGCGATGGTGACCACCCCGAAGGGCAGCGACGCCCAGCCGGCCACGTGGCGCTGCACGCGCAGCGTGCCCGGCCAGCCGTCGGCGCCGAAATCCAGCCACACGAGCTCGGTCGACCCGCCGCCAATGTCGAAGACGACGACGCCGCGCGCCGTCGGATCGATCAGCGAGGCGCAACCCGAGACGGCCAGGCGCGCCTCGGTCTCGCGGTCGACGACCTCCAGCTTCATCCCGGTCCGTTCGCGCACCCGGTCGAGAAACGCAGCTCCGTTCTCCGCGATCCGGCAGGCCTCGGTTGCGATCAGGCGATAGCGCGCGACCTGCTTTGACGCGATCTTGTCGCGACACACCGTCAGCGCCTGGATGGCCCGGTTCATCGCCTCCTCGCCGAGCTTGCCCCGACGCCCGACCCCCTCCCCGAGCCGCACGATGCGCGAGAAGGAATCAACCACGCGGAACGCGCGCCGCGTCGGGTGCGCGATCAGGAGGCGGCAATTATTGGTGCCGAGATCGAGCGCGGCGTAGAACGGCCGGGAGTCGGTGCGGTCATCGGGCCGCCGCGCGCCGGCCTTCCTTGGCGCGGCGGCCCCTGGCTTGCCGCCTTGCGCCCCCCGTCGCCCCTGCTCGTGCAGTCGGCGAGCGGACGGCGAAGCATGCTCGTGCCGGCCTCGGCCCTCGGGCGATGCGCTGTCGTAATCCAATAGTCCTATCCTCCTGCGCCGCTGCCGCATCGCCGAGGACGCGCAAACCAGCGCAGCTCAGTGTTATCCCTAGGGTAGCAGGGAGCCGCGCCTGCGCAAAGCGCCGTGTTGGGTCTCGATGCGATGCGTCGACCGGCGATCATCCGCGCCCGCGGCGCTCCTCCGTCGCCCAGTTGTCGGCGCGCCGGCACAAAATTGACACACCGCGCACTTGCCGACGCCGAACACCTCCCCTATCGGTTTTGCGGACCGGCACACCGACGGTCTCCACGCACAGCGCCTTCACGTCCTACGGGGGCCAGGGATGAAGTCCGCCATCGCCGCGATCGCCGCCCTGCTGGCGTCGGTCTTCATCCTGTTCGTGGGCTCCGGCCTGTTGTCGACCCTGGTGCCGCTGGCTGCCAATGCGAGCGGCTTCGATCCGATCTATGTCGGCCTGATCGGCTCGTTCTACTTCATCGGCATGGCGCTGGGCTGCATCGCTGCGCCCTGGCTGATCCGCCGCACCGGCCACATCCGCGCCTTCGGCGCCTGCACCGCGGCGGCCACCGCGGCCGCCGTCATGCACGCCCTGATCGTCGAGCCGATAACCTGGAACGTTCTGCGCTGCATCTCCGGCTTCTGTTTCGCCGCGCTCTACGCGGTCATCGAAAGCTGGCTCAACGACAAGTCGGACAACACCATCCGGGGCCGGGTGCTGGCGGTCTACAATGTCATCAACCTGACCGGCATGGCGGCCGGCCAGCAGTTCCTGCGCCTGTTTCCCCCCGGCGGGTTCCAGCTCTTCTCGGTCAGCGCGCTGCTCATCTCCCTGGCCGCGATCCCGATCGCGCTGACCCGGTCTGTGTCGCCGCCGGTGCCCGAATCGCCGCGCCTCAACATCCCCTGGCTGATCCATATCTCGCCGGTCGGCGTGGCCGGCGCCGCCACCGTCGGGCTGGCCAATGGCGTGTTCTGGACGCTCGGGCCGGTCTATGCCACCGACAAGGGGCTCGACCCGGCCGGCGCCGGCCTGTTCATCACCGCCTCGATCCTCGGCGCGCTCCTGGTGCTGTGGCCGGCCGGCCGGCTGTCCGACCGCATTGACCGGCGCTTCGTCATCCTCGGTTGCTGCGTGGTTTCCGCGCTCGCCGGCATCGGCCTGGCGCTGGTGCCCGCCATGGCCTCGACCTGGATGTTCGCGCTGGCCTTCCTGTTCGGGGCCGGGGCCATGCCGATCTATTCGATCGCCACCGCCCATACCGCCGATTACGCCGCCTCGGAGGACATGGTCCAGGTCGCCACCGGCCTGTTGCTGGTCTACACGATCGGCGCCATCATCGGGCCGACCCTTGCGGCAGCGCTGATGACCTACCTGCCCTCCGGGATCATCTTCGCGCTCACCGCCACCATTCATACCTTGATGGCGGCCCTGACCATCATCCGCCTGCGGCGCCGCGCAGCCGTTCCGGCCGACCAGCGCGAGCCCTTCACCGCCGTGCCACGCACCTCGCCGGCGGCGGTCGATCTTCACCCCCATATCGAGGGCGGCGAGATCGATGGCGACGACGCACCGGTCGCCGAGCCGCCCCGAGCCGGAGCCGTTTGACCATGCGCGCCCGATCATGAAAACCTTGGGCTCCTTCCCGCTCGGGACCCGACACAGATGATGATGAGATTCCTAGCGATCCTGGCGCTCGTCCTCGGCTTGACCGCGCCGGCCCACGCCCAGCTCACCGCCGAGCCGCCGGCCGCGAACGACGCCCCGGCGACGACCGAGCTCCATGAGCTGATCCGCATCCTGGAGGACGACGCGGCCCGCAACCGGCTCATCGAGACGCTGCGCGCGGCCGCCGCCGAGGAGGCGGAGGAGGCGCGGCCGGCGCCCCGCACCCTGGCCGGCCAGCTTGCCGAATACAGCGCCGGACTGAGCGGCGGCGTGATTGAAATGCTCGATTCCGCCATCGTCTTCACCGAAAGCCTCGCTGCGATCGTTATCGCCGACATCGACCGCATCGGCACCGTGATCCTGAATGTCGCCCTGGTCATTCTCGCCGCCTTCACCGTGCTGGCGCTGGCGCGGCTGGCAGCGGGCTCGACCCAGCGGCGGCTGGATGGCGCCGCGGCCGGCAATGTCGGGTATCTGCGGCGCGCCGGATTACTGATGGGCTCGATCGCCATCGACGCGGCGACCGTACTCCTGGCCTGGGGCGCGGCCACCGTCCTCGCCCTATGGCTCGTTCCCGCCGGGCGGATCGGGTTCAATCAGGCCCTGTTCCTCAACGCCTTCCTGGTGATCGAGTTCGTCAAGGTGGCGATCCGGGCCGCCCTTGCGCCGCATCATGCCGCGCTGCGCTTGCTGCCGATCGGCGATACCTCCGGGGCCTACTGGTATTTCTGGCTCAGCCGCCTGGTCAGCGTGATCGGCTATACTTTCCTGTTTGCCGCGCCCATTCTGGCGGCCAATGTGTCGCTGGCCTCGGCCTATGCGCTGCGCATCATCGTGCTCCTGGCCACGCTGGTCATGGCCTGCCTGATCGTCCTGCAGAACCGCGACGATGTGCGGCGGCGCCTGATCGCCTGGGCCCGGCGCAACAACTCCGATCTCCTCGGCCGCGTGCTCGTCGCCTTGGCCAGCATCTGGCACATCATCGCCATCATTTATCTCACGGCGATCTTTGTGTTGTGGCTGGTCAACCCCGACGAGGCGTTGCCCTTTGCGCTGTCGGCGACCCTGCGCACGGTGATCGCGGTCGCATTGGGGGCGGCGCTCATCAGCCTGATCACGCGATACGCCGCCGCGGGGATGAATCTGCCCGACGACATCCGGCAGCGCCTCCCCCTCCTGGAGCAGCGCCTGAATGCCTTCGTGCCCAACATGCTTCAGGTGGTGCGGCTGGTCGTCCTCGCTGCCATACTCTTCGCCATCGCCCAGGCTTGGCAGATTGCCGACGTCGCCGGCTGGCTTGCGGCCGAAGCGGGCCAGAGAACCATAGCGATGGTGGTCTCGATCGTCCTCATCCTGGCAATCGGCGGGATGATCTATCTGGCTGTATCCTCCTGGGTGGAATACCGCCTGAACCCGAATTACGGCACCGTGCCCACGGCGCGGGAACGCACCCTGCTGTCATTGTTCCGAAACGCGATCACGACCGTGCTTGCGGTGCTCGTCTTCATGCTCGTGCTCTCGGAGATCGGGGTGAATATCGGCCCGCTTCTGGCCGGTGCCGGCGTGGTCGGCCTGGCCATCGGCTTCGGCGCGCAGAAGCTCGTCCAGGACGTCATTTCCGGTGGCTTCATCCAGTTCGAGAATTCGATGAACGAGGGCGATGTCGTCACCGCCGGCGGCATTACCGGCGTCGTCGAGAAACTGACCATCCGTTCGGTTGCGCTGCGCTCCCTCGACGGCGTCTACCACGTGGTGCCGTTCTCGTCCGTCGATGCCGTTTCCAACTTCATGAAATATTTCAGCTATCACGTCGCCGCCATCGGCGTGGCCTATCGCGAGCACATTCCCGAGGTGAAGGAGGCCATGGACGACGCCTTCGCCGAACTGCGCAAGGGCGAAACCATCGACGCTGACGGCCTCACGGTGGAGTATGCCGACTTTATCCTGTCCGACATCGAGATGGACGGGGTCACCGAGCTGGCCGATTCTTCGGTCATTGTGCGCGCCCGCATCAAGACGGTGCCGGGTAAGCAATGGATGATCGGACGCGCCTACAACGAAATCGTCAAGCGGATCTTCGACGAACGCGGCATCGAGATCCCCTTCCCGCACATGACCGTCTATATGGGCCAGGGCAAAGACGGCTCGGCGCCCCCGCTCCACATCGAGCAGGTCGGATCTTCTGGGCCCATGCCCCAGCCGCCCGCCGCCGGCGCACCGGGCAAGTCGGATGCCACCACGCCCCGAACGCCCGCCAAGCGCCGCCGGCGCCGGGCCAAGCGCGCGGCCGACGCCGACAAGCTCCCGGACCTGCCGGGGTCCGAGGAACTTTAGACCGTAGCCCGGCCCCTATGCTGTGAACGCAAGGGTGGTCTGCGCCGGTAATCCGGGCCGGACGCTTCATCCGGTCGGGCCTCGCCTTATGATGGCCCCGCCCCCCTGGAGACCCTCGACCAGCGAATGACGGCCACGCAATCTACCCCGACGGCGCTCACCGAGACCCGCGTCATCGTTATCTGCCTTGCCAGGGTGCTGCTCTTTGCCACCTTCATGACGGTGGCGGCGGCGATCCCCGCCTTGATGCGCGACTGGGGGCTCAGCGCCACCGCCGCCGGCAGCATCATCACCAGCTTCACGCTCGGCTATGCCCTGTCTCTGTTCCTGTTCGCCTGGGTCGCCGATCATCTCGGCGCCAAGCACATGGTCGCCGTGTCGGCGGTGGCCGCCGCCGCCACCAGCCTGCTGTTCGGCCTCCTGGCTGAGGGCTGGTGGTCGGCAATGGTGCTCTATGGCCTCGTCGGGCTTTGCCAGGGCGGCGTCTACACGCCCTTGATCATGGTGCTTTCCGACGAAGTGCCGGGGGCGCGGCGCGGCAATGCCATGGGCTGGCTTGTCGCCTCCACCTCCGCTGGCTATGCCGGCTCGCTGGCGATTGCCGGTGTCGGCCTGGCGATCGGCGGCTGGAAGGTCGCCTTCGTGCTGACCGGGCTGTTGCCGGCCATAGGCGCGGTGCTGCTGATCGCCGCCATGGCCCCCGTGCCCAACCGCATCCATCCGCGCCAGGCCGGGTTGCGGGTCAGCGACGAGATGGTGCGCAACCGCAAATCGCGCCTGTTGACCGCCGGCTACACGGCCCATTCCTGGGAGCTGCTCGGGATGTGGGCCTGGATTCCGGCCTTCATCGCGATCAGCCTTGCGCTCAAGTCCCAAGCTACCGACGACGCCACCGTCGCGGGCGCCTATCTCGGCGGCCTGATGCACCTGGTCGGCGCGGTCGCCGCCTTTACCATGGGCCGCCTGTCCGACCGGGCCGGGCGGCGACCCGTGCTCATCGCCCTGGCCGGCGCCGGCGCGCTCATCTCGTTCACCATCGGCTGGCTGATCCACGCGCCGTCGATCGCCCTGATCCCCCTGGTGCTCATCTATGCCTTTGTCTGCATCGGCGACTCGCCGGTCCTGACCACGGCGATATCCGAAGCGGTGCGGCCCGGCTATCTGGGCGCCGTCCTGGCGTGGCGCGGGCTGTTGGGCTTTGGCGCCGGAGCGCTGGCGCCGCTGGCCTTCGGCATGGCCCTCGACGCCACCGGCCATCTCGGCGAGGCCGCGTCCTGGGGCCTGGCCTTTGGCGGCCTGGGCATCGGCGGCGCCCTGGCCCTGCTCTGCGCCTGGCGCCTGCGCCCCGCCCGCGCCCGGCCATGACGACTGTTTGGTTTCCCCCGTCCCCCGGGTGACGACGTTGCCTGTGGCACGGCCCTGACTGGATGCCCGCCTAAAGCGGGCATGAGCGGGTTGCGGCACGGCCCTTCCAACCGCTCATCCCCGCGAAGGCGGGGATCCAGTTCCGGTGCGCCACCACCACGAGGACAAACGATGAAGCAAAGCTTCGCGCCACTCTCCCGCTATTCACCTCGGACGAAAGCCGGGACAGCGGCGCGGAAAACCTCACGAGACCCGCCCTATTCCGGCGCAAAACCCCGCGCCGGAATCTCACTCCGCCGCGTCGCGGACATAGCGCGCGGTCGGCGTGCGCATGGTGACCAGCTCCTCGGCCGCCGTGGGATGGACCGCCATGGTGGCGTCGAAATCCGCCTTGGTGGCGCCCATCTTCACGGCGATGCCGACCACCTGGATCAGCTCCCCGCTGTCCGGCCCGACCAGGTGACAGCCGACGACGCGCCCGCTCTCGCCGTCGACCACCAGCTTCATCAGCATGCGCTCCTGCCGGCCCGACAGGGTCAGTTTCATCGGGCGGAAGGCGGCGCTGTAGATCTCGACCACATTGAGGCGCGCGCGCGCCTCCTCTTCGCTCAGGCCCACCGTGCCCATCTCCGGGGTGGTAAAGACTGCCGTCGGCACATCGCCATGATCGACCGCCGTCGGCGTGCCGTTGAACAGGGTCTCGGCCACCGCGGCGCCCTCGCGGATGGCGACGGGGGTCAGATTGACCCGGTCGGTCACATCGCCGATGGCATAGATGCTCGGCACCGAAGTCCGCGAGTATTCGTCCACCACGATCTCGCACGACGGCCCCGTCTTGACCCCGGCGGCGTCGAGCCCGAGGCCGGCGGTGTTCGGGCGGCGGCCGGTGGCGAACATGATGACATCGGCGCTCAGCGCGTGGGCGCTGGTGTGCCCGACTAGTCCGGCTTCCGTCTTCTCGATTCGCGTGAAGATTTCCTCGCAAATGACGTTGACACCGCGATGACTCATCTCGTGCTGCACCGCGTCGCGGACATCGTCGTCGAAGCCGCGTAGGATCTTCATGCCGCGATAGACGAGCGTCGTTTCGACCCCGAGGCCATTGAAGATCGAGGCGAATTCGCAGGCGATGTAGCCGCCGCCGGCGATCAGGATGCGGCGCGGCAGGGCGTCGAGATGAAAGGCCTCATTCGAGGTTATGGCATGGTCGACTCCGGGTATCTCGGCAGGCAGATGCGGCCAACCGCCGGTCGCCACCAGGATATGGCGGGCCGTCACCTCGCGCCCCTCGGCCACCAGATGGACCGAATGGGGACCGCGCAGCTCAGCCCGGCTGTCGATCACCTCGACACCGGCCTTGGCGAGATTGGTCCGGTAGATCCCTTCGAGCCGGGCGATCTCTTGGTCCTTGTTGGCAATTAGCGTGCGCCAGTCGAAGGCGGCGTCGGGAAGCGTCCAGCCGAAGCCCGGTGCATCGGCGAACTCGTCGGGAAAGCGGCTGGCATAGACGAGCAGCTTCTTGGGCACGCAGCCGCGGATGACGCAGGTTCCGCCGACGCGATCCTCCTCGGCGAGGCCGACACGGGCGCCATATGTCGCCGCCATGCGGGCCGCCCGCACTCCGCCCGAGCCGCCACCGATGACGAAGAGGTCGTAGTCGTAGGCCATGTCTATCCGCTCCCCCGAACCTGCTCTGCCGTCAGAATGTCAATCTTGTCGGTGTCGGCCAGGATGGCCTCGGCGCACATGCCGATGAACAGGCCGTGTTCGACGACGCCGGGGATCTCGGCCAGCATGCCGGCCAGCCGCTCCGGCTCGGGGATCGCGCCGAGCCGGCAATCATAGATCAGATTGCCGCTGTCGGTGCGTGTCGGCGCTCCCTCCCCCCCGCGCAGGTCGACATGGCCATTCAGCCCGAGCCGGGCAAGTGCGCGTTCCAGCTTGAGGCGGGTCGCCGGATGGCCGAAGGCCACCACCTCGACCGGCAGTGGAAAGGCGCCCAGCCGGTCGACCAGCTTGGTGCGGTCGGCGATGACCACCATCCGCGCCGAGGCGGCGGCGACGATCTTCTCGCGCAGCAGGGCGCCGCCGCCGCCCTTGATCAGCCTCAGCTCACGGTCGACCTCGTCGGCGCCGTCGACGGTCAGGTCGAGTTCCGGGGTTTCGTCGAGGGTGGTCAGCGGCACGCCGCATTCCACGGCCAGCCGGTGCGTCGCCTCGGAGGTCGGCACGCCGATCACATCGAGCCGCCGGGCACGGATCTCCGCGCCCAGCGCCCGGACGAAATGCGCCGCCGTGGAGCCGGTGCCGAGCCCGATCCGCATGCCCGGCCCGACGAGGCCGAGCGCCCGCTCGGCCGCCTTGCGCTTGAGCTCGTCCGACATCATGCGCGGACCGTCAGTCGCCGATACCGCCCATCAGCATGTATTTGATCTCGACGAACTCCTCGACGCCGTGATGGGAGCCCTCGCGGCCGATCCCGGACTCCTTGTAGCCGCCGAACGGCGCCACCTCGGTGGAGATCAGCCCCTCATTGATGCCGATGATGCCGTAGTCGAGCGCCTCGCCGACCCGCCAGCAGCGCCCGACATCGCGGCTGTAGAAATAGGCGGCCAGGCCATACTGCGTGTCGTTGGCGAGCTTGATCGCCTCCTCCTCGCTGTCGAAGCGATAGAGCGGCGCCACCGGGCCGAAGGTCTCCTCGCGGGTGATCAGCATCTTGGTCGACACGTTCTTGAGGACGGTGGGCTGGAAGAAGCGCCCGCCGAGCTCGTGCCGGCTGCCGCCGACGACCACCTCGGCGCCCTGCCCGACGGCATCCCTGACATGCTCCTCGACCTTGTCGATGGCGGCGTCGTTGATTAGCGGCCCCTGCGCGACGCCGACCTCGGTGCCGTCGCCGACCTTCATCTTCATCACTTCCGAAGCGAGCTTCTCGGCGAAGACATCGTAGACGCCCGACTGCACATAGATGCGGTTGGCGCACACGCAGGTCTGGCCCATGTTGCGGAACTTCGAGGCCATGGCGCCGGCCACCGCCTTGTCGAGATCGGCGTCGTCGAAGACGATGAAGGGCGCATTGCCGCCGAGCTCCATGCCGACCTTCTTCACCGTGGCCGCGCACTGCTCGATCAGCACCTTGCCGACCTCGGTCGAGCCGGTGAAGGTCAGGGCGCGGACCGTCGGGTTCGACGTCATCTCGCCGCCGATCGCCGAGGCCTTGCCCGTCAATACGCTGAACACGCCGGCGGGAATGCCGGCCCGTTCGCCCAGCTCGGCCAGCGCAAGCGCCGTCAGCGGCGTCTCGGTCGCCGGCTTGCAGACCACGGTGCAGCCGGCCGCCAGCGCCGGGCCGACCTTGCGGGTGATCATCGCCGCGGGGAAGTTCCACGGCGTGATGGCGGCGACCACGCCGACCGGCTGCTTCTGCACGACGATCCGGGCATCGGCCTTATGGCTGGGGATGATCTCGCCATAGATGCGCTTGGCTTCCTCGGCGAAGAACTCCAGGAACGCTGCGGCATAGTCGATCTCGCCGCGGGACTCAGTCAGCGGCTTGCCCTGCTCAGTGGTCATGATCAGGGCCAGATCTTCCTTGTTCTCGATCATCAGATCGAACCAGCGGCGAATGATCCTGGCCCGCTCCTTGGCGGTCTTCTGCGCCCACGGGCCGAACGCGGCCTGGGCAGCGGCGATCGCCGCCCGCGTCTCGTCGGCGCCGAGGCTCGGCACTTTGGTGATCGCCGCGCCGTCGGCCGGGTTGACGACGTCGATCGCCCCTTCGCCGACCCACTTGCCGTTTACGTAGCACTGGCTCTTGAGGATCGTTGGGTCCGACAACTTCATGACTGCCTCCATCGATGGCATGTACGCGATATGGCGGCTGACTTAGCACGCGGGACGAACCCGTTCCACAGTCCACCCCCTATTCCCCGACAGGTTCGTCCACCGGTTCGTCCCGCCCTGGGCGGCGTCTCATCAACGCGACAGATCGACGATCCGGTTGTCCAGCCCCGCCCTGTAGGGCGCATTGTCCGACAGGTAGTCAGCCACGGCCTCATCGAGACCAGGACCATGGTCGTAGGCGTCGATGGCGCTGTCGGCAAACGGCCGGTAGCCGTCGCCGCCGCCGCGCAGGAAATCATTGGTCACCACGGCGTAGACCGCCTCGGGATCAATGGGGACCCACGCCGCGCCCTCCGTCACCTCGACCCACCGGATGCGCCCGCCAGCCGGCCTTCTGGGATCGAAGCCGAAGCGCAGCCCCGCCACCTGGGGAAAGCCGCCGCCCCCTTCGCCAAAGCCCTGCAGCCCGGCCTCGAGCGCGGCGACGATATCCCGTCCGGCCAGCCGCATGGTTGCCAGCGTATTCTGAAACGGAAGCACGGTGAGCACATCGCCGAGCGTGACTTGTCCCGCGTCCAGCGAAGCCCTCAGCCCGCCCGCATTGTGGATCGCGATGGTGACGGCCGGATCGCGAACGCCCGCCAACATGGCATCGGCGACCAGATTGCCCATCGCGCACTCGCCGGTGCGGCAGCTCTGTCGGCTGCCGTCGACGAATGCCGCGACCGTGGCGACCGGCGTCGCCTTAAGCGCTTCGACTGGCCCGCCGAGCTCTTCGATCCGCGCGGCAATCTCCCGATCGGGCTCGATTGTGTCGTCCAGCAGGCGGGTATCGCCCTCGGCACCCACGACATAGCCCGCCTCGTCGAAGACAAGGGCAATCTCGCCGAGATACTTCGAATAGGCATAAGCCTGCACGACAGGCACGGCCTGGCCGTCGGGATCCTCGATGAGGGTCGCGTAAGCTGGCGCTCCGTCAACGCTGTTCGATAGCAGCGTGTGGCTGTGACCTCCGATGATGGCGGAGAGTCCCCCGACCTGGGCCGCGATCTCCTGATCGCGCGAAAAGCCGACATGCGACAGAAGCAGGACCGCCTCCGCGCCCGCCGCCCGGATACCGCCGACGGCCCGGCGCAGATAGGCGATTTCGTCGGTGAAGCGCACAGCAGGCCCTGGCGAGGCGATAGTCGCGGTGGCGGGCGTCAGCACGGAGAGGACGCCGATACGCCGGCCGCCCGCTTCAAGGATCGCCCGTTCGTCGAGCGCCTCGCCCAGGCGCTGCCCGGCATCGACCACGGTGTTACCCGAAAGCACCGGGAACGCAGCCGCCTCGATGAAATCCGCCAGCACATCGGGGCCGCGATCGAATTCGTGATTTCCAAGCGCCATGGCATCGAAGCCGATCCGGTTCATGAACTCGACCTCGGCCTGCCCGTTATAGGCGGTATAGAACAGGGAGCCTTGGAACTGGTCGCCCGCATCGAGCGTCAGGACGGCCTCACCGGCCGCGCGCAAGGCGTTCCGGCGCTCGCGGATCGCGGTGGCCAGACGCGCCACGCCGCCGAAGCAGTTCTCGGCCTCGTCTTGCGGCCTGGCGCAGGTGCCGTCCCGCACGTTGACGGGCTCGATGCGGGAATGAACGTCATTGACATGCAGGATCGTGACGCGGAAGCGGCCCTCGCCGCCCTTTGCCGTCGTGATCGCGAAGGGCGAAGGTCCGGCGCCCCTGCCACCAGCCCACAGAAGCGAGGCGCCCGCTACCGTCAGAAAGCCGCGGCGGCTCCAGCTCCGCATTCGACCCGTCACCTTCGTTTCGGCAGACCTTACGGACTGCCGATCGTGAATTTGCCCAACCAGTCTCCAAGAGCTTCACGAGGACCGCAACCACTGAGGGCAACAAATGGCAGATTTCAACGGCCGAGCGGGCCTTCCGGGGCGATTGAACCGACGCTGCGGAACGCTGTCGGGGCTCGGCGACAAGTCGAGACGCCCTACAGTGCGCTTGACTACAGTGCACTTGATGGAGAGAAGGCACCCCTGTTGCACTTGGCTCTTGGCTGCAGGCCAACGAAGTCGCGTTGGATGCTGACGGCGAGGCGGTCGGGATGCCGGGCCGCAGGCCCCAGCCCAAGCCATAAACGGGCTCCCGCCCAGGAGTTGTGGAGGACAGAATGGCGCTGCTGACGACGACGATCGGATCCTATCCGAAACCGGACTACGTTCCGGTAGCCAACTGGCATTCGATCCGGCAGAAGCGCGGCGCCCACCCGACGCATCCGACAAGGGCCTACGACTCGTTTCTCGCGGACATGCCTCCCGATGCCGAAGAACGCCTCGACCGCGGGACCCAGGAGATCGTGCGCGAGCAGGTGGAGGCGGGCATCGACGTGCCCACCGACGGAGAGATCCGGCGGGAACACTACATCTACTACCATTGCCGTCATCTGTATGGCTTCGACTTTGACGGATTGACCGAAAAAGCAATGCGCGGCGGTAGCTGGACCGCCCATGTGCCGACGGTCCGTGGGCCCATCGAGGCCGGTCCGCCCTTCCTGCCGCGCGACTGGCAGGTGGCGCAGGCGGTCACCGACCGGCCGATCAAGATCACTATTCCGGGGCCCCTGACCATCATCGACTCCACCGCCGACGCCTATTACGGCGACGAAGCTGCCCTCGCGGCGGCGCTCGGCGAAGCCATCAACGCGGAGATCAAAGCGCTCGCCGAGGCGGGCTGCCGCTGGATCCAGGTCGACGAACCGCTCTTCGCCCGCGAACCGGACAGGGCACTCGCCTTCGGCGTCGACGCGCTGGCCCGCTGCTTCCACGATGTGCCGGGATCGGTGAAGCGCGCCGTCCATATCTGCTGCGGCTACCCTGCCGAGCTTGACCTTGAGGACTATCCGAAGGCCGATCCTGACGTCTATTTCCGCCTGTCCGAGGCAATCGACCGGGCGCCGGTCGAAGCCGTGTCCCTCGAAGACGCGCACCGGCACAACGATCTCGGTCTTCTCGAGCGCTTCGAACGAAGCTCGGTAATTCTCGGGGTCATCGCGATCGCGCGTAGCCAGGTCGAATCTGTCGACGAGGTGCGCGAACGCCTGAAGGCTGCGCTTGAGCATATCGATGCGAACCGGCTGATTGCCGGCCCCGATTGCGGGCTGACCATGCTGCCCCGCGAGACCGCCAGGGCCAAGCTCGCCGTCCTGTCACAGGCGGCGCGTTCGGTCGGCTGACGACTTGCCCCGGGGGCCACCTCGCGAGGTTCGTCCTCCTGGTCTGTCCCCGTCCTGAACCGGCGCAGGCGGTTGTGAGCGCCAGAAGTGCGGGCTAATCCCGCAACTGACGTTGGCGCAGCTCGCGCAACCAGTCCAGCATGGCCAATACATCCTCGCCATGGAACAGCTTGATCGCACGGCGGGCCCAGCCATAGCCATGGCGCCGAACCTCATTTGACCGCCTGAGCCTTTCCACCCGTTCATCGCCTATGGGTCGACGGAGAAAGCGTTGCAGCCGCCGCAGTTCGTCGTCACCGCTCATCAGGGCGTCGTACTCAAGCAGCAGTAGCCGACCGGGTCGTTCCTGCTCGATCTCTGCAATGACGGCATTGTGGGCGAACCAGGCCCGCAGCGCGGCGCGGCCCATTCCCGCCACCGGTTCATTGTGCGTGAGATAGTGGGCGTAAAGGTCCCGAGGATCGCGAAACACGGCAACTATCCCGTGACCCGGCAAGATGCGCTCCCAGAATCGATAGGTCAGGCAGCTCCGCGGATCCTTGAAACCCCAGGGCAGCGATGCGCCATCGAGCTGGCGGACAAGCGCCTCGGCCTCGCGGACCTGCGGCTCGCCGACAGCCTCCGGGTCGATCCGTTCACGGAGCAGGAAGCTCTTTGCATCGCCGCAACCGAGCAGGGCCTTGTTGATCTGCTTCGTTGCAAGGCGCTCGAAATGATTACCGGCGTCGTAGTCCGAACCGCTTTCCGCCTCGACCATTCGGACCCCGGACCGGTGAAGGATGCGGCTGATGAGCGTCGTGCCGGATTTGTGCATTCCCAGGACGACAATGCGTGCAGAGCGACCGTCGCTGTGTTCGGACCCGACACTCATCGCGGTCATGCCCGCTTAGCCAGGGCGTGACGGAAGACTTCTTCATATCGACCGGCGACCAGTGAAAGGTCGTGGTGGCGGCAGGCGAATTCCCTGCCGTGGCCGGCAAGCGCGCCGCGCAGCCCGGCATTGTCGCGCAAAGCCGTCAGCGCCGACGCGAAGGATTGGGCCGTCCGCCGCACGATGATCGCCTCCTTGCCGTTTTCCAGCGCTGCGCCATGAAACCCGGCATATCG
>SKQW01000220.1 GCA_007118805.1 Rhodobiaceae bacterium | reverse complement strand
CTACGAGGTCGGACAGGACAACATCCAGCCCCAGATCGGGCCGTTCGGGCTGGACATTCACAATCCGGTCTTCGCGATTTCGGGAATCACCGTCGTCCTGTTCGTGATTCTCACACTCGCTCTGCCGGAAACGGCGGAGGCGTTCTTCAATTGGTTGCGCGTGGGGATCACGTCGACCTTCGACTGGTTCTTCCTGATCGCGGCGAACATCTTTGTCGTCCTGTGCCTTGTCCTCATTTTCACGCCGCTCGGCCGGGTGCGGATCGGCGGCCGCGAGGCTACGCCGGACTATTCCTATCCGGGTTGGTTCGCGATGCTGTTTGCCGCCGGCATGGGCATCGGCCTGATGTTCTTCGGCGTATCGGAGCCGATCTCTCACTATATCGCCTCCGTGGGCGACGATGCCGGGACGCCGGCGAGTTGGGCGCCGCTGGCCGGCGCGGCCGATGATCCCGATGCTGCTCGCCGGCTGGGCATGGCCGCGACGATCTATCACTGGGCGCTGCACCCCTGGGCGATTTACGCGGTCGTGGCCTTGTCGCTCGCCCTGTTCTCTTACAACAAGGGGCTGCCGCTCAGCGTGCGCTCGATCTTCTACCCGATCTTCGGCGAGCGCGTCTGGGGCTGGACCGGCCACATCATTGATACCCTGGCGGTGTTCGCGACCCTGTTCGGCCTGGCAACCTCGCTGGGAATCGGCGCTGATCAGGCCAGCGCGGGGCTGGAATTCCTGTTCGGCATCCCGGCGACGGACGCCTCACGCGTGCTGCTGATCATTGGCATCACGGCGGTCGCCCTGGTTTCGGTCTGGATGGGCCTTGATGCCGGCGTTAAGCGGCTCAGCGAGATCAACATGACGCTGGCCGGTGTGCTCCTGCTGTTTGTCATCATTGTCGGGCCGACCGTGGCGATCATCACCGGCTTCTTCGCCAATCTGTGGAGCTACGTCGAGAATCTGCCCGCCCTGGCCAACCCGTTCGGGCGCGAGGACGACAATTTCCGCGAGGGCTGGACGTCGTTCTACTGGGCCTGGTGGATCTCCTGGTCGCCCTTCGTGGGCATGTTCATCGCCCGTGTCAGCCGCGGCCGCACCGTGCGCGAGTTCATCATCTGCGTCCTGCTGATCCCGTCGGTGGTCTCGGTCCTGTGGATGACCTCGTTCGGCGGCACTGGCATCACCCAGATCGTCCAGGACGGCTACGAGGTCCTCGCCGAGACACCGCTGGAGCTGCAGCTCTTCGTCATGCTCGACCCGCTGCCGCTGACGGCGATCACGTCCTTTGTCGCCATCGTGCTGGTGATTGTCTTCTTCGTGACCTCGTCCGACTCCGGATCGCTGGTCATCGACACCATCACCGCGGGTGGCAAGATCGACGCGCCGAAGTCCCAGCGCCTGTTCTGGTGCACCTTCGAGGGGCTGGTGGCGATCGCGCTGCTGCTGGGCGGCGGCCTGATGGCCCTCCAGGCGGCGGCCGTTTCGACCGGCTTGCCCTTCGCGGTGGTGTTGCTGGGGGCATGCTATGCCCTGGTCAAGGGGCTGATGAGCGAGCCGCGCTGAGGAGCAGCTTGGCTCTTTAGCCGGATCGCCGCACAATATCGGGGCCGACGTCCAGGGTGACGTCGGCCCCGTTTCTTTGCAGGGATCGGATGACTGAAGTCCTCTTCTATCACCTCGAGCGGCGCCCCCTCGAAGGCGTGTTGCCGGCGCTGCTCGAAAAATGCCTGGAACGCGGATGGCGGGTGGTCGTCCAATGTGGCAGCGCCGAACGCCTGGAGGCGCTCGATGCGCATCTGTGGAGCTATCGCGACGATTCCTTCCTGCCGCATGGCACCGCGATGGAGGCGGAGGCGGCGCACCAGCCGATTCTGCTGACCACCGCGCGCGACAATCCCAATGCCGCGACCGTCCGGTTCCTGGTGGACCGGGCCGAGCCCGACTCGCTATCGGGCTATGCCCGCGCTGTCTTCCTGTTCGACGGGCGCGACGACGAGGCAGTGGCAGTGGCCCGCGCGCACTGGAAGGCCGCGGCGGCGGCGGGCCACGAGGTTACCTATTGGCGCCAGGACGAGTCCGGGCGCTGGGTACGCCAGGGCTGAGGGCGGGCTCGCGACTTACAGGTCCCGGCAAGCGAATCTCAAGGTAAACACATTGGAAAACAGCATTTTAGCTTTAATTAGGGCTGTCTTTTAAAGCGCCCTTAGGCTGCGTCCCGTATAAATGCCCGCAAGTGGGAGCACACCACACACAGGACGGCAAGCAGAAGGGGCAGTCAAATGAATGTTGTCGCCGCACGAACGCCGGGCATCGCTGCCGAAGAGGCGGAATCCCGCGATATCGGAGAGCTCTATCTCGAGGCCCTGACCTTGGTGGAACGCCTGCATCGGCGTCTGCTCGATGTGATCAAGGACGAATTCGAACGGCGCGGCCGCGCTGACGTGAACAGCGTCCAGGCGCTGTTGCTGTTCAATATCGGGGATTCG
Organism: Rhodobiaceae bacterium; assembly: GCA_007118805.1. Lineage (GTDB taxonomy): Bacteria > Pseudomonadota > Alphaproteobacteria > Rhizobiales > Tepidamorphaceae > SKQW01. The sequence continues at coordinate 14,956 of SKQW01000220.1, read as the reverse complement.
GAGTTGACGGCGGGCGAGCTGCGCACGCGCGGCTACTATCTCGGTTCGAACGTGTCCTACAATCTGAAGAAGCTGGTGGAGGGTGGTTATGTCCACCATCAGCGTTCAACGGTCGATCGGCGCTCGGTCCGCATCAGCCTGACGCCCAAGGGACAGGAGGTGCGCGAGATCGTCGAGAACCTGTATAACCGTCATCTCTACTCAATCGAGAAGGTCGGTGGGCTCGGCGAGGACGACTTTTCCCGCCTGAACCGGTCGCTTCACAAGCTGGAGCGATTCTGGACCGACCAGATCCTCTACCGGCTCTGACTGCGCCCAGACCAATGGTCCTGTTCGCCGGTCCTGTGACGCGGCCCATGCCGGGCTGCGCCACGGGGCGGGGACGTCCCACGAACGATGATGCCGCGACACAACTCTTTGTGACCGCCATAATGCGGCCATGGATGGTTGTTGTTCGTTAACCGACCCCATGCTACAGACCTCGTGGCTGGGGCCTTCGCGCATAGCGCGGCGAGGCGGTTGTCTCGTGTATGATGCGGCGCATCTTATGGGACGGGGACAAGTGACCAGAAAACAAGTGATTTTTCCAGCGGCGATTGCCGCGCTCATGGTGGTCGGGCTGGCTGATCGGATCGCGGCGCAGGAGCGGCCGGGCGGTAGCGGCTGGTTCGGCGGGATGTTCTCCTCGCAGGAGCGTGGCGGTGACGTCATGCACGCCGTGGGGCGAGACGGGCAGTCCTCGCAACCAGTCATGAATGTCACCGGTTCGGAATGGAGCCACGGCTTCGATCCGACCTCGGACCGCTTCTCCTTCACCTTCGACACGCGTCAGCCGATCATCAGTGAGCAGACGGCGGACAGCATCGATCGGGCGATCCAGGACTATCGCAGCATCGCCATGCGCGGGGGATGGGGCAGGGTGCCGGCCGACCATTCCCTCAGCCTGGGGTCCACGCATCCCAATGTGCGGGCCCTGCGCGAGCGCCTCATGGCGACCGGCGATCTCAGCCGGCAGGCGGGCCTCTCAGAAACATACGACACCTATGTCGAGGCCGCAGTGCGGCGCTTCCAGACGCGCCATGGCGTCGTTCCCGACGGCGTGGTTGGCCGTGAGACGCTGCGCGAACTGAACGTCCCGGTGGAATCGCGCATCGCCCAGCTCGAAATCAATCGGGAGCGCGTCCGCTCGCTGACGGGCGACATCGGCAATCGCTTCGTCATGGTCAATATTCCCGGCGCCGAGATCGAGGTGGTGGAGAATGGCGAGGTGGTATCGCGCCACACCGCCGTGGTCGGCAAGGTGGAACGGCCGACGCCACTCTTGAGCAGCCGTATCATTGAGGTCAACTTCAATCCCTACTGGCATGTGCCACGCAGCATCGTGCGGCGCGACATCATTCCGACGATGCGCGAGGACCCGGACTACCTGAATCGCTACAATATCCGGATCTATGATCAGAGCGGCGATGAACTGGATCCGCGCAGCGTTGACTGGCACACCGAGGAAGCTGTCGACTACCTGCTGCGGCAGGATCCCGGCGACATGAATTCGCTGGGCTCGGTGCGCATCAACTTCCACAATGAGCATTCCGTGTTCCTGCACGATACGCCGCTGCAAAGCCTGTTTGGCATAAATGACCGGCTGGAGAGCTCGGGCTGCGTGCGTGTCCAGAATGTGCGTCAACTGGTCACCTGGCTGCTTGAGCCGAACGGCGACTGGTCGCGCTCCAAGGTGGATGCGGTGATCCGCAGCGGCGAGCGGCTCGACGTGCGGCTCCAGAATCCGGCAAGATTGCACATGGCCTATGTCACCGCCTGGGCCAGTGCCGATGGCGTGGTCAATTTCCGTCAGGACGTCTACGGGCGGGATGGCGGGCCGGTCGCAGCGGTCTCCACCGAGCTCTGACTGTGGGCGCCAGAGCTCGGCGAGCGCGGCGGCAACAGGGCGGGGAGGCCAATCCGCGCCCTGGCGAGATCTATCTGGAATACATGCCGGTCGGCGAGATGTTGCGGGTTGCGGCGGTCGACGCCGCGACCGGCCTCGAGGTGACCGTCTTCGGACCCGCCTCGCTACCGCGCGAAGACTTTGCCCGGGTTGCCCAACGCAAGCTGTCCCGTCGCCTGGAGGCGAGCCGTCGCCCCAGCGGCGAGACGGGTAGCGGCGCGGCGCAGGCGGGAACGGCCGATCTGCTGGTGTGATCTCCCGGCCAATAGCGCCCCCTTTGAGAGTTTGAGAGAGTGCGATTAGGACATCGCTGAAACGCGACTGCCATGTTGGATGACGCTGGCGCCTGTGCTATGGCCGCACCCGGATGGGCTGGCGCATGCTCGCGCGGCCTACTTTCCGACTGACCTGACAATCGATACAACTAGGAACACTGCCAGATGACGGTTACCAAACCGCGCCAATCGGCGTCCGAAACGGACCGGCTGTTTCACGCTGAGTTGGCCGAGGTCGATCCCGAGATCGCGGAGATTATCGAGCGCGAACTGGGCCGGCAGCAGGATGAAATCGAGCTTATTGCCTCCGAGAACATCGTCTCCAAGGCGGTGCTGGAAGCCATGGGGTCGGCGCTGACGAACAAGTATGCCGAGGGCTATCCGGGGCGGCGCTATTATGGCGGCTGCCAGTTCGTCGACGTTGCCGAGGAACTGGCCATCGAGCGCGCCAAGCGCTTGTTCGACTGCGGCTTCGCCAATGTTCAGCCGCATTCCGGCTCCCAAGCCAATCAGGCCGTGTTCATGGCCCTGGCCAAGCCGGGTGACACCATACTCGGGCTCAGCCTGGCCGCCGGCGGCCATCTCACCCATGGTGCGCCGGTCAATCAGTCCGGAAAGTGGTTCAACGCGGTCAGCTACGGCGTAGACCAGGCCAGTCAGCGGATCGATTTCGGCGAGGTCGCGCGGCTCGCCAAGGAGCACCAGCCGCGCATCATCATCGCCGGGGGATCGGCCTATCCGCGCACGCTGGATTTTGCCCGCTTTCGCGAGATTGCCGATTCCGTCGGCGCCTATTTCATGGTCGACATGGCGCATATTGCAGGGCTGATCGCCGCCGGCGTTCATCCAAGCCCGTTCCCGCACGCCCATGTGGCGACCACGACGACGCACAAGACCCTGCGCGGCCCGCGTGGCGGCATGGTGGTGACCAACGATGCCGACATCGCTAAGAAGGTGAATTCGGCGGTGTTCCCAGGGCTTCAGGGCGGTCCGCTGATGCATGTGATCGCCGCCAAGGCGGTCGCCTTCGGCGAGGCGCTCAGGCCGGAGTTCAAAGGCTATTCCCAGCAGGTGGTGGACAATGCCCGCGCCCTGGCCAATTCGCTCGATGAGGGCGGATTGGACATCGTTGCCGGTGGCACCGACACGCATCTGCTGCTCGTCGATCTCAGGCCGATGGAGTTGACTGGCCGGGCCGCGGAGGAAGCGCTTGGGCGGGCCGACATTACCTGCAACAAGAACGGCATTCCCTTCGACCCGGAAAAGCCGACCGTGACCTCGGGCATTCGGCTGGGTACGCCCGCCGGCACCACGCGCGGCTTCGGCGTGGCGGAGTTCCGCGAGGTCGGCGGTATGATCGTGGACGTCCTGCGCGGGCTGAGACAGAATGGCGCCGAGGGCAACCAGGCAGTCGAAGGCGCCGTTCGCGACCGCGCGGTTGCGCTGTGCCGCAGGTTCCCGATCTACGGGGGATAGATCCGCCTGCAGGGGTGAGGCGACAGATGCGGTGTCCCTATTGCGGGAGCCTGGCCAGCCAGGTGAAGGATTCCCGTCCCACCGAGGATGGCGCCGCGATTCGTCGCCGCCGCGTCTGTCCCGATTGCGGCGGACGGTTCACCACCTTTGAGCGGGTTCAGCTCCGGGAGCTGACCGTGGTCAAGAGCAGTGGTCGGCGGGTTCCCTTCGATCGCGACAAGCTGGCCCGCTCGGTCGAGATCGCCATGCGCAAGCGTCCGGTCGAGAGCGAGCGCGTCGAACGCCTGATTAGCGGTATCGTCCGGCGGCTGGAGAGCATGGGCGACAGCGAGGTCCACTCCGAGGTGATCGGCCGGCTGGTGATGGAGGGGCTCCGGGCCCTGGACGACGTCGCTTATGTCCGTTTCGCATCGGTCTACAAGAATTTCCGTGAAGCCAAGGATTTCGAAGAGTTTCTCGAAGAGCTGTCGGGCAGTGGGGATGGGCCGGACACGTCCGCGGTCTGAGCGCCTATGCCGGAGCTAGCGCCAGCCGGGCCCGTCGCCGACATCGATCCTCGTTTCATGGAGGCGGCAATCCGTCTGGGGCGCCGCGAATTGGGGCGCACCTGGCCCAACCCGGCGGTCGGGGCACTGATCGTCGCGCCGGACGGCGTCATCGTGGGGCGCGGCTGGACGCGGGCGGGCGGTCGTCCCCATGCCGAGAGGGAAGCGCTCGCCGACGCCGGGCCGCTGGCGCGCGGGGCCACCGCTTACGTGTCGCTCGAGCCGTGCTCCCATCACGGCGGATCGCCGCCCTGCGTGGACGCGCTGATCGCAAGCGGCGTGGCGCGCGTCGTGACCGCCCTCGTCGACCCCAATCCGTTGGTGGCGGGGACGGGGCACGCCGCCCTTGAGGCGGCCGGCATTACGGTGGTTACGGGCATCGGGGCCGCCGCCGCGCGCCTGGCGCATTGCGGTCATATCATGCGCGTTAGCGCGGGCCGGCCCTGGGTGACCCTGAAGCTGGCGATCTCCCGCGACGGGGCCATTGCGGGGCCGGGGCGAACGCCGGTGGCCATCACCGGGCCGCAGGCGCGGGCCCAGGCCCACATGCTGCGAGCGGTCCATGACGCGATTCTGATTGGCAGCAGCACCGCCCTGGCCGACGACCCCGAATTGACCTGCCGGCTGCCCGGCCTGTTCGATCGCTCGCCGGTGCGAGTCGTGCTCGACCGCCGGCTCCGGCTCGATGTCGCTTCGCGCCTGGTCGCGACGATCGATGCCGCGCCGCTGTGGATCATCACCGGGGCTGCCGTCGATCCGGCGCGCCGGCGGGCGCTCGAATTCGCTGGCGCACGGGTATTCGCAGCGCAGTCCAACGATAATCGTTTCGCCATCGAGGAAGCGCTTACGCGCCTCGGCGAAGCGGGCATCACGCGCGTGCTCGTGGAAGGGGGGGCGGAGATCGCCGGGGCGCTGATCGCCGCCGATCTGGTGGATGAGGCGGTCCTCTTCGAGGCCGACCGGGAGATGGGCGAGGGGGGACTGGCCGCCATCGCCGGAGACGGGCTTGCCGTGGTGACCGGCAGCGGTGCATACAGGCGGCTCGACGAGCGCCCAATGGGCGAGGATCGCATGACGACCTATCTTCGGGCGCGATAGCAAGCGATGTTCAGCGGTATTGTCACCGAGATCGGGGAGATCGTGGCGGTCGAGCGCGAATCGGCGGCGGCCCGCTTCGCCATTGCCTGCCGTTTTCCCGCCGACGAGATCGCCCTTGGCGCCTCGATCGCCTGTGCCGGGCCATGCCTGACGGTCACCGAGGTCGCGTATTCCGCCGATGGCCGCACCGTGTTTTCGGTCGACGCGTCCGCTGAGACGCTGAAGCGGACCACGCTCGGCGCCTGGGAGCGCGGCACAAGGGTCAATCTGGAGCGCTCGCTGAAGCTCGGCGACGAACTCGGCGGCCACCTCGTCACTGGGCATATCGACGGCATGGCCGAGGTGACGGGGCGCCGCGACGAGGCCGGCTCATCGCGGTTCGACTTGACGGTGTCGCCGGGTCTCGCCCGCTTCATTGCCGAGAAGGGCTCGATTGCCCTCGACGGCACGTCGCTGACGGTCAACGGGGTGTCGGGGGCGGCGTTCTGGGTCACCGTGATCCCCCACACGCTCGAGGTCACCACCTGGGGCGCCCGGCGGACTGGTGACCGGGTCAATCTGGAGGTCGATCTTCTGGCGCGCTATGTCGCGCGTCTGGCGGAGGCGTAGAGCGCATGAAACAAGCACCCCGTGTCCTCATTCTCGAGGCCGACTTCTATCCCCATATCGCCGAGGCCCTGCGCACCGGCGCCGCGCGCGCGCTGGAACGGGCCGGCGCGGAGCAGGTACGGCTGACGGTGCCCGGCGTTCTCGAAATCCCCGCCGCGCTCGCCATGGCGGTCGCGACCGGACGGTTCGATGCCCATGTCGTCCTGGGCTGCGTGATCCGGGGGGAGACGGGACACTATGATATTGTTGCCGGTGAGTCCGCGCGCGCCATTATGGATCTTTCCGTCGCCCAAAGGCTTGCCCTGGGCAACGGCATATTGACGGTCGAGACCGAGCAGCAGGCCTTGGTGCGGGCCGATCCCGCCGATAAGGACAAGGGCGGCGACGCGGCCCGTGCCGCGCTTGCTCTTGTCGATCTGCGGAGCCGCCTCGGCGAGGAGGCCTTGTGAGCGACGAGCGCGCCGCCGCACGAGCCAGACGGCGTGCCCGCCAGCGCGGCGCGGCGCGGCTGGCCGCCGTCCAGGCGCTCTACCAGATGGATCTAGGCGGTACCGATCTGATTGCGACGCTGGCCGATTTCGAGGCCCACCGACTGGACGGCGAGGCCGATGGTGAGCAGCTCGTTGCGGCCGATCGCGACTTCTTCCGCGAACTCGTCACCGGCGTCGTCGAGGCGCAGCGCCGCATCGATCCGGTTATCCACAAGGCGCTGATCGAAGGCTGGCCGCTGCGACGGCTCGATCTGACGCTCCGGGCGATCCTGCGGGCCGGTGCCTACGAGATCGTCGCCCGGCCCGACATTCCGCCGCGCGTCTCGATCACGGAATATGTCGACGTGGCCCACGCCTTCTTCGAGGATGGCGAGGAGCCGGGCATGGTCAATGCCGTGCTCGACCGCGTGGCGCGGCAGGTCAGGGGGGAGGACGTTGCCGCCGGCAGCGTCCGCTGAGCGGGCGGCGGGTCAGGATAGCAGCCGGCATGAGCGCCATCGACGAGCATGCGCTGATCGCGCGCTACTTCCGACCCTTGGCGACGGACCCGGCCGCGCTCGAGCTTGTCGATGATGCCGCCATTCTCCGGCCGCCTCCGGGCTGCGACCTTGTTCTCACCAAGGACGGCATCGTCGAAGGCATCCATTTCCTGCCTGGCGAGGAGGGCGCGACGGTGGCCCGCAAGGCGTTACGGGTCAACCTGTCCGACCTTGCCGCCATGGGGGCCGAGCCGCTCGGCTATCTCGTCCTGCTCGGTCTGCCCGACAACTGGACCGAGGACTGGGTGGCCAGCTTCGCTGCCGGGCTTGCCGCCGATCAGTCGGCGTTCTGCGTTGCGCTCTATGGCGGGGACACTATCCGGGCCCCGGCGACGACCGTCTCGATAACTGCGCTCGGCACGGTTCCCGAGGGCGGGGCGGTGAAGCGTTCGGGCGCGCGGGCCGGCGATGCGCTCTTCGTCTCCGGCACCATCGGCGATGGCGGGCTCGGCCTCCTGGCAGCGCGCGGCGAGCTTGATGGGCTTGCGCCCGCGGCCCGCGACTGGCTGGCCGGTCGCTATCGTTGCCCCGAACCGCGCTGCGCCCTGGCGGCGATCGTGCGGCGCCTGGCGCGGGCGGCCATCGACGTCTCGGACGGCCTTGTCGGGGATCTCGACAAGCTCTGCACCGCCTCGGGCGTCTCAGCGCGGGTGGAGGTGGACCGGGTTCCCCTGTCGCCGGGCGCCGGCGCCGCCGTGTCGGCGGATGCGTCCATGTTCGATCTCTGCCTGACCGGCGGGGACGATTACGAGATCCTGGCCGCGATCCCGTCGCAAAGCGCCGAGGAATATGCGCGTGCGGCCGAGGACGTTGGCGTCCCGGTCGCCCGCATCGGGGAGGTCGTCGCAGGTGCGGCGCCGGCACAATTCGTCGATGCGACCGGGTCCCAGCGCGCCTTTGCCCGCCGCTCCTTCAGTCATACCAGCTAGACAATTCGTACGATTGACGCGGCGCCCCGCCTGTGCGCATGTCGCCGCAGGGTCTCGCCAAATGACCAACACCACCGCCACAGCCCACATCGATGACGCGCTGGCGCGGCGCAACGCGCTCGTCCTGGCCGCCGCCCAGGCGTTCGGCGGCGCGTCGGCCCCGATCGTGATCGGCACCGGCGGGCTTGCCGGCTGGTTCTTGCTGGGCGACGACAAGAGCCTGTCGACCCTGCCGGTGACCACCTTCGTCGTTGGTATGGCGTTGGGAACGGTGCCGGCGGCGATGCTCATGCATCGGATCGGCCGCCGGCTGGGCTTTCAGATCGGCGCCCTGTCGACCATGGCCGGCGGCATCATCGCCGCCTATGGGGTGTTGACCGGCACTTTCTGGCTGTTGTGCCTGGGAACCGGGTTTTCCGGCGTCGGCAACGCCTTCGTCCAACAATACCGATTCGCGGCCGCCGATACGGCGAGCGCCGGCTTTCGGCCCAAGGCGATCTCCTGGGTCCTGGCCGGCGGCGTGGTCACCGGCGTGGTTGGGCCCCAGGTCGTCATCTTCTCGAAGGACCTCCTGGCGCCGATTCCTTTCGCCGGGGCGTTCCTCGCCCAGGTCGGGCTCGGCCTGACAACCATCGTCATCCTATCCTTCCTGCGCATCCCGCGCCCGCCCCGCGCCGAGGTCACTGGGGCCGAGATCCGGCCCGTGCATCAGGTCGCCGCCCAGCCGAAATTCGTCGTCGCGGTGCTCTGCGGCATCGTCAGCTACGGCCTGATGAGTCTCGTGATGACCGCCTCGCCGCTCGCCATGATTGACTGCGATCTCACGGAGACGCAGGCGATGCTGGGCATCCAGTGGCATGTCATCGCGATGTTCGCGCCGAGCTTCTTCACCGGCACGCTGATCGCGCGCTACGGCAAGGAGCCGGTGATTGCCGCCGGGCTGTTTCTCCTGGTGGCCAGCTCGCTGGTGGCGCTGTCGGGCATCACGCTGGCTCATTTCTGGTTCGCGCTGGTCCTGCTCGGCGTTGGCTGGAATTTCGGGTTCATCGGTGCCACCTCGCTGGTCGCCGACACCTACCGGCCGGAAGAGCGGGGCCGCATGCAGGCGACCAATGATTTCTTGATATTCGGCTTTCAAGCCCTGGCCTCGCTGGGCTCCGGCATGGTGCTTGCGGTATGGGGCTGGGAGGCAGTCAATTTCATCGTGTTCCCCTTCTCGGCGCTCGCCTTGGCCATGCTGATCTGGCTTAGGCGGACATCACGCGGCCAGGTTGCTGCATGAAGGCGAGTTGCGTAGCGGCCGGCATTTTGGCATATGACGCGCGACCTCGGTCGGCGGGGGCACGGGGGCGCGATGTCCTGCCTGGGCGCCACGCCTCACACTATTGCCCGCGTCCCCTTCGATAACAACCACACGAACAGGATCAGACCATGACATTGGCTATCTGGGCGATCATCGCCTGCGGGGCGCTGTCTATCGTCTATGGCATTTGGGCCATCCAGTCGGTGATGGCGGCGGACGCCGGCAACAAGCGCATGCAGGAGATCGCCGGCGCGATTCAGGAAGGGGCGACGGCCTATCTGACGCGCCAATACACCACCATCGCCATCGTCGGCGTCGTCATCTTCGTCATCGTCTCCTTCCTCCTGACGATCCCGGTCGGTATCGGCTTCGCCATTGGCGCCGTGCTGTCGGGCGCCGCCGGCTTTATCGGGATGCTGGTTTCGGTGCGGGCCAATGTGCGCGTTGCGCAGGCCGCAAGCGAAAGCCTGGCCTCCGGCCTCAACATCGCGTTCCGCTCGGGCGCAGTGACGGGGCTGCTGGTGGCCGGCCTCGCGCTGCTCGGCGTTGCGGTCTATTACGCCATCCTGACCGCGGGCTTCGGCTATGCGACCAATGATCGGGTGGTCATCGACGCCCTGGTGGCGCTCGGCTTCGGCGCCTCGCTGATCTCGATCTTCGCCCGTCTCGGCGGCGGCATCTTCACCAAGGGCGCCGATGTGGGCGGCGATCTGGTCGGCAAGATCGAGGCGGGGATTCCCGAGGACGACCCACGCAACCCGGCCACCATTGCCGACAATGTCGGCGACAATGTCGGGGACTGCGCCGGCATGGCGGCCGACCTGTTCGAGACCTATGTGGTGACCGTCGTCGCCACCATGGTGCTCGCCGCCCTGTTCTTCGCCGGGCAGGAGGTGCTCACCTCGGTGATGATATTCCCCATGGCGATCGGCGCGGCCTGCGTCGTCACCTCGATCGCCGGCACCTTCTTCGTGCGGCTCGGCGCCAACCAGTCGATCATGGGCGCGCTCTATAAAGGCTTCATTGCCACGGGCGTGCTCTCTGTGATCGTGTTGTGGCCCGTCACCGCGGCAGTGCTCGGGATGGACACCGAGTACACCACCAATCGCGGCGACAGCTTTACCGGGTTCGACCTGTATATCTGCGGCATTCTCGGCCTCATTGTCACCGCGCTGATCATCGTCATCACCGAGTACTACACTGGCACGAACTACCGCCCGGTGAAGTCGATCGCCCAGGCCTCCGTCACCGGTCACGGCACCAACATCATCCAGGGGCTTGCGATCTCGCTGGAGGCCACGGCCCTGCCGGCTATCGTGATCATTGCCGGAATCATCATTGCAGATGGTCTCGCCGGCCTGTTCGGAATCGCCATTGCCGTGACCACCATGCTGGCCCTGGCCGGCTTTGTCGTGGCGCTCGATTCGTTCGGACCAGTCACCGACAATGCCGGCGGCATCGCCGAGATGTCTGATCTGCCGGAGGATGTGCGCAAGACGACCGATGCGCTCGATGCCGTCGGCAACACCACCAAGGCCGTAACCAAGGGTTACGCCATCGGCTCGGCCGGCCTCGGCGCCCTGGTGCTGTTCGCGGCCTACACCGAGGACCTGCGCTACTTCATCGCCAATGCCGAGCAGTTCCCGTATTTCGCCGGCGTCGAGCTCGACTTCTCGCTGTCCAACCCCTACGTGCTTGTCGGCCTGTTCTTCGGCGGCCTGCTGCCCTTCCTGTTCGGCTCGATGAGCATGCAGGCGGTGGGGCGCGCCGGCGGGGCGATCGTTGAGGAGGTACGGCGGCAGTTCAAGGCCAAGCCGGGCATCCTCGAGGGCAAGGAGCGCCCCGATTACGGCGAGGCCGTCGACATGCTGACCAAGTCCGCCATCAAGGAGATGGTGGTGCCCTCCATGCTGCCGGTGCTCTCGCCGATCGTGGTGTTCGTGGTCATCAACGGCATCGCCGGCAAGTCGGCGGCCTTCTCCTCGGTTGGCGCGATGCTGCTCGGGGTGATCGTTACCGGCCTGTTCGTCGCCATCTCGATGACGGCGGGCGGCGGCGCCTGGGACAATGCCAAGAAGTATATCGAGGACGGCAATCTGGGCGGCAAGGGCTCGGACGCCCACAAGGCGGCGGTGACCGGCGACACGGTCGGCGATCCCTACAAGGATACGGCCGGCCCGGCGGTCAACCCGATGATCAAGATCACCAATATCGTCGCCTTGCTGCTCCTGGCGGTGCTGGCGCACTGACTGGCACAGCCATCGCGAAAGACCGGGCGCCCCGCGGGACACGTTCCGCGGGGCGCTGCGTTTCCCGACCGGCTCCTCGGCGTGGAGATGAACCGAGGATCGACGCCCGGACGCGGCATGGGCCGGCATCCGACACTGGTTAATCGTCCGTTAGCCGAGGTGGGGCAAACTGCCTGGGCTGGTCGCCCAGGACGCACCGGCAGTCGAATGTCACCGGCAGGACACCAGGATGGCGCATCGCACGGTTCGCTCACGCAGTGCGGGTCTTTTCGTCACGGCGATCGGCGTCGTCGTCGTCGCCTATTTCGTCTGGCACGGCCTGCACGGGGCCTATGGCTTCTGGTCGGCCCAGAACCTGGAAACCCGGATCACCGAACTGTCGGCCCAGCTCGAAGAGCTGCGGCGCGAACGCAGCGAACTGGAACAGCGCGTCTCCCTTCTCAGGGCGGAAAGCCTCGATCCCGACATGCTGGAGGAGCGCGCGATGCTGCTGTTGAACCACGCCCACCCCAACGACGTTGTCATCATGCGGAAGGGTGATTGAGGCAGCCGACGGCTTGGCTCTGGCAAAGGTCTTTTAATTAACCCATATTCAGTTTATTTGAAATTCTTTATACGAATCAATTAGTTGGATCGATGCAACAAAGGTGATCTTGACTCGCGGCACGCGCCGCGTTCGGCTAGATAATAGGGTCAACCCGTTCCCAAGGGAGGCAGACGAGATGGCCACCAGCGCCAAAGGCGCAGCGCAAAGGAAATCCGGCAGCGCTTCACAGAAGGCGTCCGCAAGCAAATCACGCGGCTCAAAGAAGTCGCCCAGCGGACCGCCCGATCTGAGCAGGGACGAAGAACTCACCGCCTACCGCGAGATGCTGCTGGTGCGACGCTTCGAGGAGAAGGCCGGCCAGATGTACGGCATGGGGCTGATCGGCGGCTTCTGCCATCTCTATATCGGCCAGGAGGCGGTCGTTGCCGGCATGCAGATGGTGGCCAAGGAAGGCGACCAGGTGATCACCGCCTATCGCGATCACGGCCACATGCTGGCCACCGGCATGGACCCCAAGGGGGTGATGGCTGAGCTGACCGGCCGGCGGGGCGGCTATTCCAAGGGCAAGGGCGGCTCGATGCACATGTTCTCGGTGGAAAAGGGGTTCTATGGCGGCCATGGCATCGTCGGCGCCAGCGTACCGCTTGGAACTGGGCTCGCCTTCGCCAACCGGTATCGCGGCAATGACAATGTGAGCTTCACCTATTTCGGGGACGGCGCGGCCAATCAGGGCCAGGTCTATGAAAGCTTCAACATAGCCAAGCTGTGGAGCCTGCCGGTCGTCTACGTCATCGAGAACAACAAATACGGCATGGGCACCAGCATCGACCGCGCCTCGGCGACGACCGACCTGTCCCAGCGTGGCCGCTCCTTCGATATTCCCGGCGAGCAGGTCGACGGCATGGATGTGCGGGCGGTCAAGGCGATCGGCGAAAAGGCGGCCAAGCACGCCCGCGACGGCAAGGGGCCGTATATTCTCGAAATGCTGACCTACCGCTATCGCGGCCATTCGATGTCCGACCCGGCCAAATACCGCTCGCGCGACGAGGTCCAGAAGATGCGTCAGGAGCGCGACCCCATCGAGCAGAGCAAGGCGCGGCTGGTGAGCGATCACAAGGTGAGCGAGGACGAACTCAAGGAGATCGACAAGGAGATCCGCGCCATCGTCAACGAGGCGGCTGAGTTCGCCCAGACCGACCCCGAGCCCGACCCGTCCGAGCTGTGGACCGACGTGGTACGCGAAAGGGAGGCCAGCTGAATGCCGACCGAGGTACTTATGCCCGCCCTCTCGCCGACCATGGAGGAGGGAAAGCTCGCCAAGTGGATGAAGAAGGAGGGCGACGAAATCGCCATCGGCGATGTGATCGCCGAGATCGAGACCGACAAGGCGACGATGGAGGTCGAGGCCATCGAGGAAGGTAAGCTCGGCAAGATCCTGATCGAGGAGGGCACTGACGCGGTTAAGGTGAACACGCCGATCGCCCTCATTCTGGGCGATGGCGAGGACGCCGCAGCGCTCGATGAGGCGCCCGCCAAGGCCGAGCGCCCGGCTCCGCCGGCCGAACCGGACAAGCCCGAAGAGTCCCAGGCTGAAACCGCTCCGCAGCCGGAAAAGCAGGCCGAGGCGCCCAAGACTTCGGCGCTCGAGACGACGACCGCGCCGCGTCAGGAGCCGGCTGACGAGCCGGATATCCCGGCTGGCACGGAGACTGTCGAAATCACGGTGCGCGAGGCGCTGCGCGATGCCATGGCCGAGGAGATGCGTCGCGACGAGGACGTCTTCGTCATGGGCGAGGAGGTCGCCGAATATGAGGGCGCCTACAAGCTCACCCAGGGCCTGCTCGACGAGTTCGGGCCGCGGCGCGTGGTCGATACCCCGATCACCGAACATGGCTTTGCCGGGCTCGGGGTCGGCGCCGCTCTCGCCGGGCTGCGGCCCGTCGTCGAGTTCATGACCTGGAATTTCGCCATGCAGGCGATGGACCAGATCATCAATTCAGCGGGAAAGACGCTCTACATGTCGGGCGGCCAGATGGGCTGCCCGATCGTGTTCCGCGGGCCGAACGGCGCCGCGGCCCGGGTTGCCGCGCAGCACAGCCAGGACTATGCGGCCTGGTACAGCCAGGTGCCGGGCCTGACCGTCATCCAGCCCTATTCCGCGGCCGACGCCAAGGGGCTCCTCAAGGCGGCGATCCGCGACCCCAACCCGGTGATCTTTCTGGAGAACGAAATCCTCTACGGGCACACCTTCCCGGTGCCGAAGCTCGACGATTTCGTGCTGCCCATCGGCCGCGCCAAGATGGCCCGCAAGGGCGTTGACGTGACCGTCGTCTCCTGGGGCATTGGCATGACCTATGCGCTCAAGGCGGCCGACGAGTTGGCGGGGGAGGGGATCGACGCCGAGGTGATCGATCTGCGGACCATCCGGCCGCTCGATATCGATACCGTCATCGCGTCGGTGCGCAAGACGGGGCGCTGCGTCGTCGTCGAGGAAGGCTGGCCGCAATGCTCGGTTGCCTCGCACATCGCTGCCGAGGTGATGGAAAAGGCGTTCGACTTCCTTGATGCGCCGGTGGCGCGGGTGACCGGCAAAGATGTGCCGATGCCCTATGCCGCCAATCTGGAGAAGCTGGCGCTGCCCTCGGTCAAGGAGGTGATCGCGGCGGCGAAGGCGGTGAGCTACGTCGGCTCATGACACCGAGTCGGCCCCTTCGTGTTGGCCGATCACCCGGCATGATGAGCTTGAGACCTCCGATGAGGAAGACCGACAATGCCCATTGACGTTCTGATGCCTGCGCTGTCGCCCACCATGGACAAGGGCAACCTGGCCAAATGGCACGTCAAGGAAGGCGACACGGTCGCCCCCGGCGACGTCATCGCCGAGATCGAGACCGACAAGGCGACCATGGAGGTCGAGGCGGTCGAGGAGGGCACGGTCGGCAAGCTGCTG
>SKQW01000007.1 GCA_007118805.1 Rhodobiaceae bacterium | reverse complement strand
ATAGAAGTCGGCCGTCATGCCGTCGAGCGAGGTCACCGCCCTGAGCGCGCAGACATGCTCGTAGGTGCGCGCATCCCCCATCACGCCGACGGTGCGCACTGGCAGCAGCACCGCGAAGGCCTGCCAGATGGCGTCATAGAGCCCCGCCTTGCGGATCTCGTCGAGATAGATGGCGTCGGCCTTGCGCAGGATGTCCAGCTTGTCCGGCGTGACCGGGCCGGGGCAGCGGATGGCCAGGCCCGGCCCAGGAAACGGATGGCGGCCGACCAGGCGTTCCGGCAGGCCGAGCTCGCGGCCGAGCTCGCGCACCTCGTCCTTGAACAGTTCGCGCAACGGCTCGACCAGCTTGAGATTCATCCGCTCGGGCAGGCCGCCGACATTGTGGTGCGACTTGATGGTCACCGACGGCCCGCCGGCAAAGGACACCGATTCGATGACATCGGGATAGAGCGTGCCTTGGGCGAGGAATTCCGCCCCGCCGATCTTGGCCGCCTCCTCGTCGAACACATCGATGAACAGCCCGCCGATCCGCTTGCGCTTGTCCTCGGGGTCCTCGACCCCGTCGAGCGCGGCGAGGAAGCGCGCCGAGGCGTCCACATGGACGAGCGGGATGTTGTAATGGTCGCGGAAGATCTCGACGACCTGCCCGGCCTCGCCAAGGCGCAGAAGACCGTGATCGACGAAGATGCAGGTGAGCTGCTCGCCGATTGCCTCGTGGAGCAGGACCGCGGCGACCGATGAATCGACGCCGCCCGACAGCCCGCAGATCACCCTGCCCTTGCCCACCTGCGCGCGGATCCGGCGCACCGCCTCGGCGCGGAACGCGGCCATGGTCCAGTCGCCAGAGAGCCCCGCCACCTTGTTCACGAAATTGGCGATCAGCCGAGCCCCGTCCGGCGTGTGCGCGACCTCGGGGTGAAACTGGACGCCATAGACGCGGCGTGCCTCGTCGGCGATCGCGGCAAACGGCGAGCCGTCCGATTCGGCGATGACCCGGAAGCCCTCGGGAATGGCCTCCACCCGGTCGCCGTGGCTCATCCACACCTGATGGCGCTCGCCCATGCGCCAGACGCCCTCGAACAGCGGCGATTCGGCCACGATGCGGATAAAGGCCCGGCCGAACTCGCGATGGTCGGACGCAACCACCTCGCCGCCGAGCTGGGCGCAGATCGCCTGTTCCCCGTAACAGATGCCGAGGATGGGCACCCCGGCGGCAAAGATCTCCTGCGGCGCCCGCGGCGTGCCGAATTCATGCGCGCTGGCCGGGCCGCCCGACAGGATCACCGCCTTCGGGCTCAAGCGCCGGAAGCCCTCTTCGGCCTTGTTGTAGGGCACGATCTCCGAATAGACGCCAGCCTCGCGCACCCGCCGGGCGATGAGCTGGGTGACCTGGGAGCCGAAATCGATGATGAGGACAGTATCGTGTTCAGGGCGCGTCATGTCCGGCTTCTAACCCCGGCGGCTCGGATCGTCCAGCCGGGCGAGCGTCACGCCACGCGCTCGAGCACCGCAACGAAGAAGCCGTCGGTGCCCGTCAGCCGGGGCGTCATCAACAGGCCGCCCGGCCGAGCGAGCGTTGCCGCCTCGAAGGCCGCGATCCGGTCTGGCGCCAACGCGGCGGCGATCACCTGGGCCGGCGGAACCAGGGCAAAGCCGGCATGGTCGGCAAGGAAGACCGCGATCTGGTCCTCGTTCTCCTCGGCAAGCACCGAGCAGGTGATATAAACCAGCCGGCCGCCGGGCCTGACCAGCGGCGCGGCGACATCGAGCGCCGTCTGCTGCTCGGCCAGGCGGGCATGAAGCGCCCTTTCGCTGACCCGCCACTTGGCGTCGGGCCGCCGCCGCCATGCCCCGCTTCCGGTGCAGGGCGCATCGACCAGCGCCACATCCATCCGGCCGGCACAGCGCGACAGCGCCTCTGTCTCGCCAGCCCGCAACACCTGCACATTGCGCGCGCCAGCGCGCTGGAGCCGGGGATGAATATCGCCCAGCCTGTGCCGGTCGGCGTCCCAGGCGTAGATCTGGCCGGTATTGGCCATGGCCGCGGCCAGCGCCAGGGTCTTGCCGCCGGCGCCGGCGCATACATCGGCAACCTGCATCCCCGCCTGGACGCTGGCGAGCGCCGCGGCAAGCTGCGAGCCTTCATCCTGCAGTTCGAACCAGCCCTTGCCAAAGCCGGGCTCGGCGACGACGTGCGGTGGGCGGGCCGGCCCCGGCCCCACGGCAATCCGGATTCCGTCAGCGGCAAAGCGGGCCGGCTCGGGCGAAAGCCGCGCCAGGCTGCGGAGCACCTTGTCGCGCGTCGCCTTCAGCGTATTGACCCTGAGATCGACAGGCGCGCGCTCGGCCAGCGCCGCCCCCTCCTGCGCCGCCGCGGCGCCGAAGGCGCGCGCCATCCGACCTTCCAGCCATTGCGGATAGTCGCCGCGCACGTGCTCGGGCGCACCCTCCAGGCTGCCCGCGCCGAGGGCGCGGCGTTCGGCTTCGCTCAAGGGTGGAGGCGCATGGCGGTCGGCGGCGAGCTCGGCTTCGAGGTCCGGGACCGACCGCCCCCAGGTGAACACATAGGCCCCGAGGGCCAACCCCCGCGCGCTGTCCTCGCCCATGCGCCAGGCGATCGAGGCGCGCCGTCGCAGCGCGTCGAATACGAGGTTGCCGATGGCCGCGCGATCGCCCGCGCCCGCGAAACGATGGGCGAGGCCCCAATCGCGCAGGGCCTCGCTCGCCGGGCGGTGGCGCGCCTCGATGTCGGCCAGGACCTCGATCGCTGCTGAGATGATGCCGCCGTGTCTCATCGGATCGGCGTAGCACGCTAGCAGCTATTGGAGAATACAGACCCGATCAGACCGAGCGATCGAAGCTGCGCCGGCCCTTCATAGCGCACCGAATCCGCACTCATCAGGGTGAGATCGGGGTTCGCCGAGGCCTCCAAGAAATAGCGCCGATAGGCCATGGCGCCGCTGGCATGCTGGTTGTCGACCACCGCGTCGATCGCCCGCGCACGCAAGTCGCTGAAGCACTTGAAGTGGAGCAGCGCGCCCAGGGGCTCATAGGGCGAATGGCCGTAGGGCAGCGGAAAGTGGATGGTCAGCGAGTGCGACGTCCGCCGATCCCAGTAGAGCAGCGGGAACTTCTGACGCAGCGTGTCGCCGAACACCCGCGTCATGCCGCCCCCTTCGATCAGCGGACCGTAGGGCCGCGCCGCCATGCTGTAACCGCTGGCATCGAAGTGATCGGCCACCTCCCAGGGCATCTGTGCGGGCTGCATTACCGCCTGGGACAGCGGCACCGAGGGATAGAGATCGATCATCGGGGCAAGCAGCCGCCTGAGCTTGCGCGCCTCAAGCTGCGCGGCGAGATCGGACAGGCCATGCCGCGCCATCCCGTCATAGACCAGATATTCGTCCGCATCGACCAGAACATACCAGCGGTCGATGCCGTAGCGATGGGCAAGATCATAGTGCCACAGCGTGCCCAGCCCGGCATCGCGATAGCGCAGTTCCGAGCTGTAGAGGTCGACATCGGGCTGATCGAGCAGCAATTCGCGGGTGCCGTCGCCGGACCGGTCGTCGACCACCAGGAACCGCCTCACCCCAAGGCCGCGATAGTGTTCCAGGAAGCTGGGAAGCTGGCCGGCCTCGTCGCGCACATTGGTGATCAGCGGGATGGCGTCGTCGGGCGCCGCCTTCAGCACCCGGACCGGGTGCAGACGCCCGCAGCCGGGCCTGTAGGTTCGCCGCGCCTGCCATTCATCGCGCAGCGACTTGCGCAGGCGGCTCATCCGCATCAGCCACTTGGACGCCGCCCTTCGCGAGGCCTCGTAATTCGCATACCGCATGGGCGCTTCACATGGCGATCATGCGATGCAGCGGCGAGGTCGGCGGAATCTCCGTCGGCGCCATGTAACGCAGCACTTCGTTCCATAGGTGCACGGCGTCGGTGCGCCGCGTCACCAGCTCCTCAAGGCTCAGCTCGGGGTCCAGCAGCTGGGACACATGGGTGTGCGCAACCGGATAAAACCTGTCAATGGGCGAGCCGGCCGGTTCTAGGCCATGCTGCCTGATATACCAGGTTACCGCGCGCGGGCCTACAGAACCCCACGGCAAGGCGCCGAGCCCACGGGCGCGACCGAGCATCCGCCGCACACGCAGGCGCCGCCGCTCCCGCTCTGAGAGCCAGGGCGGGATGAAGTCCTCGCCGATCGCGTTGAGATCGCGCAGGGCGGGGCAGTCGGGCGGCAGCTTGAGCACCGCGCCATTGATCAGATCGTCGCTTTGCCAGGCAAATATGTAGTCGGCATCGGCGATCGGCCGCAGGCAGAAGACGTCGCAATCAGCATAAAGACCCAGGCCGCGCGCCAGGATGCGATAGCGCAGCAGGTTGGAGAAGGTTGAATAGCTGCCCGATTTGCGGTGGCGGAAGACCTGGGATTGCGGGATCAGCTCGTCGGCATCGGCAAGTTCGACCCCATCGGGCAGATCGTCGGGCGGCGAATAGCAGTGCAGCACGACCCGATGGCCGGCCCGAAGGTACGAGCGCAGGCAGGCGGCGTGGACCGGCCCCAGCGAGGCACCGACCCATACGCTGTTGACGGCAAGCTCGCTCATCGTGGGATTGAATCACCGGTCACCGCACGCCCGGACGACTTGCGCCCCTCTCAACATTGCCACGCGTCACCCGAGGCCCGGATAGTTGGGGCTCTCCCGCGTGATGGTCACGTCATGGGCGTGGCTTTCGCGCTGGCTCGAGGGCGAGACCCGCACGAACTGCGCCCGCGCATGCAGCTCGGCGATGCTGCCCGAGCCGGTATAACCCATGGCCGCGCGCAGACCGCCGACGAGCTGGTGCAGCACGCTGGCCAAGGGTCCCTTATAGGGCACCTGGCCCTCGACGCCCTCGGGCACCAGCTTGAGGGAATCCTTGACCTCCTGCTGAAAGTAGCGGTCGGCCGAGCCGCGCGCCATGGCGCCGACCGACCCCATGCCGCGATAGGCCTTGTAGCTGCGCCCCTGATACAGGAACACCTCGCCGGGGCTCTCGTCGGTGCCCGCCAGCAGCGAGCCGACCATGGCGCAGTTCGCGCCGGCGGCAATCGCCTTGGCCAGGTCGCCGGAATAGCGAATGCCGCCATCGGCGATCACCGGAACGCCCGCCTCGGCGGCCGCATCGACGGCCTCGAGTATGGCGGAGAACTGCGGCATGCCGACCCCTGCGACGATCCGTGTGGTGCAGATCGAACCGGGGCCGATGCCCACCTTGATGGCATCGGCGCCGGAGTCGATCAGGGCCTTGGTCCCCTCCGCCGTGGCCACGTTGCCGGCAACCACCTGAACCTCGTTCGACAGCCGCTTGACGCGCGTCACCTGCTCCAGGACGCGCGCCGAGTGGCCGTGGGCGGTATCGACCACCACGACATCGACGCCGGCATCGACGAGCCGTTCGGAGCGGGCGTAGCCGTCCTCGCCGGTGCCCGTCGCCGCCGCGACGCGCAGACGTCCGTGGGAGTCCTTGGAGGCGTTGGGATGGAGCCGCGCCTTTTCGATGTCCTTGACCGTGATCAGCCCGACGCAACGATAGTCCTTGTCGACCACCAGCAGCTTCTCGATGCGGTGCTGATGCAGGAGGCGCTTGGCCTCCTCCTGGCTGACGGTATCGCGCACCGTGATGAGGTTGTCGCGGGTCATCAGCTCGGCCACGGGCTGGCCAGGATCGGAGGCGAAGCGCACGTCGCGATTGGTCAGGATGCCGACCAGGCGCGAGTCGCCATGGGCGCCGCCGTCGCCCTCCACCACCGGAATGCCGGAGATGCCATGCCTGCGCATGATGTCGAGCGCCTGCGAGAGGGTGGCATGGGGCGGGATCGTCACCGGGTTGACCACCATGCCGGACTCGAACTTCTTGACCTGGCTTACTTCCTCGGCCTGACGGTCGGGATCGAGATTGCGGTGGATCACGCCGATTCCGCCGGCCTGCGCCATGGCGATCGCCAGCCGCGCCTCGGTGACGGTATCCATGGCCGAGGAGAGGATCGGGATATTGAGGCTGACCGTACGGGTCAGCATGGTCGAAGTATCGACCTCGCCCGGCATGACCGTCGAATGGGCCGGCCTGAGCAGAACGTCGTCAAAGGTGAGCGCAAGCGGCCCGGCGAGTAGGTCCGGGGGATTCAAGTGATGCTGCGTCATCGCTGGCTCCTGCCGGCGGCGGAGCGAACCTCCCGCCGCGATGGCAGCGGTTCATACCATCGCCCGTCACCGGCGGGAAGTGCCGCGATGGCAGAACGGTCGTCGGCGAGACGCCCTACTCGCCAGCCTGGTGCGCAGCCTCGCTCGACCGCGACACCGCCTGCCGCTCGCCCCGCTTGGGAACACACTCGGCGCGATAGACCGCGTAGACGTCGAGGCCGACCGCGCTCAGTAGGATCACGAAGCCGACGATCTCGGCGAGCTGATTGTACTGGACAAACATCACGTAGACGATGATGCCCGCACCGAGCACCGCCAGCGCCAGCGGCCAGCCCTGGCCGTGCCGGCGCAGATTGACCCCGGTGGCCAGCATGGCGAGCACCGCTCCACCCGCGATTGTCAGGGCCCAGAGGCCTTCATCGAGCGCCAGCCCCAGGCCCAGCAGCGACAGCAGCCCGACGACGGCGAGCGTCCCGTAGCAGGCGATCACGGCTGCCAGCGCGGCGACCACACCCCAGAGGCCACGATCGGTGACGCGGCTCAGGCGGCGGGGATCGAGCCGCCGGGCAAGCCGCGCGAGATAGGCCGGCGCATGGGCCTCGGCAGGGCGCAGCATCCTGAGTTCCATGGTCCGCGCGCCCAGCATCCCGGCGATCCGCTTGGTATCCGCGCTCGGGCTGTGGTCAAAATAGTCATGTTCGTTCAATACCTCGACATCGGTGAAGCCGGCCTCGCGAAACTGTTCAAGACAGTCCTCGTCGATGGCCGCGCCCACGACGCATTCGGCCCACAGCTCGGGATCGCTCTTGCCGCCGAGCGGCACTGGCCGAGCGATGACGATGTCGGCGATCTGCACCCGCCCGTCCGGCTTGAGCACGCGAAACAGCTCGGCGAACGCCTTGCGCTTGTCGGGCACGAGATTGAGCGCGCCGTTGCTTGTCACCACGTCGACGCTGTTGTCGGGCAGTGGGATCCGCTCTGCGTCTGCCTCGATGACTTCGACATTGTGGATGCCTTCGGCCTTGAGGGTCTCGCGTAGCTTGGCGACCATGTCCGGGGTGATATCGAGCGCCCAGACCTTGCCGTCCGCCCCGACGAGCTGACTGGCGATCAGGGCATCGCAGCCCGCCCCGCAGCCGACATCGAGGACCGTGTCGCCCGGCCGGATCACCTCGGCTCGGAACGGATAGCCGACCCCGGCGAAGGAGGCGACGGTCTGCTCGGGCAGGCGATCGAGCCAGTCGTCCGGATACCCAACAGCCGAGGCCGCGGAGCGGCCGACCGGAAAGTGAAAATACTGCACCGGCGAGGCCGCTACTGCGGCATACATGTCCTGAACCGCGGCCGTGATTTGGTCCTTGTTGAAGCCAAGTATCGCAACCATTTCAAAGCTCCTCCCGCCATTCTGACTGGTTCTCTTTCGGGGATTGAGACGCCTGCTCAGAAGCGCTCCATCAGGGCGCGCATACGCAGGCGCAGCCGATCCGGCGCCTCGGACTGTCCGACGTCAGCCACCTTGGAGCGCAGCTGTCGTTCGAACTCGGCCCGCGTGAAACAGGCGCGGCAATGTTCCATGTGATGGGCCAGCTCCGCTTCGGTCTGCGGATCGAGCTCGCGATCGAGGAATTCGAGCAGCTTCTCAATCACATCTTCGCAGCGGATATCCCTCGTCATTTGTCACCACCTCCCGATGGCGACGCTGCGATGCCAAGCTGGCTCGCCTGACGCCACAACGCACGCTGCAACAAAGCCCGGCCCCGGTTAAGCCGCGAGCGTACAGTGCCCAGCGGAACATTGAGCGTCTCGGCGGCCTCGGCGTAGCTGAGCCCCCAGACCTCGACCATGATCACGACCATCCTGAACCCATCCGGCAGGGCATCCAGAGCCCGCTCAATGTCCTCGCGCAGCAGCTTGTCGAGCAACTGCTGCTCGGGGTTGCCCCACCACAGCAGGAAGGGCTGGTGAACCTGTTCAAACAGCGAAAACCGGTCGAGAGCGTCGTCGTCCTCGACGCCCTGCTCCTCGGGCCGCGCCTGCCGCCGGCGAAGCCCGCTGATGTAGGTGTTGACGAGGATCCGGAAGACCCACTTCTCGAAGCTTCGCCGATCCTGCAGGGTGTCGAACTTGGCCCAGGCCTTGGTCAGCGCCTCGGCGACCAGATCCTCCGCATCGTTGGAATCGCGCGTCATTCGAAGGGCCGTTCCGTACAGCCGATCCAGCAGCCGTTCGACCTCGGCGGCGAAGTACCGCTTGGGGCAGCCGGTCGCAGACGACACCCTTCTGGGCTCCGGCATGGCGCAACCTTCTCCGTGTTCCGCCCGCCGGGCCGTTGTTGGCCCGGCGGCGGACAGGGTGCGCTAGCGCTTCACGCCTTTACGGCGAGCAGCGACACGCTCTTGACACCATACTTGCGACTGGCGCCCTGCGCATTCTCCGAAATGAACTGATAGGCGGCGTTGTCCTCCACCGTCTCGAGGCGCATCCCGGCAGCCTCGATCATGTCGCGGTAATTGTCCTGCTGGGCCGCGCCGCCAATGCAGGCCGCCCAGAGATCCGAGTTGCAGACGATGCCTTCGGGGAGCTGCGCCTCGGTCACGATGTCGGAGATCGCAAAGCGCCCCCCCGGCTTGAGCAGGCGCGCGGCTTCCTGGAACACCATGGCCTTGGACGGGGACAGGTTGATGACGCCGTTCGAGATCACGACATCCGCCGCACCGTCGGGCATTGGGATTTCCTCGATATAGGCCTTTTCGAAGGTGACGTTGCTGAAGCCGTCACGGTCGCGCAGCCGATTGGCCTTGGTAAGCTGCTCGTCAGTCATGTCGACGCCGACGACGCGGCCCGACGGTCCGACCTTGAGGGCAGCAATGAAGCTGTCCATGCCGGCCCCGCTTCCGAGATCAACCACGGTCTCACCGGATGAGATGCGAGCAAGATGGAAGTAGTGGCCGACCCCGGCGAAGGACTCGATCGATTCTGCCGGAATCCGGTCCAGGTCCTGCGGCGAATAACCCAGCCGCTCGGCCAGGGACCGGCCCATCTCGAAATGGAATTCGCCTTCCGGGTGCTCCGCGACGTCGCGATACATCGCCTTGACCTTGAGTTCGAGATCCTTCGGATCGAAGGCGACGGTGGTGGCTGTCTGAGACATCGTTTCCTCCTTCTGTACCTGAATTGAGCACTTTGCTTCGTCAGAAGCTGAGCGTGGCCGCGCCGTCCATGATGCGCTCATGCATCACGCTGGCGCCGGTGATGGTCACGCCGTCGATCAGATCGGCCTGTTCGTAGCCGCGGGCCTTCACGCAGGGCGTGCACGCCCATAGCGTGCCGCCACGAGCCGCGAAATCCTTGACCAGCGAAGCCAAAGGTTCGAGCGGCGCGGCCTGAGTCATCTCGATGGCGCCTTTGCGCACTAGATCCACCGACGCGCTGGTCAGGAAGACATAGACGGTCATCCCGGCGGTAATGGCGCCATTGGCAATAGTGAAGGCAACGGACGACAACTCATGGTCTGCGCCATGTGTCATCACGACCACCAGCTCTCTGGTTTCGCTCGCCATCGGGTGTTCCTCCGTTTTCTGGTTGCAGTCATCCGGCGGCGGCGGTGCTCACCCCCGGCGCGGCCAAGGACGCAACAGCGAGCCGGAGAGTTCCCGGAAATTTTTTGCTCCAGGAAGTGCCCGGTTCTGTAGCCGTCGCCGCAGCCGTCGACGAAAGGGCCGGAGTGGCGGCCGTATCGTCCACCCCTCCGGCACAGCGCCGGTCATCTGCCAGCGGCAATACCGACCGGTTTACGAGCGCGGATCGTCATCCGCATTGACATACTCCAGCGCCCAAGGGCCGGTGCTGTTGAGCTGGATAACCGTCTCCTCGTCGGTATAGACGTAATGCACCGTGCCCGGCTCGAATGCGATGAAACTACCGGGCCCGAAGGCTTCGGTCGCATCCGGATCCGCATCGGGTCCCTTGCCGAACTGGATCGTCCCCGAGATGACCGTCACCACTTCCGGCCGCGGATGGGTGTGCGGGGGCAGATGATAGCCGGCGGGAAAACGCAGGCGGAGCGCGAACAGCTCGGCCTCGCTGGGGTTGCCATAAATGAGGGCCGATTCCGCCCCCTCGGGCACGGAGGGCGGCGCCGGCGACCATTCGATGTCGCCGGGCGTAAGCATGGTGTGGCCGTCATCGGCCATGGCGGCCGACAGGGGCAGGGCAACTATCGCCGTTGCGGCGACCAACCACCCCATGGCAATCACGCCGGCTGGCCTGGAGCGGCCTTCTGAGCGGTGAATCTTGATCGTCATCGTTTCCTCCTCAGTTTTACGGGTTGTCGGCAATCGCATTGCCGGTGCCGCTGAGGACGCAAGGCAAGGCCGAGGAGTTCCCGCCGGGTTTCGGTTATCTCATCGACAGGTCCGGGCGCGGGAGTCGATGACGGCGGGCAAAGCCTGTAGACTGGATGCGTGCCACGGAGGGCCGTGATGAGCGACAACACCACCCGTCCTCGCACCGCGCCGCGCTCCAAGACCGAGCGCCCGCGCCTGCACAAGGTAATCCTGATCAATGACGACTACACGCCGCGCGAATTCGTCGTCGCCGTGCTCAAGGCCGTCTTTCGCATGAACGAATCGCAAGCTTACAGCGTCATGCTGACCGCTCACCGGCGCGGCACCTGCGTGGTTGCCGTCTTCACCAGGGACATCGCCGAGACCAAGGCCACCGAAGGCACCGAGGCCGGCCGCAGCGCCGGCTATCCGCTCCAGTTCACCACCGAGCCGGAAGAGTAGGTCGGGTCGGCCAGGACGCGAACCTAGACTCGCGCCCCCCTATCCGGCGCGAGACAAACACCGGGATGGGACGAATGTCTACCGACCGGATTCTCGGGCAGTTTGACCGATGGTTCGTCCCAGATATCCCGTTCGCCCGCCTCGTTCTCTACTCCCTGCTCCTGAGCTGTGCCGCCCTGCTCGTCTTCCTCCTGGCCTATGTCGCGTTGACGCCCGGATTCTGGCAGAGCGTCGTGCAGGACGATGTGGCAAGACGGCACCTGTTGCGGCAGGTGCTGACCAACGGCCTGCCAATTGTCTTCATAATCAATCACATAGGATTTTCGCTCTATGCCGGCATCGCCGCTGGCCCGCGCGATCGCGGCGGTGCCCTGAGGGCGCTTGCCATCGATGCGCCGGCCCGCATCGCGGTCTTCATCCTGGCCCATGCCGCGATCTATGCCGCCTCGGCCCGCATGTTCGGCTCGTTCGGCGGCGATACGCGCCAGGCGCTCGAAGTCGTCGGTCCGACCCTTGCGCAATCTGCATTTTTCAACAATCTGTCCGGTGTCTATCTCTATGCCACCGCGATTAGCGCCTATCCGCTGTTCCTGGCCGCGCAGCGCAAGTTCCTGAAGGATCATCCGAATCAGGTGTTGGGTCGGCGTCTCGACGGGAACAGCCTGGTCGTGGCGACGGCCGCATTCCTGCCCGCCTTCATCCTGCTTGCCTTGACCCTGTCGGGATTGGCCGCGCTGCTGCCGCGCTAGCGTTGCCAAGGCGCCGCGCCGGACTAGGCGGGAACCTCCAGGACCTGATTCACACGGGCGCGGATTTCGGCCAGCGTGAACGGCTTCTCGATCACGTCGCGCACGATCGAATCGAGGCCATGGGCACGCTCGCGCTGGTGGGCATACCCGGTCATCAGGACAAGCGGCAGATCGGGGCGCTCGCGAGCCACGTTCAGGGCAAGCTCAATGCCGTCCATGATCGGCATCTGGATATCGGACAAGACAAGGTCAGTTGCGTCCGCACCGTTGCGCAGGGTGTCGAGCGCCGCCGCGCCGTCGCTTGCCTCGCAGACCGTATGGCCGTCCTGCTCCAGCGCGCGGCGCACGAAAATCCGCACCGAATCATCGTCCTCGACCAGCAGCACCGCGGCCATGATCTATTCCTTCTCGCTATCCGACTCCACCACCCCGACAAAGGGCAGTTCGCGAAAGGCATGCGCCACATCCATCCCGTATCCGACGACGAACATATCAGGACAGGTGAACCCGACGAAATCGGCCTCGATATCGGCGTTGCGGTGGCCCGGCTTGTCGAGGAGAACACAGCTCAAGACCGTGCTGGCCCCGCGTGCAACGAGGAGATCCTTCGCATAAGCCAGCGTTCGCCCGGATTCGAGGATGTCATCGATTAGCACGATCTTGCGGCCACGCACGTCGCCCTCCACGTCACGCAGAACCGCGACCTGACCGGACGAAACCTGGCCCGCGCCGTAGCTGGCAAGGCTCATGAAATCGACCTCGGGCGACAGACCCGCCTCGTAAAGGGCCCGCAGCAGGTCGGCCGCGAAGACAAAGCTGCCCTTGAGCACCGCCACGACCAGCAGACCGTCACCGACACGCTTGGCGATGTCACCGGCAAGCTGGCTGTTGCGCTTCGCGATGTCCTCCGCGGAGAACAGGACCTGGATCCTGTGTCCCCGCCTTACAATCGTCATCGGTCCGCCTCCGAAGCGAGCGCGGGGCGGCGGTCGACGAACTGCAACCTGATGTCGCGGGCGCCAGACGGCGGCGCCGTCAGCCGGCTCCGTATACGCATATCCTCATCCGCCTCCAGGCGCTGCCGACGCGGTTCGACCCGCCAGTTATATAACTCCTCGCCCCGCGCGCCGAGTATAGCGATTCGCACTGAGGGCACCTCGACAGCCTCGGCCCGGATATTGGCTATCCTGCCTTCTATGTCGAGCGCCGGGAGACCGTCCTCATAAGTGCGTTGCGACTCGACATGGCGAAACTCAAGTCCGCGAAGATTCACGGGGAGTCCAACGATTTCGTAAAGGCCGGCGCTTGCCGGGACGGCACCGACCACATCAACGCGATAATACAGAGCGGCGAGTGCGAGCGCGAGCAGCATGCCGAGCAGGAACGCCTGCCCCTGCCTCGACTTGGCGGACGATCCTCTTCGATTCGCTGCGTGAGTGGTCGGGGACCCCACCCGAACGCCCCGTAACGCCGCCTCAGTCTCGCCAGCCGGCACGGCACCTCCCGATTCCCAATCCCCCGTGGCCAGCTGCGCCTGACGCGGCGCACGTGGCCGCGCGGCCGCCTCATCGGACGGCTGCGGATTGCCCTCTTCGATCTCCGAAACGGAAGTGGCGAAAACGTCCGCCGGCGGGTCGACTGGGGCAGCGTGCCACCGATTGCCGCACCGGCCGCACCGAATGCTACGGCCAACACTGGGCAGTTTGGTGCCATCGACCTGATAGCGGGCAGAACAAGCCGGACAGATGATGAGCATCGCCGCTCCGATCGGCGAAAATCGGTCGCATGACCTTCTGGGGACAGTTCCCCCAGATGGCCCGATTATGATTAATGGAGGCTTAAGCCGCATCGCGCACTGTCGCCTGGCGGCCGATCACATCGGGAGCCTGCGCCTTGATTCGCTTGGAAAATGTCGGGTTGCGCTACGGCATGGGCCCAGAGGTGCTGCGCGACGTCTCGTTCAGCATCGAACGGGGCTCGTTTCAGTTCCTCACCGGGCCATCCGGTGCAGGCAAGACGTCGCTGATGCGGCTCATGTTCCTCGCCCTGAAACCGACGCGCGGGCTGATGTCGCTCTTCGAGCACGACGTGGCGACCCTTTCGCGTTCCTCGCTGCCCACGCTGCGGCGGCGTATCGGCGTGGTGTTCCAGGACTTTCGCCTGCTGGAACACCTGACCACCTACGAGAATGTCGCGCTGCCGCTGCGCGTCATGGGGCGGGACGAAGCCGACTACCGGGTCGATGTCCTGGAACTGCTGAGTTGGGTGGGGCTCGGCGAGCGGGCGCATGTCCATCCGCCGGTCCTGTCGGGCGGGGAAAAGCAGCGCGCCGCCATTGCGCGCGCGGTGATCACCCAGCCCGAACTGTTGCTTGCCGACGAGCCGACCGGCAATGTCGATCCGACGCTTGCCCGACGGCTCTTGCGCCTATTCTTCGAGCTCAACAGGCTGGGGACCGCGATCATCATAGCGACTCACGATATCGGGCTGATGGACCAGTACGATGCGCGGCGGCTGGTGCTCAACAACGGCCGCATGCATATCTATGACTAGGCAAACCATGGCCTCCGACCCGAGGGACCAAGCGCCTCCCGTTGCCGCCGACGCCGACCCGGCGGCGGCCGAGGCCGAGATCGAGGACGTCCAGGACGTCGCCGCGACACCGCACCCGCGCCCGAACCCGATCGTCCCGCCCACCAGCCTGGCGAGCCGGGCGCTGTTCTTCGTCGTTGCGATCATGTCCTTCCTCGCCTGCATCACGGTCGGGGCCGTGGCGGTGATTGGCGATGCGGCATCGGAGTGGCAGACCGACATCGCCCAGGAGGTCACCATCCAGGTGCGGCCAATGAACGGCGAGGAGACGCGCCAGGCCCTTGCCGAGCTGGTGGCTCTGGTGCGCGGCATGCCCGGCGTGTCCGAGGCGCGCGCGCTCAGCGAGGACGAGATCCGCGACCTGTTGGAGCCCTGGCTGGGCGCCGGCGCGGAGTTCGACGAGCTGCCGGTCCCGCGCCTCGTCGTTGTTGAGATCGACCGCGATAATCCTCCGGATATCGGGGAGATGCGACGCCTGGTGCAGTCGGCGGTGCCAGGCGCCAGCCTCGACGATCACGATCGCTGGCAGAGTCGCCTGCGCGTTATGGCGAACACGCTTGTCGCCGGGGGGCTGGGCATATTGCTCCTGGTGTTGAGCGCAACGGTGCTGTCGGTGGTCTTCGCAACCCGCGGCGCGATGGCGTCGAACCGCGACGTGGTTGAGGTGCTCCACCTTGTCGGGGCCAAGGAGGCGTTCATCGCCCGGCAGTTCGAGCGCCACTTCCTGCGCCTGGGCTTCAAGGGCGGACTCGCCGGCGGCATCCTCGCGCTCGCCACGTTCGGCGTGATAAGCTGGATCGTCGGCCAGTTCGCCGCAACGCCGGCTGGCGACCAGATCGACGCCCTGTTCGGGCCGATGTCGATCGGCTGGCCGGCGATCCTCGGCATTCTCGGCACCATCATCCTCGTCGCCCTGCTGACAGCAATTACCTCGCGTCTGGCCGTCTTTCACTTCCTCAAGGTTTTCGACTGAGCGAACCCGGTGACCGCCGTTGGCGGCACGATTTCCGGTTCACCGCGGCGGCGCATAATTGTCGACGAGGTAGGACGGCTTGAAGCCGGCCCGTTCGATATTGTGGTAGGAATGCTGGGGGTCACCGGGCACCTCTTCGCCGGTTTCCGTAAACAGGGCGTCGCATCCCAGCTCCCGCGCCGCCTCGATCCGCGCGGCGAGGAGCGCGCTCTGCGCGCCCTTCCTTCGGTGGGCCGGCGCCGTGGCTCCGAAAGGAAAGTAGCCGAAGGGTCCCTCAACATAGAGCACCCCAGCCCCGGCCAACGCGTCGCCGTCGAACGCGCCAAACAGGTGCCAGCCGGCGCGCCCGACCAGCGGCGGGAACATCCCGGCCGCCGCCTCGCCCATATCGAAGCCATGCGCGATTATCCGCCCGAACTCCAAGGCATGACGCGCTTCGATGCGGGCAACACGCAGCGCTGAGCGTGCCGGCTGCGCCGGTCGCATGTCTCGCTCGAACTTCATCCAGCGCCGTTGCGCGACCAGGCCCTGCTGCATCAGCCAGTCGCGGATCTCGGGCGGCCTTGCGTGGGGACTGACAGTCACGAAATAGCGCCCTACGCCTGCCTCGCCGTAGCGGCGCGCGATCTCGGCAACTTGGAACGGTGCGGCCGGCTCTGCGGTGCCAATATCCATCGTGCGGTTCATGAGGATGCTCGTCGACTTCGAGGCAATGGACGCAATCGCCCCGCCGACCTCCTCGCAGCGCCAGCCCAGCGCTTGGCGGACCTCTCGCGGGCTCGCCTCGAAGACGTCCAAATACGAGCGTCGGGCCAGGCCCTCGCCAATCGCACTGCGTTCATGTGCCAGGGTTTCTGTCGATGACATCAATGATCTCCTTGTCGTGACCGGATCGCGGGGGTCAGGCCGGTTTGATGTTGTGGTTCAGCCGGAACACATTGTCCGGATCGTAGGCCGCCTTGATCCGCGAAAGTCGCTCGTAGTTCTCCCGTCCGAAGCCGGCCACGACCCGGTCCTGCCCCTCCTCGCCGATGAAGTTGAGATAGACCGCACCACTCGCCCAGGGCTGGAGCTCGGATCGCACCTGATGAACCCATGCCCGGCCGCGGGCATCGTCCGCCGGATCCTCCCACAAGCCGAAGGGGTGAGCGCACCAGGGGGCGCCGCGCCACGAAATCGGCCAGTCGTCTCCCACTCGGTCGATCGCGCCGCCCTGGGGAATCAGCACATGCTGGGAGGGTGAGGGCACGATCATGTCATTCGCGGCCCCACAGAAGCGATCGACCGCCGCGTCGGGGAAGCTGGCGAGATACTCGGCCGACCAATAGTTCCGGTACCCCGGCGGGTCGTCTAGCATGGATTGCATCTCGGCATAGGGCATCTCCGCGATCAGCTCGGCCTGATGCTCATGCGCCAACAGCGACGCCGCTGCCTGCCGGGCCGCGGCTTCCGAGCCGGCATACATGAGCAGGATGGCGCATGTGAGCTGTCCCTGCAGATGCGTGGGCACGAAATCGTCCGGCGGGCCGGTCAGGTAGAGGAAGCCGCCGCCCACCTCATCGGGTGCGCTCTCCAGAAAATCGCGATAGGTGCGAAGGATCTCCGGCCCCTTGTCTGCTGGCCACAGAAGGATCGCCACGGTGACATTCGGCAAATCGTGAAGCCGGAACGAAAACGACGTGGCGATGCCAAAGTTGCCGCCGCCGCCGTGAAGCGCCCAGAACAGCTCGGGGTTCTCCTCAGCGCTCGCCACGACGATCTCACCGTTGGCGGTGACGAGTTCCACCGACAACAGATTGTCGCAGGCCAGCCCCATCTTGCGGGCCATCCAACCGTCGCCCCCGCCCAGCACATATCCGCCGACCCCGGTGGTCGAGACCCGGCCGCCGGTCGTGGCAAGCCCGTAGGGCTGGGTCGCGCGGTCAAGATCGCCCATCGTGGCACCTCCTGCGACAGTCGCCACGCGCCGGGCTGGGTCGACCGAGACGGCATTCATGTGCCGCAGGTCGACCACCAGCCCGCCATCGGTAAGCGACCGGCCAGCCACACTGTGGCCGCCGCCGCGCACCGCGACTTCGAGGTCGGCTTCGCGGGCGTAGCGCAAGGCCCGGACGACGTCCGCCGCACCCTCGCATTGCGCGATTATGCCGGGACGGCGATCGATCATGCCATT
>SKQW01000059.1 GCA_007118805.1 Rhodobiaceae bacterium | reverse complement strand
GGCCGCGCGCCGCTCGGAGGCCATCGGATCGTGCTCCAGGATTTCACCCTTGAAGATCCACACATTGACCCCGCATGTGCCATAGGCCGTGACCGCCGTCGATTCGCCGAAATCGATGTCGGCGCGCAGCGTGTGAAGTGGCACCCGACCTTCGCGATACCACTCCATGCGGGCAATCTCCGCCCCGCCCAGACGGCCCGAGCAGTTGATCCGGATACCCTCTGCGCCGAGCCGCATCGCCGATTGGACCGCCCGCTTCATGGCGCGCCGGAAGGAAACGCGGCGCTCAAGCTGCTGCGCGATGGAGTCGGCAACCAGATTGGCATCGATCTCCGGCTTGCGGATCTCGACAATGTTGAGATGAACCTCGGAGTCGGTCAGCTTGGTGATCTTGCGGCGCAGCTTCTCGATGTCTGCACCCTTCTTGCCGATCACGATTCCGGGCCGCGCGGTGTGAATCGTCACCCGGCACTTCTTGTGCGGGCGCTCAATCACAATCCTCGAGACGGCTGCCTGCTTGAGCTCCTTCTTCAGCATCTCGCGAATCTGGATGTCCTCGTGCAGCAGCGGCCCGTATTCCTTGGAATCGGCAAACCAGCGCGAATCCCAGATCTTGTTGATTCCGAGCCTGAGGCCGACCGGATTGACTTTTTGACCCATCAGGCCTGCTCCTCGACTTGGCGAACCACAATTGTGAGGTTGGACAGCGGCTTGGCGATCCGCCCCACACGGCCTCTGGCCCGCGGGCGCCAACGCTTCAGCACCACCCCCTTGCCGACATAGGCCTCAGCGACGATCAGATCATCCACGTCCAGGTCATGGTTGTTCTCGGCATTGGCGATGGCCGACTCCAGGGTCTTCTTGACCTCCCGCGCAATCGCCTTCCGCGTGAAGGTCAGGTCGGCCAGCGCCGCCGACACCCTCTTGCCGCGAATCGAACTCGCCACGAGATTGAGCTTCTGCGGGCTGACGCGCAGCATCCGCGCCACAGCCTGCGCCTCGTTCTCGGGAAGCCTGCGCTCGGCAGCCGCCTTGCCCATCGTTACTTCCTTCTCGCCTTCTTGTCCCCGCCATGCCCGTAATAGGTGCGCGTGGGAGCGAACTCACCAAACTTGTGACCCACCATGTCCTCGCTCACGAGGACGGGGACGTGCTTCTGGCCGTTATGCACGCCGAATGTCAGCCCGACGAACTGCGGCAGTATCGTCGACCGCCGGCTCCAGATCTTGATCACCTCGTTGCGCCCCGAAGCGCGCACGGCCTCCGCCTTCTTGAGCAGATAGCCGTCGACAAAGGGGCCCTTCCAGACGGAACGCGTCATGGCTCGATCACTTCTTTCTCATGTGGCGCGACCGCAGAATGTATTTCTGCGTCGCCTTGTTCGACCGGGTGCGTTTGCCCTTGGTGGGCTTGCCCCAAGGGGTGACCGGATGACGACCCCCCGAGGAGCGACCCTCGCCGCCGCCATGAGGGTGGTCGACCGGGTTCATCGCCACGCCGCGCACTGCCGGCCGCTTGCCCAACCAGCGTGTCCGACCGGCCTTGCCCTTATTGGTGTTGGCATGGTCCGAATTTGAGACCGCGCCGATGGTCGCCATGCACTGGCCGTGTACCAGCCGCTGCTCGCCGGAATTCAGACGCAGGATCGCGTAACCGCGATCACGCCCCACGAGCTGGACGTAGCTGCCCGCGGCCCGGGCGATCTGCCCCCCCTTGCCGGGCTTCATCTCGACATTGTGCACGATTGTGCCGATCGGGATCGACGCCAGCGGCATCGCATTGCCCGGTTTCACGTCGACCTGCCGGCCCGAAACCACGCTGTCCCCGACACTCAAGCGCTGGGGCGCGAGGATGTAACTGAGTTCGCCGTCGGCATATTTCAAGAGCGCAATGAACGCCGAGCGGTTGGGATCGTACTCCAGCCGCTCCACCGTCGCCGGCATGTCGAACTTGCGCCGCTTGAAATCAACCACGCGGTACAGCCGCTTGTGACCGCCACCGATCCGACGGGCCGTGATCCGGCCGTGATTGTTGCGACCGCCCTTCTTGGTCAGCCCCTCGGTCAGCGTCTTGACCGGACGCCCCTTCCACAGGCCCGAACGGTCGACGATGATGAGCTGGCGCTGGCCGGGCGTCGTCGGGTTGTAGTTCTTGACTGCCATGGTCCGATCCTGCCTCTACAGGCCCGTCGTGACGTCGATCGAGTGGCCCTCTTCGAGCGTGACCACTGCCTTCTTGACGTCGCTCTGACGACCCTTGATACCCCGAAACCGCTTCGTCTTGCCCTTGTTGACCAGCGTGTTGACCGCCTTCACCTTGACCGAGAACAGCGTCTCGACTGCCTTCTTGATCTCAGGCTTGGTCGCGGTTTTGGCCACCTTGAAGATCACCTGCCCGTTCTCGGACGCGTAGGTGGCCTTCTCCGTGATCACCGGTGCGAGGATCACGTCATAGTGCTTGGTATTCATTTGAGCCGCTCCTCGAGCGCGTCCAGCGCCGCCTTGGTCAGCACCAACTTGTCGCGCCGCAGAACGTCGTAGACGTTGATTCCCTGCACCGGCAGCACGTCGACCTTCGGGATATTGCGGACCGCCAGCTCGAAATTGCCGTCGACTTCGTGGCCATCGACAATCAGCGCCGACTCAAAGCCGAGCTTGCCGAACTGCTCGCGCAGGCTCTTGGTCTTGTGATCCTTGGAAACCGCCTCGTCCAACACGATCAGCGCATCCGCCTTGACCTTTGCCGACAACGCATGGCGCAGCGCCAGTGCCCGCACCTTCTTGGGCAGGTCGTGCGCGTGATCGCGCGGATGCGGCCCGAAAGCCTTCCCACCGCCACGGAACTGCGGAGCGGTTGCCGCGCCATGCCGGGCACGGCCGGTACCCTTCTGCCGATACATCTTCGACTTGGTGGCCCGGATCTCGCTCCGCAACTTGGTCTTGTGCGTCCCGGTCTGGCGCTTGGCAAGCTGCCAGCGCACCATACGCTGGAGGATGTCACTGCGCGGCTCGAGGCCGAAGATCTCCTCGGCGACCTCCACCGATCCGGCCTTCTTGCCGGCCAGCGTGATCATGTTGAGCTTCATCACGCCCCCTCCCTGCCGGCAGATTCGCCAGCGGACTCTTCAGAAGGCAGCGGCGCATCGCCGACGGGGGCCTCGGCCTCGGCAGCCGCCCCGCCCTCCGGCGCCCCGTTGGCGGCATCGTCCGTAGCGCCGCCATTGATCGCCTCGGGCAACCGGAACGCGCCCGGAAATGGCACGCCCTCCGGAAGCCTGCGCTTGACCGCGTCGCGCAGCAGGACCCAGCTCCCCTTCGCGCCGGGCACCGCGCCCCTGACCATGACAAGCCCGCGCCCACTGTCGGTGCCGACCACCTCGAGATTCTGCGTCGTTACCCGTTCATTGCCCATGTGGCCGGCCATCTTCTTGCCCTTCCAGACCTTGCCGGGGTCCTGGCTGCCGCCGGTGGAGCCGTGCGAACGGTGGCTGGCCGAGACGCCGTGCGATGCCCGCAAGCCGCCAAAATTGTGCCGCTTCATCACACCAGCGAAACCCTTGCCGATGGAAATCCCGCTGACGTCCACGAACTGCCCGGCCACGAAATGGTCCGCGGTGATCTCGGCCCCCACCTCGATGACGTTCTCCGGGCTCACGCGGAACTCGGCAAGGGCCCGCTTGGGTTCCACCTTGGCGACGGCAAAATGACCGCGCATCGCCCGTGGCGTGTTCTTGGCCTTGGCCAGGCCGGCTCCGAGCTGGAGCGCGGTATAGCCGTTCTTCTCGGGGGTGCGGTGGGCCACCACTTGGCAGCCCTCCAGCTTGAGCACGGTCACCGGCACTTGCTCGCCGCTATCCGTGAACAGCCGGGTCATCCCCACCTTCTGTGCGATCACTCCTGAGCGCATGGCGCTACTCGCTCTCCCAGAGCCGTTACAGCTTGATCTCGACGTCGACGCCGGCGGCCAGATCGAGCTTCATCAGCGCATCCACCGTCTGCGGGGTCGGCTCGACAATATCCAGCAACCGCTTGTGCGTGCGCATCTCGAACTGTTCGCGGCTCTTCTTGTCGATATGCGGCGACCGGTTGACCGTGAACTTTTCCAGCCGCGTGGGCAGCGGGATCGGTCCGCGTACCCGCGCACCAGTGCGCTTGGCGGTGTTGACGATCTCGCGTGTCGAGGCATCCAAGACACGATGGTCGAATGCCTTCAGGCGAATTCGGATATTCTGTTCGTTCATGGTTCCGGTCCCGAAACCGTCCGGCGCGCCCAGATCGGGCGCCCCGACACGGTTATCCTTACTCTATGATGCTTGCGACGACGCCGGCGCCGACGGTTCGCCCGCCTTCGCGGATGGCAAAGCGCAGCTTCTCCTCCATGGCGATCGGCACGATCAGTTCGACCTCCATCGCCACATTGTCGCCCGGCATCACCATCTCCGTGCCCTCGGGCAGATGCACAACCCCCGTCACATCCGTCGTGCGGAAGTAAAACTGCGGCCGGTAATTCGTGAAGAACGGCGTGTGACGGCCGCCCTCCTCCTTCGTCAGAATATACGCCTCAGCCTTGAACTTGGTGTGCGGCGTCACCGAGCCCGGCTTGCAAAGAACCTGGCCGCGCTCAACACCCTCACGGTCAATGCCCCGCAACAAACACCCGACATTGTCGCCCGCCTCGCCCGAATCCAGCAGCTTGCGGAACATCTCAACGCCCGTCACCGTCGTCTTGCGCGTGTCACGGATGCCGACAATCTCGACCTCCTCGCCAACCTTGATCACCCCGCGCTCAACCCGGCCCGTGACAACCGTCCCGCGCCCCGATATCGAAAAAACATCCTCAATCGGCATCAGGAAAGGCTGATCCTTCGGGCGCTCCGGCGTCGGCACATACTCGTCAACCGCCGACATCAGCGACCGAACCGAGTTCTCGCCCATCTCCGCGTCACCGCCCTCAAGCGCAACCAGCGCAGACCCCTTCACAATCGGAATGTCGTCGCCAGGAAAATCATACGCCGACAAAAGCTCCCGGATCTCAAGCTCGACAAGCTCCAAAAGCTCGGGATCGTCAACCTGGTCGCACTTGTTCATGTAAACCACAATCGCCGGCACTCCCACCTGGCGCGCCAGAAGAATGTGCTCGCGCGTCTGCGGCATCGGACCGTCCGCCGCCGACACAACCAGAATCGCCCCATCCATCTGCGCCGCACCCGTGATCATGTTCTTCACGTAGTCGGCATGACCGGGACAGTCCACATGCGCGTAGTGACGCTCCCCCGTCTCATACTCAACATGCGCCGTCGCAATCGTGATCCCGCGCGCCTTCTCCTCCGGCGCCGCGTCAATCTGGTCATACGCGCGATACTCGCCAAAAAACTTCGTGATCGCCGCCGTCAGCGTCGTCTTGCCGTGATCGACATGGCCGATCGT
>SKQW01000244.1 GCA_007118805.1 Rhodobiaceae bacterium | reverse complement strand
GTCTGATCGCCTTCGGCACCGATACCGCCGGCTCGGTCCGGGTGCCGGCGAGCGTGACCGGCTGCGCCGGGCTGAAGACGACGAGCGGGCGCTGGTCGATCGAGCGCATCGTGCCGCTGTCGCCGACGCTCGACACCCCCGGCATCCTGGCGCGCACGGTGGACGATCTCGCGGTTGCCTTCGAGGCCCTCGATCCGCACGGCACCCGCGCCCTGGCATTGCCGCCGGCGCTGCCCGACCTTGCAGGCCTGCGGATCGCGGTGCCGTCAACGCTCTTCTTCGAGGAGTGCGACGCCGGGATCGCCGAGGCGGTCCGGGCCGGCCTTTCCGAGCTCGAGGCGGCCGGCGCGCGCCTGGTCGATCTGGACTTGCCGGGGGCCACGGAGGCCTATGAGCTGTTCCGCGCCGGCAGCGTCCAGGCCCCGGAGATTTACGAGTTCCTCAATACCCACATGCCGGAGAGGCTGGACACGCTCGGCGAGATCGTGCGCAGCCGCGTGATCGGCGGTCGCGACATGTCGGCGGCCGAATATCTCAGCCGCCGCCGTCGCATCGCCGCCATGGCGGCGCGGGCCGGCGCCGCCTTTGAGGATGTCGACCTGTTTGCCACGCCGACCGTGCCCATCACCCCGCCGCGCTTCGACGAGGTCAAGGAAATCGACGCCTACCGGGCGCGCAACATGATGGTGCTACGCAACACGACGATCGGCAATCTCATGAATCTCTGCGTCGTCACCCTGCCGGTCGGGCGCGACGCGGCCGGCATGCCGGTCGGCCTGCAGCTCATGGCGCCGGCCATGGGGGAGAGGCGCCTGCTCGACATCGGCCGGCGCGTCGAGGCGGTGCTGGGCGCGGGCGAGCAGCGCATCGGCACGCCGGGGCAGTAGCGGCTTGCGATCATACTGAACCGCGTCGATTTTCCGCTCGTGCCCGCGCAGGCGGGCATCCAGTGGCGGCTGAACTCGGCGGCACGGCGAGCAATGATGGGCTTGGCGGTCGCTCCAGTCGCCATGGCCGGACTTGTTCCGCCCATCCACGTAATGCTGGGCAGGGCGCAGCTGCTTCGATCCGAAGGGAAACCGCGCCAATCCCCGTTCCACACACGTGCGATGGTCGGCACCGACCCGCACCGGTCACGCGCCGTTGCTGTCGACCTCGGCGCGCTTGCGCCGCCGCGTGCGTCGGCGCTTGCCCTTGGCGCTGTCGGGGGCGGGTTCGCGTTCGTCGAGGACGAGCCGGCCGCCCTCGATGGCGAGCGAGCGGCGCCCCTGCTTCAGGGCCAGGGCCGTCGCGCCGAAGATCTCGTAGCGCCAGCCGTGCTGCATCGGCACATCGGCCTCGTCATCGGCGGCCAGCGCCTCGATGTCGTCGGCCGAGGCGATGAGGCGCGGCGCCACGCGATGCTCCTCGGCCAGATGCTTCAACAGCACCTTCAACAGGTCCGCCACCGGGCCCGATGTGCGTTGCGGCCCGTTATTGCGCGGCATGGCGGGCAATTCGTCAGCCGGGATCTCCGCCACCTGGCGCACCACCTCGAGAATGGCGCGCCCGCGGGTTGAGCGCTCGAACCCCTTGGGTACCGCGCGCAGGCGCGCCAGCGCGGCTTCGTCCTGCGGCGCGCGCAGCGCGATCTCGTAGAGCGCATCGTCCCTGATGATGCGCCCGCGCGGGGTATCGCGGGTCTGGGCCTCGCGCTCGCGCCATGCGGCGAGCGCCTTGAGAATCGCTAGCTCGCGCGGCTTGCGCACCTTGAGCTTGAGCCGCTTCCAGGCATTCTCGGGGTCGGTGGCGTAGGTCGTCGGCGAGGTCAGGATATTCATCTCCTCGCGGATCCATTCGCTGCGCCCGAGCCGTTCCACCTCACCGGCCAGCGCCTCGTAGACCGGCCGCAGATGCACGACGTCGGCAGCGGCATAGGCGAGTTGCGGCTTGCTCAGCGGGCGCTGCGCCCAGTCGGTGAAGCGGTGGCTCTTGTCGATCTGCACCCCGGCGAGCGTGCGCACGAGCTGTTCGTATCCCACCGATTCGCCATGGCCGCACACGGCGGCGGCGACCTGTGTGTCGAACAGCGGATGGGGAATCAGGCCGGCCCGGTAATAGACGATCTCGATGTCCTGCCGGGCAGCGTGAAACACCTTGATGACGCCGTCGTCATTCATCAGCCGGTAGAACGGGTCGAGGTCGAGATCGGGCGCCATGGTATCGACGATCACCGGATCGCCCTCGGGCCCGGCCATCTGGATCAGGCAGAGCTGCGGCCAGAAGGTCGTGTCGCGGATGAACTCCGTGTCGACGGCGACATAGGGGTGGTGGGCCAGGGCGCGGCAGGCGTCGGCAAGCCCGCTGGTGGTGGTGACGAGGGCGATGTCCATGCTGAGATCTAGGGAATCCGTTTGTTTGTGCTGGTGCTTGCCTATCACGGTTTGGGTGGCGTGTGGTTGCGCCCGATTGCCCGTTCGGCCAGCCGGTAGACGACAGGGGAGGTGCGCAGCAGCGCCACGAAGCGGGTGCGCGCGGCCCGCGGTATCTGGCGCCCCGCCGCGATCCGCCACAGCGCAACGCCGATGAACAGCCCGTGCACGACGCTGGTATAGAGGAAGAAAGCCGGTGCCCCATAGACCTCCATGATATAGGAAACCAGCGGCGGGCCAACCATCGCCCCGACGGCGAAAAAGAAGGTCAGCCCGGCGGCAATCAGGAGATACTGCTCGGGCGAGGCCTGATCGTTGGCATGGGCCGCCGACAGCGAATAGAGCGGCAGGGCGAAGGCGCCGAACAGGAAGATGCCGACATAGAGGCGCCATGGCTCGCCGGCCGGCGCGGTTGCCAGGATCAGGCCGGCGATCACCGCGCCGGCGGTCGCCGCCAGCAGGGTCCAGCGCCGGTCGAGCCGGTCGGAGAACACGCCGAGCGGGTATTGCAGCGCCGCCCCGCCGACGATGCCGGCGCCGATGAACATGGCGACGCCGCCGACGTCGAGCCCCATCTCCTGGGCATAGAGCGGCCCGATCAGCCGGAACGCCGAATTGGTCAGCCCGATGGTCACGCAGCCGATGCAGGCCAGCGGCGAGATGCGCCAGATGGTGGCGATGTCGAAGCGGAAATTCTCCGGCGCCCGCGGCCGCGTGCGGTCGGCGAGCGACACTGGAACCAGGCACAGGCAGAACATCATCGCGACGATGGCGAACAGCTCGAAGCCTGAGGGCGGAAACACCGGCAGCAGGAACTGCGACCCGGCGACGGCGGCCAGGTCGACGAGGCGGTAGATCGACAGGATGCGGGCGCGGTCGTCGCGCCCGGCGCTGGCGTTGAGCCAGCTCTCCACCACGGTGAACAGCCCGGAGAAGCAAAAGCCCATGGCAAAGCGGATGACGATCCATACCCAGGCATCGATGACGACGACGAGGGCCAGCGTGCCAGCCGAGGCGATGGCGGCGAGCGCCGCGAACACCCGGATGTGCCCCACCACCTGCACCAGGCGCGGCGCCCAAATGCAGGCGCTGATGAAGCCGGCGAAATAGGCTGTGCCCATGACCCCGATCAGGAACGGGGAAAAGCCCTCCTCGGCGCCGCGCAGCGCCACCATGGTGCCCTGCACACCGTTGCCGGCCAAAAGGATGGCGGCGGTTGTCAGAAGCGGAATCAGGGGGCGGATCGGGGTCATGGGCGGGCCGTGGCGGCGATTGGCCGGCTTCTACCCGAGACGCGCCGGATTGTCGCGTCTTCCTGCACCGGCGGTCGCGGTTTTGGCATTGCCTGTCGCAGGGGCGGCAAGCCGCCGGCCCGGTCTTGACTTTCCCCAGCCCCTATGCGCCTCTCCGCGCCGATTCCAGGATGCGTCACACGAGCCGGGACCAGACATGCACGCCTACCGCTCCCATACCTGCGGCGCCCTGCGCCTTGCCGATGTCGGCCGTTCGGTCAGGCTGTCCGGATGGGTGCGTCGGGTGCGCGATCACGGCGGGCTCTTGTTCATCGACCTGCGCGATCATTACGGCATCACCCAATGCGTGGCCGATCCGGATTCGCCGGCCTTCGCCGCCGCCGAGGCGGTGCGCGCGGAGTGGGTGATCCGGCTCGACGGCCAGGTGCGCGAGCGCCCCGCCGACACCTATAATGCCAATCTCGACACCGGCGAGATCGAGATCTTTGTCGAGGAAATCGAAGTCCTTAGCGCCGCCGCCGAGCTGCCGCTGCCGGTCTTCGGGGAGCCGGAGTATCCCGAGGATATCCGGCTCAGATACCGCTTCCTCGATCTGCGGCGCGAGCGCATGCACCGCAATATCGTCCGTCGCTCGGAGATCATGACCTCGATCCGCCGCCGCATGACCGAGGCCGGATTCATCGAGTTCCAGACGCCGATCCTGACGGCTTCCAGCCCGGAAGGCGCGCGCGACTATCTGGTGCCCTCGCGGCTCCATCCGGGCCGCTTCTACGCGCTGCCCCAGGCGCCCCAGCAGTTCAAGCAGCTCACCATGATGGCGGGCTTCGATCGCTACTTCCAGATCGCGCCCTGCTTTCGCGACGAGGATGCCCGCGCCGATCGCTCGCCGGGCGAGTTCTACCAGCTCGATATCGAGATGAGCTTCGTTACCCAGGACGACGTGTTCGATGCTGTCGAGCCGGTGCTGCGCGGCCTGTTCGAGGAGTTCGCCGAGGGCAAGCCGGTCAGCCAGCGTTTCCCGCGCATCCCCTACGCCGAGGCGATCGGCAAATACGGCACCGACAAGCCCGACTTGCGCAACCCGATCGAGATGGCGCCGGTCAGCGAGCATTTCCGCGGCTCGGGCTTCAAGGTGTTCGCCACCCTGCTCGATAAGGACGCCCAGGCCGAAGTCTGGGGCATTCCCGCCAAGGGTGGAGGCACCCGCGCCTTCTGCGACCGCATGAATGCCTGGGCGCAAGGGGAGGGGCAGCCGGGGCTCGGCTACATCTTCTTCCGCGAAGGCGAGGGCGCCGGGCCGGTGGCCAAGAATCTCGGGCCCGGCGCCACCGAGGCGATCCGCGCCCAGTTCAATCTCGCCGAGGGTGACGCGGTCTTCTTCGTGGCCGGTCGGCCAAAGGTGTTCGCGCCCTTCGCCGGACAGGCGCGCAAGAAGGTCGGCGAGGAGCTCGGCCTCATCGACACGGAGCGCTTCGACTTCTGCTGGATCGTCGATTTCCCGATGTTCGAATGGGACGAGGAGGAAAAGAAGGTAGAGTTCTCCCACAACCCGTTCTCGATGCCGCAGGGCGGGCTGGAGGCGCTGGAGACCATGGACCCGCTTGAGGTCAAGGCCTTCCAGTACGACATCGTGTGCAATGGGGTCGAATTGTCCTCGGGGGCCATCCGAAATCACAGGCCGGAGATCATGCGCCGCGCCTTCGAGATCGCCGGCTATGACGAGCGCGTTCTGGAGGACAAGTTCGGCGGCATGGTGCGCGCCCTGCAATATGGCGCCCCGCCCCATGGCGGCATCGCGCCGGGCATCGACCGCATCGTGATGCTGCTCTGCGGCGAGGAGAATCTGCGCGAGGTCGTCATGTTCCCGATGAATCAGCAGGCCCAGGACCTGATGATGGGCGCGCCCGGCGAGGTCAGCCCGCGCCAGCTTCGCGAGCTGCATATCCGGCTGGCGCTCCCGGAGCCGCAAAAGCAGGTGTGACGGCCCGGTGCGGCATATCGTCGTGCCTTGGCCGGGTCGGCAGATTTCCGCGTAACCGGCGAATGCTGTTATGACTTCCTCCCGAAGCGATCCCGGAGGAGATCAGGTGTCCGACGAACTGCCCGACGAGCTGCGCCCCGCCGCGCTCAACTATCATCGCCTGCCTCGGCCCGGGAAGCTCGAGATCCGGGCCACCAAGCCGCTCGCCACCCAGCGCGATCTGGCGCTCGCCTATTCGCCGGGCGTCGCCGCGGCCTGCCTGGCCATCGCCGAGGACGAGGCCGAGGCGGCGACCCTGACCGGCCGGCAGAACCTCGTCGCGGTGGTCTCCGACGGCACTGCGGTGCTCGGCCTCGGCACCATCGGGCCGCTGGCCTCCAAGCCGGTGATGGAAGGCAAGGCGGTGCTGTTCAAGAAGTTCGCCGGCATCGACGTCTTCGACATCGAGATCGACGCGAAGGAGGTCGAGCGCATCGTCGATGTCGTCGCCGCGCTGGAGCCGACCTTCGGCGGCATCAATCTGGAGGACTTCAAGGCGCCGGAGTGCTTCGAGATCGAGGACCTGCTGCGCCAGCGCATGCGTATCCCGGTGTTCCACGACGACCAGCATGGCACTGCGATCATCGTCGCCGC
Source organism: Rhodobiaceae bacterium (assembly GCA_007118805.1). GTDB lineage: Bacteria > Pseudomonadota > Alphaproteobacteria > Rhizobiales > Tepidamorphaceae > SKQW01. The sequence goes on along the minus strand of SKQW01000244.1, from coordinate 37,656 downwards.
GGCGGTCACCAACGCGCTGCGGCTGTCGGGCAAGCGCTTCGCCGACATCAAGCTCGTCACCGCGGGCGCCGGCGCCGCGGCCATCGCCTGCCTCAACCTGCTCGTCGAGCTCGGCGTCAAGCGCGAGAACATCTGGGTCACCGACATCGAGGGCGTCGTCTACAAGGGCCGCGAGGCCCTGATGGATCGCTGGAAGGCGGCCTTCGTCCAGGACACCGACAAGCGCCGCCTCGACGAGGTGATCGACGGGGCGGACGTCTTTCTCGGCCTGTCGGCGGGCGGCGTGCTCAAGCCCGACATGGTGGCGCGGATGGCCGAAAACCCGCTCATCATGGCGCTGGCCAACCCCGAGCCGGAAATCATGCCGGACGTCGCCGCCGCGGTGCGCACGGACCTCATGATGTGCACGGGCCGGTCCGATTTCCCCAATCAGGTCAACAATGTCCTGTGCTTTCCCTTCATCTTCCGCGGCGCCCTCGACGCCGGGGCGACGGCGATCAACGAGCCGATGAAGCTGGCCGCCGTCCAGGCGATCGCCGATCTTGCCCTGGAGCCGCCATCCGAGGTCGCGGCGCGGGCCTATGGCGGGGAGACCCGGCTGTTCGGGGTCGACAACCTGATCCCCAACCCGTTCGATCCGAGGCTCATCCTGCGCATCGCCCCGGCGGTCGCCCGCGCCGCCGTCGAATCCGGCGTGGCGCGGCGGCCGATCGGGGATTTCGACGCCTATCACGAAGAACTCAACCGCTTCGTGTTCCGGTCGGGCTTTCTGATGAAGCCGGTCTTCGACAAGGCCAAGGCGGCGCCCAGCCGCGTGATCTATGCCGAAGGTGAGGATGAGCGCATCCTGCGCGCCGCCCAGGTGGTCATCGAGGAGGGCCTTGCCCAACCCATCCTCATCGGGCGGCCGCAGGTGGTTGAGGCGCGGCTCGAGCGCTACGGCCTGCAGATTCGCCCGGGCCGCGACTTCGAGCTGATCAATCCCGAGGACGACCCGCGCTACCGCGACTATGTCGAGAGCTTCCTCGACCTGACCTGCCGCAAGGGCGTGACCCCGGATCTTGCCCGCACCCTGGTGCGCACCAATGCTACCGTAATCGCCGCCGTCGCCGTCCATCGCGGCGAGGCCGACGCGATGGTCTGCGGGCTGGAGGGCCGCTACGCCGCCCATCTGCGCTGGATACGCGACGTCATCGGGCTGGCCGACAACGTGGCCGACTTCTCGGGGCTCAGCCTGATCATCCTGCCCAAGGGCGCCTATTTCATCGCCGACACCTATGTCACCGAGGAGCCCAATGCGGGCGAGATCGCCGGCATGACGCAGCTTGCCGCCGCCCATGTGCGCCGCTTCGGGCTGGAGCCGAAGATCGCGCTCCTGTCCCATTCGAGCTTCGGCAGCGCCGAGTCGGCGAGCGCGCGCAAAATGCGCGAGGCCGTCCGGATGCTCCGCGAGGCCGCCCCGGACCTTGAGGTCGAGGGCGAGATGCATGGCGATGCTGCGCTCGACGAGGCGCTGCGCCGGCGCATCTTCCCGCGATCGCGGCTGAGCGGCGAGGCCAATGTGTTCATCATGCCCAATCTCGACGCGGCCAATATCGCTTATCAGCTCATCAAGGGGCTGGCCGATGCCCTGCCGGTCGGCCCGATTCTGATCGGGCCGGCCCAGCCGGCGCACATTCTCACCCCTTCGGTAACCGCCCGCGGCGTGGTCAACATGACGGCGATCGCCGTCGTCGAGGCCCAGCAAAGAAAGCCCGCCTGAGGCCGCCGCGCACCGGGGAGTTGAACGGCCGATGGCCATAACAATCTCGCAGCCCGTTCCGGTGTCGTGCTTCATCATCGCGATGAACGAGGCCGACCGCATTGCCCCGGTGATCGAAGGCGTCGTCGGCTGGGTCGACGAGGTGATTGTCGTCGATTCCGGCTCCACCGACGGGACCCAGGCGATCGCCGAGCGGCTCGGTGCCCGCGTGATCCATAATGACTGGCCGGGCTTCGGGCCGCAGAAGCGGTTCGCCGAGGATCAGTGCCGCCATGACTGGCTGCTCAACCTCGATGCCGACGAGGTGCCCACCGAGGCGCTGTGCCGGGAGATCATCGCCCTGTTCGAGGACGGCCCGCCCGATCACCCGTTCTACCGGTTTCGCACTGAGCTGGTCTATCCGGGTGATACAAGGCCGCGCCTGTGGGCCGACTACCACAATTTCATCCGGCTCTATGATCGCCGCGTCGGCCGGTTCTCGCAAAGCCCGGTGCACGACACGGTGCAGCCGGGCGATACGCCCGCGCGCCAGCTCAAGGGCACGGCGTGGCACTACTCCTATCGGTCGTTTTCCTATCTCGTGGAGAAGCTGAACTCGTACAGCGACTTGCAGGCCAAGACGCTCCGCAGGTCGAATCGCCTGGCGCTGATCCTGCGATTGCCCGTGGAGATGCCGTTTTCGTTCTTCAAATATTATGTGCTGCGCCGCCATTTCACCGGCGGCGCCAAGGGGTTCATCTTCGCCACCATCAATTCCTTCTTCCGCTTCCTGCGGCTGGCCAAGATGATCGAGGCCGCGGGCAGCCGGCGCGCCGAGTAAGCAAGGGCGGTCATCGGCCCGTGCGAATGCGTGGGGCGCCGGTTAACGGCGAATTAGGGCGTTTTGCCTTACTCCGCTAGGCAGGCGGAGGTCGGCGCGTGTTCCCACGTCGGTTCAAGAGATGGGCGATGATCGGCGCTTGCGTGGTCGTCGCGGCGGCGCCTCCCTTGGGCTTTTCCCTTTTCATCGACGCCCATGTGCAGGCCTCGGCGCAGCAGACGCTCGCCGACTATGCCGGGCGCATGACCGGCCGCGTCGAGACGATGATGCGCGGCGGGATCGCCGTGCTCGCCGAGCTTCACGACACGGATGTCTCGGCCTGCGATCTGCGCGGGCGGGAGGCGATGCGCCGGGCGGTGGCCGCCTCGCGGGTGATCCGGGAGATAGCCGTGGTGGGGCCGGACGGGCAATGCGCCAGCTCGCCGGTGGCCTCGCGCTATGCCATTTTGTCCGAGCATGTCCCGGTCAATGCCACGATCAGCGTGTTCGTGACCCGCGATGAGCAGGGTCGCCGGGCGCTGGCCATGCGCTTTCAGCCCACGCCCCGGCATCGACTGACCACCTATTTTCTGCCGGAAAGCATCGGCCTCGACGTGCTCCCGGCGGGATGGCGCCAGCACGGCCTGGCCACCCTGGCGGTCGATGACGGGACGGTATTCGAGGCGGCGCCGGAAGAAACCGAGCTGGCCGAGCCGCTGGGCGAGGGCGTCATCATCGGCAAGCGCGCCTCCGAGCGCTTCCCGGTGACCGGCACGATCTCGGTGGCCAAGGCCGCGGTCATGGATGACTATGCCGGCCTGCGGGCCTACACCTTCGCCGTCATGGCACTTTTTGCGGGGTTGGTCACCGCCATCGCTGCAACCTTCGCGCGCCGCCACAGCCGGCTGAGCGATGACATCGCCGCCGGCTTGAGCCGGGGCGAGTTCGTTCCCTACTACCAGCCGGTGCTGGACGTGGCGAGCGGCCGGCTGATCGGCTGCGAGGTGCTGGTGCGGCGGCGCCGGCGCGACGGGACCATCGAGAGCCCGGCCCATTTCATCGCCCAGGCCGAGCTCGACGGCCAGATCGTCGACATGACGGTTCGACTCATGCACGGGGTCATCGCCGATCTCGGCGAGCATTATGCCCGCCACGGCAAGCTGAAGGTCGGCTTCAACCTGTGCGCCCAGCATTTCCAGGACGACACCATTATCCGCGACGTCAAGCGCATCTTCGCCAACTCGCCGATCGCCATGCACCAGCTCATCTTCGAGGTCACCGAGCGCTTTCCCCTCGTCGACATGGCCCGCGCCAAGACGGTGATCGCCAAGCTCCAGGCTCTCGGCGCCAAGGTCGCGCTCGACGATGCGGGAACCGGCCACAGCGGATTGGCGGCCCTGCATCGTCTCGGCATGGACATCGTCAAGATCGACAAGGTTTTCATCGATCCGATCACCGCCGAGACGACCGAGGCCCCGATTGTCGATTCGCTGGTCGAGCTGGCCAAGAGCTATGAAATGTCGGTCGTCGCCGAAGGCGTCGAGACACTCGATCAGCTACGCTATCTAAGAGGCAAGGGCGTCGACGCGGCCCAGGGCTATCTGTTCGCCCCGCCGCTGCCGGCCTCGTCCTATATCAGCCTGGTCGAGGCCCTGCAGAAACGCAGCGCGCGCCGGCCGACCAATCGGACCGGATCGACCGCGCCCACCATTGACGCGGCCTGACCGATCGCGCTTGTCCCGATCCATCGGTTCCTGTCTATTGTCCCCCCGGCGTATCTGGCAGGACCGCAGCGAGCCTTGGATCTCACCGCACCGATCAACGCCTATTGCGAGCGCACCGACCAGACCTACTGGGCGGAGCCGGTCAATGCCATCTCCAACCTCGCCTTCATCGCGGCGGCGCTGGCGCTGCTGTGGCTGTGGCGGCGCGGACGCGCCAATGACCGGTCGGCGCTGCTGCTGATCGGAATCGTGTTCCTGGTCGGCATCGGATCCTTCCTGTTTCACACCCACGCCAATCGCTGGTCGCTGCTGGCCGATGTGATTCCGATCACCCTGTTCATCTATGTCTATTTCTTCATCGCCATGCGGCGCATGATGGGGCTCGGCGGCGTCGGCGCGAGCGTCGTGCTTGCGGCCTTCTTCCTGTTCTCCTTCGGGGTCACAGCGCTCCTGCCGCCCGGCTTCCTGGCGGGCTCGGGCTCCTATCTTCCGGCTCTGTTGGCCCTTGTGGTGGTGGCCGGCCTGCTGCACGGCTTTGGGCATCCCTCAAGCAGGGCGCTCTATCTGGCCGCCGGCGTCTTCGCTGTGTCGCTGACCTTCCGGACCTTCGACCAGGCGGTTTGCGACGTCGTTCCCATCGGCACCCATTTCCTCTGGCACATCCTTAACGGGGTTCTTCTTTTCGTGCTGGTGCGGGCGATGATGCAGGCGCGCACCATCCTGCCGGCGCTCGGCCCTCGCGCGCGCGCCGCTGCGTGATGGTCCCGGACGAGACCGGCCCGCACCGGGTGCCGCCCGGCTATTTCGTCCACGGCCACGCCATCGTATCGCGCGATGACCGTTTCGCCGATGCCAGCGGCCGGACCCCGCCGAGCCTGCGCAACGCGGCGGACTGGCGGCGCTTCCAAGCCGCCCTCGACGGCGCGGCGGTCGCCGTGCTCGGCCGGCTGGGGCACGAGCTTCACCCCAACGCGGCGCCGGACCGCCGCCGGCGCATCGTGGTCAGCGCAAGCGTCGACGGCCTGGAGAGGCGGGCGGATGCATGGTGGTGGAATCCGGTCCGTTGCCCCCTTGAGGCGGTCTTGCGCGAGGCCGCGCCGGGCGGCGGCACGGTGGCGGTGCCCGGCGGGCAGCGCGTCTTCGACCTGTTCCTCGCCATCGGCTACGACCAGTTCGACCTCGCCCGTGCCGAACGGGTCACGCTGGGCGAAGGGCGCACACTGTTCTCGATCCTGGGCCCCGATTTGAGCGCCGATGATGCCCTGCGCGGCGCCGGCCTGTCCCCGCACGGGCCTGAAATGCTCGATCCCCAGGCCCATGTGACCCTCACCATCTGGCGGCCTGGTGGAACCGGGCGCATTACACCGCGTTAACAATCCATATGCGGACAAGCCGCGGAAACAAGGCGGAACGAAGAGCGGAGGCGAACATGAAGAAGCTTGCAGCAGTAGCGGTCGCCCTCACGGGCCTCGTCGTGGCCGGCTGCAATCACATGCCGGGCGACCGCGTGGCGACCGGTGCGCTGGTCGGCGGCCTGGCCGGCGCGGGTGTCGGTCAGGCGGTGGCCGGGACGACGGCCGGAACGATAGCGGGCGCCGCGATCGGCGCGGGCGCGGGCACCATGATCGGCGCTGCCTCGGAGCGCCGCGTATGTACCGCCTATGATGAGTATGGCCGGCCATACGAGTATTATTGCTGAACGAAAGACATCCAAAGGGTCGCCCGTCGCTTTGAGCGATGGGCGCCCCGTCCTTTTGCGCGGACGTGTTCCGGATATCCACGCCCAACCGGCGATGGCGCCCTGTCCGCCTCTCGCGTGGATGGCCGGGACGGCGCCCGGCCATGACGTGGGGGGCTACCGCCTTGCCCATTCGCGCCCGCTCTGCCTTGAGGCACGGCCCTGGCTGGATGCCCGCTTTCGCGGGCATGAGCGGGGGAGGTAGGGCCTTGCCGAATTCCGCTCATTCCCGCGCAAGCGGGAATCCAGAATCGGCAGGCAAGACCAACTCCGGCCTCCGCGACTCCCGGCACAGCGCCAGCCCCTCCTGTCATGCCCGGACATTGTTCCGGGCATCCACGTCTTACCGGCGATGGCGCTTTATCCAGTGCCCGCGTGGATGGCCGGGACGGCGCCCGGCCATGACCGCTGGGGTTGCCGCCGAGCCCATCATCACCCGCAATGCCTCGGGCTTCCGCCGTAACTGGATGCCCGCCTCAAGTCGGCGTCTCACGGCCGCTCAACAGGATCGCACGGCGCTCCGGAGCTGCAGGCGCTTCGGCGCAGGGCTACTGAAACGCCACCTCGGCGAAGCTTCTCAGCTTGCGCGAATGGAGGCGCTCCCGCTCATGCGATCTCAATTTCTCGAGCGCGCGAAGCCCGATCTCCAGATGCTGGCCGATGCGCTGGCGATAGAAGTCGCTGGCCATGCCGGCCAGCTTGATCTCCCCCTGCAGCGGCTTGTCCGAGATGCACAGAAGGGTGCCGTAAGGCACCCGGAACCGGAAGCCATTGGCCGCGATTGCGGCTGATTCCATGTCGAGGGCAATGGCGCGCGACTGCGACAGGCGCCGAATGATCGAGGGGTGGTCGCCCAGCTCCCAGTTGCGGTTGTCGACGCTGGCCACGGTGCCGGTGCGCATCACCCGCTTGAGCTCGTAGCCGGCAAGGCCGGTGACCTCGGCAACCGCCTCCTGGACTGCCACCTGCACCTCGGCAAGGGCCGGGATCGGCACCCAGAGGGGGAGCTCTTCATCGAGGATGTGATCCTCCCGGACATAGCCGTGTGCCAGCACATAGTCGCCCATGCGCTGGGTGTTCCGCAGGCCGGCGCAATGGCCCAGCATTAGCCAGGCATGGGGCCTGAGGACGGCGACATGGTCAGTGATGGTGCGCGCATTGGACGGCCCGACGCCGATATTCACCAGGGTGATGCCGGAATTGTCCGGTGCGACGAGGTGATAGGCGGGCATTTGCGGCATCCGCTCCGGCGCCATGCCCTTCGGTTCGGGCGGGCCGAAGCGGGCATTCTGGGTGATCACGTCGCCCGGTTCGACGAACGCGACGTGGTCGGCCTCGCCGGCGGCCATGCGTTCGCGGGCCATCCGCACGAAGGCGTCGACGTAGAAGGCGTAATTGGTGAAGATCACGAAGTTCTGGAAGTGCGCCGGGTCGGTGCCGGTATAATGGGCCAGCCGATGGAGCGAGTAGTCGATCCGCGCCGCCCTGAACAGCGCCAGCGGCTCCGGGGCGCCGGCGGCGGCCACCCGGGTCCCGTTGACGATGGAATCGTCCATCATCGCCAGGTCGGGCGTGTCGAACAGGTCCCGCAAGGGGCGCTCGCCCTCTCCGAAGGCGGCCTCGACATTGATATCGCGCGGATAGGCGAAGTGAACCGGAATCGGGTCGTCCGACTCGCCGATCTCCACGGGAACCCCGTGATTGTCGATCAACAGCCCGATCTGCTCGATGAGGTAGTCGTGGTATAGGTCGGGGCGGGTGACCGTCGTTTCATGCAGGCCGGGGCCGGATACGAAGCCGTATGACAGGCGCGAATCGATCCGGCCATGGGTTCCGGTCGCGATTTGCACGAACGGATAGGTGGCGCGCACCCGCCTGTCGAGCCGATCGCCGCGGGCATGGGCCTCGAACCTGTCGCGTAGAAAGGCGGTGTTGCGCCGGTAGAGCTCGTCGAGCCGGGCGACCGCCGCGCCGGCATCGCTGAAGCTCTCCGTGGCGACCGGATCGGGCGTCAGAAAATCGGGAGGATTGAACATGCCGTCAGCTTCCATCGTGTCTGGCGGAAGTCAAGGCGGCGGCTGTTGGCGCGCGCGACCTCGCAGACCGTTGGGGCTGGGGGTTTGTCGACGACCGGGTGATCCGGCCACGCAAACCCGCAGCGTCTTATTGGGCCGGTCCGGCTCCGGCAGGTGCCGTGACCGGTGGCGCAGCCGCCTCGGCGAAATAGCGCCGGCCGAGCCGCAGCGCGACATGGACCAGCAGGATCAGCACCGGCACCTCTACGAGCGGCCCGATGACGGTGGCGAAGGCGACCGGCGAGGCCAGCCCGAAGGCGGCGATCGCCACAGCGATGGCGAGCTCGAAATTGTTGCCGGCCGCGGTGAAGGCAACCGCGGTGGTGCGCGGATAGTCGGCCCCGATGAATCGGCCCATGGCAAAGCTGACCAGGAACATCACCACGAAATAGATCGTCAGCGGCACGGCGATCAGCAGCGCATCGAATGGCAGCTCGAGCACCATGCCGCCCTTGAGGCTGAACATGGCGACGATGGTGAACAGCAGGGCGGCCAGCGTCAGTGGACTGATGCGGGGCACGAACTCGCGCTCGTACCAGTCATGGCCCTTGCGCCGTGTCAGGTAGCGCCGGGTCAGGTAGCCGGCCGCGAACGGAATGCCGAGATAGATCAGCACGGCCTCGGCGATGGTGCGGAAGCCGACATCGATCACGCTGCCGTCGAGCCCGAAGAGCGGCGGCAGCACGGCGAGGAAGAACCACGCATAGACGCTGAAGAACAGGATCTGGAAGATCGAGTTGAAGGCCACGAGCCCGGCCACATACTGGTTGTCGCCGCGGGCGAGCTGGTTCCAGACGAGCACCATGGCGATGCAGCGGGCCAGCCCGATCAGGATAACGCCGGTCATGTATTCGGGATGCTCGCGCAGGAAGATGACCGCGAGCGCGAACATCAGGACCGGCCCGATCAGCCAGTTCTGTACGAGCGACAGGGCGAGGATGCGCTTGTCGGCGAAGACAAGCGGCAGCTCCTCGTAGCGCACCCTGGCAAGCGGCGGATACATCATCAGGATCAGCCCGATGGCGATCGGGATGTTGGTGGTGCCGACCGAAAGGCGGTCGAGCGCCGCCGGCAGGCCCGTGAACAGGCTGCCAAGCGCCACGCCGAGCGCCATGGCCGCGAAGATCCACACGGTCAGATAGCGGTCGAGGAAGGACAGCTGCGCGGCGGGCTGGGCAAGACGCATTGCAGGGCTCCGGTAGAACTTACCTTACGGAGGTTGGCTCGGCTTGCTCGGTGTCAACTCACCTGGCGGCCCTGCGCATCGGTCACGGGCGCGCCGTCCTCCTTGGAGAAGGCGCCGCGCTGGGGCGTCGGCAGGATGTCGAGGACGACCTCAGAGGGACGACAAAGCTTGACGCCGAGCCGAGTGACCACGATCGGGCGATTGATCAGAATGGGGTGTTCCATCATGGCGTCAATGAGCTGCTCGTCGGTCAAGGCTGGGTCGTCGAGCCCAAGTTCATGATAGGGCGTTGCCTTCTCGCGCAACGCATCGCGCACCGAAATGCCCATCTGCCGAATCAGCTGCTTGAGCTGCTCGCGGGAGGGGGGCGTCTTGAGATACTCGATAATCTGCGGCTCGATCCCGGCATTGCGGATCAGGCCGAGCGTGTTGCGCGAGGTCCCGCAGGCGGGATTGTGATAGATGGTGACTTCCGGGCTATTCATGATGCTCCTACTCCGCGCGCCGGCGCATGCGCCGGCTCGATGCCGGCGCCCGGGCCGATGTCGCAGGCCTCAGGCCCCTGGCCGCAGCAGTTCTCGGTCAGGTAGCCGACCAGATCCCTCATGGCGTCGAACCGGGCCGAGTAGATGAGCGAGCGGCCATCGCGCTGACAGGTGACCAGGCCGGCGTGCTTGAGCTGGCTGAGATGGAAGGAGAGCGTCGCCGAGGGCAAACCGAGCCGATCACCGATCCGCCCCGCCGCAAGCCCCCCGGTGCCGGCTTCCACCAGCATCCGGAATATGCCGAGGCGCGTGTCCTGAGCCAGGGCGGCGAGCGCGGCGATGATGGCTGTTTTCTCCATATCTCCAAAATAATGGAAACAATGCCGACGTCAAGCGGCATCCCGGCTGAGATGGGACAAACCGGGCGTGACAAGTCTGACGCCTTTTTTCGGGCGGTTCGTCCGACAGTTCGTCCCACGGTTCGGTCAGGCCGCGGGCATGGCAGCCATTCGGCGAAGCGGCTGGTGTGGCGGCGTCTCATGCTCTAGGGATGGGCGATCAGATCGGCCTTTCCCGGCCACCAGAGCGCCCCGGCCATGCGCAAGAGGACCATGGCGCCAACCCGCCCCGACGACGCAAAGGCCGACGCCGCAAAGCCCAGCGGCTGGGCTTGGCTTGTCTTTGCGCTCGGGGCGTCCTTCTTCTGCTACGCTTTTTTCCAGCGCGTGGCCCCCAGCGTCATGATCGACCAGCTGATGGTCGATCTGGGGGTCGGTGGGGCCATGCTCGGCAACCTTTCGGCGCTTTATTTCTACGCCTATGCCAGCCTGCAGATCCCTGCCGGCGCCCTGATGGACCGCTGGGGCGCCCGGCGCATGGTGGCGCTGGCTATCGCCTTGTGCGCCCTGGGCAGCGTGATCTCCGGTCTCGGGCCGAACGCCTCGGTGGTCTATGTCGGCCGTCTGCTCACCGGCATCGGCGCGGCGTTCTCCTTCGTCGGCGCCCTGCAACTGGCGACCTACTGGTTCCCGGCGCAACGTTTCGCGCTGCTGTCGGGGCTCGTCATGCTGGCGGGCATGTCGGGCGGCATCGCCGGCCAGGCACCGCTTGCCCTGGTGGTTGACGCCACGGGCTGGCGGCCGGCGATGATCGGCGCGGGTCTTGTGGGGCTTGCGCTCGCCGCGGCCTTCGTCCTGATCGTGCGCGATAGGCCCGGCAAGGCGGCCACCGCCGATACACCGTCGAACGCACCAAGCATGCTTGCGGGCCTCGCGGAGGTCGCCAGCAAGCCCCACAACTGGCTGCTCGCGCTGGTCGCGTCGTCGATGTCCGCGCCTCTTCTGGCCTTTGCCGGATTGTGGGGCGTCGGCTGGCTGATGCAGGTGCACGGCTTCTCGCGGCCCCTCGCGGCGATCCTCACCTCGATGCTCCTGGCCGGGTGGGCCTTCGGCGCGCCCATGGCGGGCTGGCTGTCGGACCGCTTTCGCCGACGCAAGGCACCGCTGGTGGCCTGTTCCCTGGGCGGCTTTGTGATGCTCACATTCGTGCTTTATGCCCCGCTTGCCTCGCCCTGGACCTTCGCCGTCCTGTTCCTGATCTGCGGGGCGCTCCTCGGCTGCATGGCGCTGACCTATCCGCTGGCGGGGGAGACCAACCGCATCGAGCTCAGCGGCACCGCCTATGCCTTCTGCAACACCTTCAACGTGGCATCCGGCGCGCTGTTTCAGCCGCTCATCGGCTGGCTTCTAGATCTCGGCTGGGACGGGACGATGGAAAATGGCGCGCGCATCTATTCGCCGGAGGCCTATGCTTGGGCGCTTGCCGTGCTGCCGGCCTATTCGGTGCTCGGTCTGATCGCGTCGCTAATGATCCGCGAGTCCGGCGCCAAACGCATGGCTTGAATGGGGGCGGCGCGGAGTCTGTTCCCAGCGCTAAGCTCCGGCAAGCTGGATCAGACCAAGCACAAAGACGAGCACCACGAACGCAATCAGGCCCCCGAAGAAGATGATCTTGCGGGACCGGCTGCGCAGGATGATCTCGGCGCCGCGCGCATCCTGCGAGGAGATGCGTTGGGGCTCGTCAGGGGCCGCCTTGCGGTCTTCGGGATTGCTCATGACAGTTCAACGCAATGACCGAGCCCGCCGTTCCCGTCACTCCAGAGCGGCGATCAGCAGCGCGCGGTAGAGCCGCTCGCGCATGGATTTCGGTTCGGCAAGGGCCATCCGTTCGAGGCAGTCCTGCGTTTCTGCCGATGGGCGACGCGTGAAGCCTCGCGCGGCCAGCCGGGCAATCTCAAACCGGGAGGCCGAGGCCGACTTGAGTCGCGTCAAAGCCGGGAGAAGCCGCTGCTCCGTTTCCGTGAAATCCGTGCCGAACGGGAAGTCGGGCAGCAGGTTGCGGTCTCGCGCCGGGGCCAGGGCCTCCTCGATCCGCTCCGGCCGGTTGGACTTGTATTCTTTCGGGATGGCGTAATCGCGCTCGATCTTGCCGGCCGACTTGGCGGCATCGAGCAACCCGTCCTGATAGCGCGAATCGGCAATGGAGAGCATGGCGGCGATGGTTTCCCGATCGCTGCGCCCGCGCAGATCGGCGATGCCGTATTCGGTCACCACCACATCGCGCAGATGGCGCGGGATCGTCGTGTGGCCGTAGGACCAGCGAATGGTCGATTCCGGTTCTCCGCCGCTCTCGCGGGTCGCGTTCAGGGTGATGATCGCGCGCGCACCGTCCAGCGCGAAGGCTTGGGTGACGAAATCGTGCTGACCACCGACACCGCTGATCACCCGGCCATCCTCCAGGCCGTCCGAGACGATCTCGCCCATCAGCGTGGCCATCATGGCATTGTTGATAAACCTGGCCCCAACGCGCGCATGGCGCTTGTCCTCCTCCTCGCCATAGAGCGCGTTGGTGAAGGCGACGTCTGTCATCTGGAAGCTTCGCAGCCGTTCTTCGGGCATGTCGCGCAGGCGCCGGTAGAGATCGCTGGGGCCGAGAAAGAACGCGGCATGGACCAGCGCGCCGGCCACCTCGCGGGCGATCACGCCTTCCTCTACGAGGTCGAGAAACGGGTCGACCAGCATTTCCGTGGCGCCATAGAGCCCCGCTTCGAAGGGCGCATCGTGGCGAAGCCGGGCGTGACGGTCGCCGGGAATCAGTCGGTCCAGCGTCTCCTTGAAGGCGGCATTTTCCCGGTGGCGCAGGATCAGCGCCCGCGCCACCGCATCGCCGATCGAGCCGATGCCGATCTGCAGGGTGCCGCCATCGGGCACCAGGCGCGCCACATGCAGGCCGCAGGCATAGTCGGCCGGGCGCACCGGCATCTTGGGCGGCGCGAAGAGCGAAAAACGGCGTTCCGGCGCATCGAGCACATGGGAGAAGGCCTTGGCGGGCAGATCGCCGCGCCCAGGCATGTACGGCAACTCATCATTGACCTCGCCGACGAACAGAATGTCGGTCATCCCCGACTGGCGCGCCTCGCCAATGGCCAGCGTGAGATCCGTGTTGCAGCTCAGGCTGTAGCGCGTCCCTGCCTGTGTATCTCGCTTGGCAACAAGCTGGGCGACCACGTTGACGCCCCGCTCAAGCACATAGCCCAAGGCATGGGTATAGTTTGCCGAGACGTAGTTCTGCTGAATGTGGCCCACGGACAGCCACCGCCCCGCCATCAGGAAGAATTCCGAGACCTGGACGTTCTCGGGCAGCGTTCCTTTGCGCAACGCCTCGGCATAGGCGAGTTCGGGATAATCGCCGAACAGCCGCTCGACGACCGGGCCCAGGAAGCGCTGCTGCAACTCGTTTGTCGGCTTCGGCTTTTCCAGCGTCAGCGCGGTGAAGATGGTCAGGTGGATCGAGGCATCCGCCGCGGCGCGGGCGAACAGCGCATTGGCCACATGATTGGCCTTGCCAAGCCCGAGCGGCAGCGCCAGCACGATATCGTGGCCGACCTCGTCGATTATCGCCTGGGCCAGCGCATCCGGGTCGGTATAGGCGGCGGGGGGCGCAGCCATCGGATCAGGTCAGGTCGTCCCAGCCGGGATCGGGGGTGAAGCGCTCCCCGTAACGCTCGGCCAGACGCTTGAGCGTGACCTTGATATCGCCAGTGCCGCGCGTCCTGGCATAGTGCATCGGCCCGCCCCGGAACGGCGCAAATCCGGTGCCGAAGATCATCGCCCCGTCAAGCGTTTCCGTGTCCGCCACCACGCCCTCGCGCAGGCAGGCGACGCAGGCGTTGAGCAGGGGCAGGATGAGCCGGTCGGTCGTTTCGTCGGCGTGATGGACGGACGGGCTCGATTTCGACGGCTTGCCGTCCTTCCAGGCATAGAGGCCCTGGCCGGATTTGCGGCCGAGCTCGCCGTCGGCGACTTTCTTGCGCAGCCAGTCGGGCGTCGACGGGATCGACTGGTCGAGGCCGTCGCGCAACACGTCGGCCACCTCGACGCAGATGTCGAGGCCGACTTGATCGGCCAGCTCGATCGGCCCCATGGGCATGCCGAAGCGCTCGGCCACCTCGTCCACCGTTTCGGCCTTCTCGCCTTCGTCGACCAGCGTGAGCGCCTCGACGAGATACGGCATCAGCGCCCGATTGACGAGGAAGCCCGGCGCGCTTCTGACCGGCGCCGGCAACCGGCTGATCCGGCCCACAAAGGCACTGCCGGCGGCCAGCGCATCGGCCGAGGCCTTGTCGTGGCTGACCACCTCGACGAGCTGCATGCGCGAGACGGGATTGAAGAAGTGCAGCCCGATGAACCGGGCCGGCCGCTTCAGCCCCTTGCTCAACCGGTCGAGCGGGATGCTTGAGGTGTTGGTCGCCAGCACGGCGTCCTTCTTCATGCCGGCTTCGAGGCCGGCATAGATCTTCTGCTTGAGGTCGAGCTTTTCCGGGACCGCCTCGATGACGATGTCGGCATGAGCGATCCCGTAGCCCTTCGTGTCGGGAATCAAGCGATCCAGCGCGTCGCGGGTCGCTGCATCGTCCTTGCCGATCTTGTCGTAGAGTTCGCGGGCGCGGGCGAGCGCCGCCCCGATCGGTTTGACATCGACGTCGCCGAGCGTCACCCGCAGGCCCTGCCAGGCGCACCAGGCGGCGATCTCGCCGCCCATCGTGCCGGCGCCGACGACGTGAACGTGGGCAAAGTCCCGCTGCTCCCCGGCGTTCTTCTTCAGCGCCTCCCTTAGGAAGTAGGCGCGGACCAGATTGCGCGAAGTGTCAGTCTGCAGGAGCTTGCCGAACGAGGCCGCTTCGGCCTTGTGCATGGCCTTCCGGCTGCCGCCATGCGCTTCCCACAGATCGATCAGCGCATAGGGGGCGGGATAGTGCGCCTGGCGCGCCTTTTTGGCGGTTTCCGCCCGCATCTTTCGGGCCGCGACGCTGCGCGCCGGGCGCAGCGCGAAAGCATGCGAGAGCGTGCCGGGGCGGTTGCGCCTGAGCTTGCCGGCAAGCCCGTCAGCCACCGCTGCGGCGACGTGACGCTCCTCGGTCACCGCGTCGACAAGGCCAAGGCGCTTGGCCTTGCGGGCGTCGGCGGCCTTGCCCGTCAGCATCATGGTCATCGCCTGGATGGGATCGATCAGATGGGTCGAGCGGGCCGCCCCGCCCAGGCCGGGATGAAGGCCGAGCAGGACCTCGGGAAAGCCGAGCTTGGTGCCGGCGATAGCGATCCGCCAGTCGCAGCACAGGGCAAGCTCCAGCCCGCCGCCAAGACACTGGCCGTGGATTACCGCCACCTTGGTGACCGGCAGGGCGGCAAGCCGGTCGAACACGCCGTTGGCTTCCGAGATCCGGGCCTCGATCTCAGGGGGATCGGTCATGGTAGCCAGGTCGTTGACATCGGCGCCATAGGCAAAGCCGGAAGTCTTCGCCGAGCGGATCACGAGCCCCTTGGGCTTGCTGACCTCGAGGTCCTCCAGGATTGAGTTGAGTTCGACCAGCACCTTGTCGTTGAGGGTGTTGGTTCTCGTGTCGGCTCTGTCGAGCAACAGCCACGCAACCCCGGTCTGGCTCGTGGCCAACCGCCAGTGCTCCCAGCGCCCCTTGGAGACATGCGCAGCGGGACCGAGCTCAAGCGCCCGGTCGGACAGTGCGGCGACCACCTTACCTGCCATTTCGCCCCCTCAGGTCGCGACGGTCGTCCCGGCCGTCATGGCGTCCGTCGCGACCGGCTGTTGCTCGCTTGGTTCCGAGGGCGATGATCATGCGGCCTCCAGCAGCATGGCGCCGCCCTGGCCACCGCCGATGCATTCGGTGGCGATACCGCGCTTCAGCCCGAGCCGGCGCATGGCGGTCGCCAGATGGAGGGTGATCCGGTTGCCGCTGGCCCCCACCGGATGGCCGAGCGCGATGGCGCCGCCATCGACATTGAACCGTTCCCGGTCGATCGCCCCGAACGCCCCGTCGAGACCGAGCACCTCCTTGCAGAACGCTTCGTCTTCCCAGGCGGCAAGACAGGCGAGCACCTGGGTGGCGAACGCCTCGTTGAGCTCCCACACATCGATATCGCCGCGGTCGAGCTTGCGCCGCTTGACGATCTCGGTGGCGCACAGCACCGGCCCGAGCCCCATCACGCTGGGATCGAGCGCCGACCACTCACTGTCGATGATGACCGCCATCGGCTCCAGCCTATGGGCTTTTACGGCCTCCTCCGAGGCCAGGATCACCCAGGAGGCGCCGTCAGTGATCTGCGAGCTGTTTCCCGGCGTGACCTTGCCCCAGGGCCGTTCGAAGGCGGGCTTCAGCGTGGCGAGCTTGTCGGCCGCGCTGTCCGGCCGCACCCCGTCATCGTGGTCGTAGGCCTCACCGTCGCGCGACACGGCCGGCGAAACCTCGTCGATCAGCCGGCCTTCCTCCTGCGCGCGGGCCAGTCGCTTGTGGCTTTCGGCGGCATAGGTATCGGCCGCCTTCCGGCTGATGGCGAATTGATGGGCGAGGATTTCCGCGGTCTGGCCCATATTGAGCTCGACGATGGGATCGGTGAGTCCGCGCTCAAGGCCGATGACCGGGGCGAAATGGCGTGGCCGGAAGCCGGTCGCAGCGCGCAGCTTCGACCACGTCCCCTTCGCCGCGTTGACCGAGGCGAACTGCTCCACAGCCCCCTGCCGGAACACGAGTGGCGAATGGCTGAGCGAATCCGTGCCGCCGGCAAGGATCAGGTTCGCCGTGCCGTTCTGGATATAGCGGAACGCGGTATCGATCGACTGCATGCCGGAGCCGCAATTAATCTGCACCGTGAAGGCCGGCATCTGATCGCCCATGCCGAGCCGCAGCGCGGCGATCCGGGCGGGGTTCATCTCGTCGGCGATCACGTTGACGCAGCCCAGGATAACCTGATCGAAGGCCTTGGCGGGGAAGGGCTGGCGCAAGAGGAGCGGCCGGCCGCACTGGACGGCGAGGTCGACTGGCGTGAACGGGCCCGGCGCGCCACGCGCCTTGATGAAGGGCGTGCGGGCGCCATCGACCAGATAGACCGGCCTGTCGGCTACCCGGCCGCGGCCTGTCGCTGTTTTCGCCGGGCTGGTTTTCGTCGCGCGGGCGATGGTCTTTCTCCCTGTCCTGCGGTTTCGGCGTCGGTCAGCGGGGCGAGTTCTTCGGGTGCGAAATCGTCGACCGCCACGGCCTTGGCGATCGCGGCTTCCTCGGCCTTGAGCCGGTCCGCCTCGGCCTGATCGATAAGGCCCTGATTGAGTGCCGCCTCGCGGTCCCGCACGCCCGCCTGGCGCATTCGGGCGCGGATCGGCGCGCAGGCGATAACGAGCTCGAAGGCGTGCTCGATCCGCGCCAGGGCATCGTCGCCCTGGCCCGGAAAGACGCGCGAGGCGATCCGCTCGCGCGTCGGCGACGGCGCGGCGAGAAGCTCGGCGCAGGCCACGGTCTGCTCATCCGATGGGCCGCGCCGGCGGATGCCGCGCGGCATGATCAGAAAGCGGAGGAGCCCGGCGACGACGCGGTTCGGCAGGTTGGCCAGAACCTCGGAAAAGCGCGTCTCGATGGTGGCAAAGCCGGTCTCCATGCACCATTCGACGACCGGCAGGTCGTCCTCCTGATGGCCCTCCTCGTGCCAGCGCTTGAGCACGGCCGACAGGAGGAACAATTCGGAGAGGATGTCGCCAAGCCGCGCCGACAGCATCTCGCGCCGCTTGAGCGCCCCGCCGAGCGTCAGCAGCGCCATGTCGGCAGTCAGGGCGAAGGCGGCGGCATAACGGCCGAGCTGCCGGTAATAGGGCTTGAGCGGGCCGGCCTCGGGCGCCGGGGCGAGGCGTCCGCCGGTCCAGGCGCGCCACCAGGCGCGAAACAGCGTTCGGGTGGAGTGCCCGGCATGGGCCCAGAATGCCTTGTCGAAGGCGTCGAGCGCTGCCTCGGCGTCGGCGTCCGCGTCGGCCAGGGCGAGGATTTCATCGAGGAGATGCGGATGGCTGCGGATCGCGCCCTGGCCGAACACGATCAGGCTGCGCGTCAGGATATTGGCGCCCTCGACGGTGATGCCGATGGGCATGGCGCGATAGAAGCTGCCCATATAGTTGAGCGGCCCATCGACGACCGCCTTGCCGGCATGGACGTCCATGGCGTCGTTGACCACCCCGCGCAGACGCTCGGTAGCGTGCAGCTTCATGATGCCGGAAACGACCGCCGGCTTCACGCCCTGGTCGATCCCGGCGCAGGTGAACCGGCGCGCCGCCTCCACGAGATAGGCGTTGCCGGCAAGCCGGGCCAATGGCTGCTGGATGCCTTCGAACTTGGAGATCGGAATGCCGAACTGCTCGCGGATGCGGGCGTATGCGCCCGTAGTATGCGCGGCGAAGGAGGCCCCCGCGGCGGCCAGCGACGGCAGCGAGATGCCGCGTCCCGCAGACAGGGCGGTCATCAGCATCGCCCAGCCCTGGCCCACCTTCTCGGGCCCGCCAATGACATGGTCAAGCGGGATGAAGACGTCCTCGCCCTGGGTCGGCCCGTTCTGGAACATCTGCATGGAGGGTAGATGGCGCCGCCCGGTCTTCACCCCCGGCAGATGCGTCGGCACCAGGGCGACAGTAATGCCGAGATCCTCTTCCTCGCCGATCAACCCGTCCGGGTCGTGGAGCTTGAAGGCAAGCCCCATGACGGTGGCCACCGGCGCCAGGGTGATGTAGCGCTTGTTCCAGTTGAGCCGGATGCCGAGCACCTCCCCGCCGTCATACCTGCCCCGGCAGACGATTCCGGTATCCGTCATCGACGCCGCATCCGAGCCGGCCTCGGGGCTGGTCAGCGCGAAGGAGGGAATCTCGCGGCCGTCGGCGAGCCGCGGCAGCCAGTAATGCTGCTGTTCGCGCGTGCCAAACAGCAGCAGAAGCTCGCCCGGGCCGAGCGAATTGGGCACCATGACGGTAACCGCGCCGGTCAGGCAGCGGGTGGACAGGCGCCGCACGACCTGGGAGTGGGCATAGGCCGAAAAGCCGAGACCGCCGAATTCCTTGGGGATGATCATGCCGAAGAACTTGTTCTTCTTCATGAACTCCCAGGCATCCTTCGGCAGATCGCGCAGCTCCCAGTTGATGCGCCAGTCGTCGAGCATGGCGCACAGTTCGTCGACCGGCCCGTCGATGAAGGCGCGCTCGTCCTCGGTGAGGCTCGCCGCGGGCACCTCGAGAAGGCGCTGCCAGTCGGGATTACCGGAGAACAGGTCGCCGTCCCACCACACATCGCCGGCATCGAGCGCGGCCCGCTCGGTTTCGGAAATGCCCGGCATCGCCTTCTGCGCCCAGCCGAAGATCGGCCGGGTCAGCAAGCTCTTGCGAACTGATCTCATCGCCATCCCTGTGACGCCCCCTTGCGGCGTGGCTGGCCAGTCAACGCTAATGCGAAACGCGTACCGGGACCAGTTCGTTTCAGGATTGCAGTGAGGAGCTAACCAAAGCTGAACCGCCTTGGCCACAGGTCATGGCTCTGCGGGCCATACAAACTTGCTCGGCGGACTGGCGACGACCTTGCCAGTGTTTGCTGCGGTTACGGAGCCGCGGTAGTGAGATTATCGGTCATGCGGGGGCGAGACCGAGGGTCGCGGAGATGCGACGGCCAAAGATAAGCAGCCAGGCCGGCGTCCCAACCGGGCCGATATTCGGAATCAAGCGGCGATCTTGCAGGGCGTTTGCAAGACGGGCGATGCGCCATTGCCCCGCCCGCCTTGCCGCCATTCGGCGATATCCGTTATTCCGTCGGCGGTGCGGCCGGGGCGCCGCCCGTGTCGCCCGGTGCCGGCGGGGCGCCATTGTCCGGCTCGCCACAAGCCGCGAGGCCGAGCGCGCCAGCGCCAAGGGCAAGCCCAAGCACCACCTTCTTCAGGCCCTTGCGCTCTTTCGGATCCGACAGTTTTCTCATTTCATCCTCCAGAGTTGCGACCTGCAGAGTCAGACAAACACTGATCCGCAAGCCTGTAACCATCCGCTGACGTCTCATGCGTCAGCAGTCTCGGTCGTCTTTGCGTCACGAAAGCTAATTTCGATCTTGAATGTGTCAACAAGCGGGCACAGACATTACAAATTGTTCATGAGACAGTAATGTCTATGTAAAATAATACTTGTTAAGTCGCTTTTTTCGGCGTTCGAATACGCGCGGACGACTTCGGCGGGTGCCGCAAGGACTCCACGCTCAGGTTGCCGTCCGCTCTTGATGCAACAGGAACGGCCTTAACCGGCAAACCGTTCCATGGCCGAGGGGCCGGCAACGCGACGAGGCTGGCCGACCCGCCTGGGAACGTCGCGTTCAGCGGCCCGTCATGGTCTGGGGCAGCCAGGTGGCGATCGGCGGGAAGACCATAATCAACAAGAGCCCGACGAGGAGCAGCAGCGCGTAGGGCACGATCCCGCGCATGATCTCGACGATGGGGGCGCGGGTGATCGCCTTGATGGTGAACAGGTTGAGTCCGATCGGCGGGGTGATGAGCGCAAGCTCCAGATTGATCATCAACAGCACCCCGTACCAGATCGGGTCGATGTCGAGTGCGGCGAGGATCGGGAGCACCACCGGCGTGGTGATCAGGATGATCGAGATCGTCTCAAGGAACATGCCGAGGACGAGGATGACCACCATGAGGGCAAGCAGGAACTCCATCTGGGTCAGGCCGAGCTCGGTGACCAGCACGACGAGCTGTTGGGGCACCCGCATCAGGGTCAGCACATGGCTGAAGACGGCCGCCCCGGCGAGGATCATGAAGATCATGGCCGAGGTGCGCGAAGCGTCCATCGCCGATTGCCAGATATCCCTGAGGCCAAGACTGCGATAGACAAGGACGGCGACCATGAGGGCGGCGAGGGCACCGGCGCCGGCGGCCTCGGTGGCCGTAAAGACGCCGAGATACATGCCGCCCAGCACGAAGACGGGCAGCAGGAGCGCCCAGATCGAGCGCCACAGGGCGCAGGCCATCTCGTGCAGGCTGGCGCGCGGCGGGCGCTCGATGCCGCGCTGCGCAACGAGGTCGTAAACGACGCAGAAGATGGCGAACAGGGTAGCCATCATCAGGCCCGGCACGACCCCGGCGATGAACAGCCGCCCGATGGAGGCCTCGGCCACCACGGCGTAAAGCACCATCGGGCCGGACGGGGGAATGAGGATGCCGAGCGTCGCGCCGCCGCCGACGACGCCATAGGCCACCCGGGGCGAGTAGCCGTAGCGGATCATCTGGGGGATGGCGACGGCGCCGATGGTGAGCGCTGTGGCGACCGACGAGCCCGAGATCGCCGAGAAAATCGTGCAGGCGGCGACCGTGGCCACGCCAATTCCGCCGGGAAGATGCCGAAGCAGGGTGTAGGCGGTGCCGTAGAGCTCGTCGACAACCTTACCGCGGATCATGAAATGCGCCATCAGCGTGAATAGCGGGATGGCGACCAAGAGATAGATGTTCAGCTTGCCGAAGATGATCTCGCCGAGCGCGCCGAAGCCGCCCTCGAAATAGTAGCTAAGCGCGCCGCCAACGATGCCGAGGCCAGCAAAGACCGGAATGCCGGTGAGCAGGACGAGGATGAGGACGGCGAGAATGAGGAAGAAGGTCACGTAACCTCCTCCGTCGCCGGGTCCTCGCGTTTCGCTTCGGTCTGGGGCGCCAAGCCGAGCGCCAAGCGCAGCAGCCCGCCCGCGGCGGCCAGTGCCAGAAGGCCGCCGCCGACCGGGATCAGGAGCTGCGGGATGTGCATCGGCACGTTGAGGTGCCCCATGGAGCGGATGCCCAGCAGCTTGGTGAAGGCGGCCGTCTCCAGCCCGGCCACGACGAGGACGATGCCGCAGAACGCGACCGAAACCAGCGCCACTACCGTCATGACGCGCTGGGCGGCGGTCGGGAGGCGGTCGGTGATCAGGTCGACCGCGATATGCTCGCCGCGGCGCATGGCATCGGCGGCGGCGAGCATGACGAGGCCGACAAGCAGGTAGCCGACCAGTTCGTCGACCCACGGAACGGGCCGACCCAGCAGGTAGCGCATGGCCACCGAATAGGCCACGAGAGCAAAGGACGTCAGCAGGGTCGCGGCCGAAACCGCCAGCCCCGCCCAGCAGACGAGGCCGATCCCGCGATCGACAAGCACCAGGATGCGCCGCATAAGCCCGCAGCTCTTACCCCCCGAGGCTGCGCCCGCGGCAGCCCCTTCGCACCCATGCCTTACAGCACGAGGCGGCCCGGTTGAAGCCGCATTACGTGGCCGGCTTCCGGCGAGAGGGCCTGGCCCGGCGGCCATCTTGTCCGGAGCCGCTGTCGCGGGACGGTGGCTTCGGCCGCGTCATACGCTTGTCATTGACCTTCGATATTCGCGCGTAATACGGTGCGGTTTGCATTTCAGATGCGCTTGAGCAGCTTTCACATGAACATAACCGAGCGGCAAAGCGAGATCGTTGCACTCATCCGCGGCAACGGATTCCTGACCATCGATGCGCTCGCCGTGCATTTCACGGTCACCCCCCAAACCATCCGGCGCGACGTGAATCAGCTTTGCGACGCCAATATCCTCAGGCGCCGGCATGGCGGCGCCGAGCTGCTCCAGCCATTGACCAATTCGCCCTATGACAGCCGCCGCATCACCAATATCGGCGCCAAGCAGCGGGTCGGCGAGGCTGTCGCCGCGCTGATCCCCAATCATGCCTCGGTCCTCATCGGCATCGGCAGCACGCTGGAACAGGTGGCCGTTGCCCTGCAGGGCCATGACGATCTGACCGTGGTCACCAACAATCTCAACGCCGCGATGGCGCTGAGCGCCAACCGGTCGAACCGGGTGGTGATCCCCGGCGGCACGTTGCGTCTGCCCGATCGCGACCTGCTGGGGCCCGAGGTGGACGAAATGTTCCGCAGCTTCCGGGCCGATTTCGGCCTGTTCGGCGTGGGCGGGATCGATCGCGACGGCACGCTGCTCGACTTCGACCACGCCGAGGTCGCTGCGCGCGTGGCGATCCGGGAGAGCTGCCGCGTCTCGGTACTGGCCGTCGATGTCACCAAGTTTGACCGGACTGCGCCGGCGCAGGGCGGCCGTCTCGGGGACGTGGACGTGGTGGTCGTTGACGACATGCCGCGGCCGGGGCTGGCCGAAATGGTCGCGGCCGGGGAGGTGAAACTGGTCGTCGCCAGCGAGGAGGAGGCGATCGATGCCCAATGACAGCTTCATCCGACTGGAAGGTGTCGCCAAGCGATGGGGCGACAGCGTCGGCGTCGAGCATGTCGACCTGGAGGTCGAGCGCGGCGAGTTCGTGGTCCTGCTCGGGCCGTCCGGCTGCGGCAAGTCGACGACGCTGCGGCTCATCGCCGGCCTCGAGTCGCCGAGTGCCGGTCGGATCTGGATCGACGGCAAGGACGTCACCGGCTTGCCGCCCGCCCAGCGCGGCCTGTCCATGGTGTTCCAATCCTATGCCCTGTTCCCGCATCTCGACGTCGCCGAGAACATCATCTTCGGGCTCAAGGTGCGCCGGATTCCCAAGGCGCAGCGCCGGGAGCGGCTGGCCGAGGCGCTGCACCTGACCGGCCTGGAAGGCCTCGAAGCGCGGCGGCCCTCCGAGCTGTCGGGCGGGCAGCGTCAGCGCGTGGCGCTCGCTCGTGCAATCGTCGCTGGCCATCCGCTGTGCATGATGGACGAACCGCTGTCCAATCTCGACGCCAAGCTCAGGCACTCGGTGCGCCAGGACATCCGCTCGCTGCAGCGCAGCCTCGGCATGACGGTGGTCTATGTGACCCACGATCAGACCGAGGCCATGGGCATGGCCGACCGCATCGTGCTTCTCAAGGACGGGCGCATCGAACAGGTCGGCAGCCCGGCCGAGCTCTATCAGGCGCCGGCCACCGCCTTTGCCGCCACCTTCGTCGGCAGTCCGCCGATGAGCCTGATGGCCGTCGACGCCCTGCCGGACAGCCTGCGGCCCAGCGGCCAGGGCGCGCCGGTCGGCCGCGTCGGCGTGCGGCCCGAGCATCTCGTCATCGGCCCGGCCGACAGCCGTCATCTTCCTGCAATAGTCGAGAACTACGAATTCCTCGGCGCCGAGACCCTGGTCTATCTCGATTGCGGGGGTACGCCGGTGATCGCCCGGATCCCCGGCGTGGCCGAGTTTGCCGCAGGCGAGACTGTTGGCGTGGGCTGGGATCCCGAGCACGCCCATCTTTTCGACGCCGTCAGCGGGCGGCGCATCAATTCGGCCGGCGGCGGTGCCGGCGAAACGGACGACCGGCGGAACGTAACCCACGCCGCCGGACGGTTGGCCTCGATGTGAGGTTGGTCATGCAACGAGTGGGAGGAGCAGAACGATGACCAAGCAATTCCTGAAGGCGGCCTGTGCCGCCGCCGTGATCGCCGGGGCGAGCGTGCCGGCGGCCGCGGAGGTCGAACTGACGATGTATTATCCGATCGCCGTCGGCGGACCGCTGACCGAGGTGGTCGACGATCTGATCGCCGGCTTCGAGGCGGAGAACCCGGACGTCACGGTCAACGCAATCTATGCCGGCAATTACGACGAGACGCGGGTGCGGGCGATCTCCGCTATCCAATCCGGCGATCCGGCGCAGCTCTCCGTGCTGTTCTCCATCGACGTCTACGAATTGCTGGAGATGGATCTCATCATTCCGTTCGACGACGTGGTGGACACCGACGAGGACCGGGCGTGGCTGGACAGCTTCTACCCCGCGCTGATGGCCAATGGGGTAGTCGACGGCCAAGTCTGGGGCGTGCCGTTCCAGCGCTCGACCATCGTGCTCTACTACAACAAGGACATGTTCGAGGAGGCCGGCCTCGACCCCGACTCCCCGCCGACGACCTGGGACGAGATGGTCGAGGTGGCCAAGGCGCTGCGCACCGACGACCGCTACGGGATCATGGTGCCCTCGACGGGCTACCCCTACTGGATGTTCCAGGCCTTCGCCATCCAGAACGGCATCGAGCTGATGAGCGAGGACGGCACCGAGACCTATTTCGACGATCCGGCGGTCATCGAGGCGCTCGAATACTGGCGCTCGCTGTCGGTCGAGCACGACGTGATGCCGGAGGGCACCATCGAGTGGGGCACCCTGCGCCAGGCCTTCGTGCAGGGTCAGACGGCGATGATGTGGCACACCACCGGCAATCTTACGGCGGTGCGCAACGAGGCCGACTTCGAGTTCGGCGTTGCCATGCTGCCGGCCAATGAGCGGCCCGGCTCGCCGACCGGGGGCGGCAACTTCTACCTCTTCCAGGGCGCCAGCGATGAAGAGCAACGGGCCGCGGTCGAGCTCATCAAGTATATGACCGACCCGGAGCGGGCGGCTGAATGGTCGATCGCCACCGGCTATGTCGGGATCTCGCCGGCCTCCTACGAGACCGAGTCTCTGCAAGCTTACGCTGAGGAATTCCCGCCAGCGCTCGTGGCGCGCGACCAGCTCGAATACGCGGTGGCCGAGCTGTCGACCTACGAGACAGGCCGCGTGCGCGAGGCGCTGAGTAACGCGGTGCAGGCGGCGCTAACCGGCAGCCAGACGCCCGAGGAGGCGCTGAGTGCCGCCCAGGCGACCGCCGACCGGCTGCTGCGCCCCTATCGTTGACGTTGAAACCCGGAGGCGGGCGCCTTTGCGCCCGCCCCGACCCGGCAGGGCAGGCCGCTAATGTCCGACACTGACAGCCTCGACCGTCGGCGCATGGCGCTCTATGGCTGGATGCTGCTCGCACCGGCCCTGATCCTGTTGACCACCTTCGCCTTCCTGCCGACGGTGACCACCGTCTGGCAGAGCCTGTTCTCGCGCGGCACGGCGCGCCGGCCGGCGGAGTTCATCGGCGCCGAGAACTATCAGTATCTGTTCGACGACCCTGTGTTCTGGCAGGTTGCCACCAACAATCTGATCTATGCCGGGGTCACGATCCCGGTGTCGATCGTCATCGCGCTCGGCATGGCGCTGTGGGCGAACGGGCATCTGCCCGGCCGAGGCTTCATCCGCGCGGCCTATTTCACGCCGACCATGCTGCCGATGATCGCGGCGGCCAATCTCTGGCTGTTCTTCTATACCCCCAGCATCGGTTTGATCGACCGCATCGCCGGCCTGTTCGGCATTGGCGCCACCAACTGGCTCGGCCAGCCGGAAACCGCGCTGTGGGCGATCATCATCGTGACGATATGGAAGGAAGCCGGCTTCTTCATGATTTTCTATCTGGCCGCACTGCAGACGATACCGCCCGACCTGCGCGAGGCGGCGGTGATCGAGGGGGCCAGCCGCTGGACCTATACGCGGCGCATCGTCCTGCCGCTCCTGATGCCGACGACGCTGTTCGTGATGATCAACGCGATGATCAACTCGGTGAAGCTGATCGACCACCTGTTCATCCTGACCAAGGGCGGACCGAACAACGCCTCCAAGCTCCTGCTCTACTGGATCTGGGAAACCGCGTTCAGCTATTTCGACCGGCCGACGGCCGCGGCGCTTACAGTGATGGTGCTGGCGGTTCTCGGGCTCGTCGCCGTGTTCCAGTTCCGCGGCCTCGAAAAACGGATTCACTACCGATGAGTGCGCGCGCCGAAACCCTGCCGGCCACCGGCCTGCGCCTGCCGCGCCTTGGCCTGCCGTCGCTCGATGCGCTCGGCGCCTGGACGCTGGCCCTCATCTGGATCGCGCCGCTCGTCTTCGCCGCATGGGCCGCGTTTCACAGCCCGCGCGATGCGCTGGCCTTCGACATCACGGCGCCCTGGACGCTGGACAACTTCGCCGCCGCCTGGGTGGCCGCGCCATGGCTGCGCTACTTCTTCAACACGATGATGCTGGTGACGACGATCCTCGCCGGCCAGCTCGTCCTGTGCACGCTGGCAGGCTACGCCTTCGCGCGCTTTGCCTTCCCGGGCCGCGAGGTGCTGTTCTACCTGGTGCTGCTCCAGCTCTTCATCCTGCCCGAGGTGCTGATCGTCGAGAACTATGTGATCGTCTCCCGGCTCGGCCTGTTCGACACCATCCTCGGCATTGGCGCGCCCTATATGGCGAGCGCCTTCGGCATCTTCCTCCTGCGCCAGGCCTTCAAGCAGGTGCCCAAGGAGCTGGAGGAGGCCGCGCGGGTCGAGGGCTGCGGATGGCTCGGCGTCTTGTGGCGCGTCTACATCCCGGCCGCCAAGCCGGTCTATCTGGCCTATGCGCTGGTCTCCGTCGCCACCCACTGGAACAACTTCCTGTGGCCGCTGGTGGTCACGAACTCGACCACGACCCGGCCGCTGACCGTGGGCCTGTCGCTGTTCGCGGCGCCGGAAAGCGGTGTGAACATCGCCGTTATAAGCGCGGCGACGCTGATGAGCATCGCCCCGCTTCTGGTCGCCTTCCTGATCTTCCAGCGCCAGTTCCTGCAGGCCTTCCTGCGCGCGGGCATACGCTGAGGCCGGGCGCATTCACGGTCCACTTCGCGCACTGAGTGAGCGTGGATTGCCGTTGCGGGCATATCCGACGCAAGGGAAAGATTTCTTAAGCCTCCTTCGGTTAACCGTGTTGCCAGGGGCAATGCATGGCACAGCACATACAGGCGCGGCCATTGGCAGTTTTGGGGGGAAATCATGCGGCGACTGCTTGGCGGCATGACGATTGCGCAGAAGATTCCCGCACTGGTGGCAGCGGCCGCCATCGTGGCGACAGTCGCAATCGGCGTGATGAGCTACTACCAGGCCGCCGGCGCCATGCGCGCGGCCATGGAGGATCGGTATACCGCGTTGGTGGACGCACGGTCGGAGGCCCTTGAGGCCTATCTCGGCAGCATCCGGGAGGACCTCACGGTCACCGCCGCGAACGATGCGGTCGCCACCGCCCTTACCGTGCTCGGGGCGGGCTTTCGCGGCCTGCAGGCCCAGGGCGACGCGCGCGAAGCGCTCCAGGAGGCATTCATCCACGCCAATCCCCACCCCGAGGGGCAACGGCATTTGCTTGACTCGGCCGAGGGGACCGGCTCCTACGGCATCAGCCACGAAACCTATCACCCTTGGTTCCGCGACCTCATGGAGGCGCGTGGCTACGGTGATGTGTTCCTGATATCAGCGGATGGCGACGTGCTCTACTCGGTCTTGAAGGAAGCCGATTTCGCCACCAATCTGGAGGAAGGCGAATGGCAGGGCAGCGGCCTTGCGGACGTCTACCGCGCGGCGCGTGATGCCGGGGCTGGGGAGGTGGCGTTCGCCGACTACGCGGGCTACGGGCCCGGCCACGGCGCCCCCGCCAGCTTCATCGCCGCGCCGATCATCAGCTATGATCGTGTCGTCGGCGTACTCGCTTTCCAGATGCCGATCGAGCGCATCAACCAGGTCATGCAGGCCTCCTCGGGGATGGGGGAGAGCGGGGAGACCTATCTCGTCGGGCCGGACCGGCTGATGCGCAGCGACTCCCGATTTTCATCGGAAGCGACCATCCTTGCCTCCTCGGTGGACAGCGACACGGTTCGCGCCGCGCTCGACGGCAATGCCGGCGTCGCCGAGATCGTCGGCCATCGCGGGGTGCCAACCCTGTCCGTGTTCCGGCCCTTCGACTTCCAGGGAGTTCGGTGGGCCGTCATCGGCGAGGTCGATATCGCGGAGATGATGGCGCCGGTTCACCACATCCGAAACGTGGCCATGGTCATCGGCCTCGCGGTGCTTCTGGTCGTTACGATGCTCGGCTTGTGGGTTGCCCGCGGCATCACGCGTCCGCTGAGCGCCATGACCGGGGCGATGGGCGAACTCGCGGGCGGCAACCTGGCCGCCGAGGTCCCGGCTCGTGAGCGTCGCGACGAACTCGGCGCGATGGCGGAAGCCGTCGAGGTGTTCAAGGAGAACATGGTCAAGGCCGAGGAGCTTTCCACGCGCAACGCCGAGGAGCAGCGGCGGCGACAGGAACGCGCCGCGAATGTCGAGCAGTTGGCGCGGGAGTTCGAGCAGGACGTCGGTGTGGTGCTGGAGACCGTGTCGGCCGCGGCAGCGGAGATGCAGGCCACGGCGAACGACCTCACCGCCACCGCGGAAGAAACCTCGCGGCAGGCCGGCAGCGTGGCCGCCGCCGCTGAAGAGGCGTCCGGCAATGTGCGCACCGTGGCCAGCGCGGCAGAAGAGCTATCGTCCTCGGTCACCGAGATCAGCCGCCAAATCGCCCAGTCAGCCGAGATTGCCGGCCGCGCAGTGAACGATGCCCGCAACTCCAGCGAACAGGTCCATGGTCTGGAGACGGCAGCCCAGCGGATCGGCGACATCATCCAGTTGATCAACGAAATCGCCGAGCAGACCAATCTTCTGGCGCTCAACGCCACCATCGAGGCGGCCCGCGCCGGTGAGGCCGGAAAAGGCTTCGCGGTGGTCGCGGCCGAGGTGAAGTCGCTGGCCGAGCAGACCGCCAAGGCGACCGGCGAAATCACGCAGCAGGTTGGCGAGATTCAGTCGGCGACAGGCGTGTCGGTGACGGCCATTGAGGGCATAAGCCGGACCATCAACGAGATCGACGAGATTACCACGACCATCGCCTCGGCGGTCGAGGAGCAGGGGTCGGCCACCCACGAGATCGCCCGCAATGTGGAGGAGGCGGCGTCCGGTACGACGCAGGTCGCCGACAGCATCGCCGGCGTGACCCAGGCGGCGGCATCGACCGGCGGCGCCTCCACCCAGGTGCTCGAGGCCGCCACCAAGCTGTCCCGGCAGTCGGACGAGTTGCGCGGCAAGGTCGAGACCTTCCTGTCCGCGATCAAGGCGGCGTGACGGGGCGTGCCCTTGCCAAGGAGCGAATCCCTCGATAGGCGGTTATGAACCAACGGTGATGACCGTGGCTCGTGCCGGCGCCCAGGGCCGGCCATTCAACTGCCGCGCTGAGGGAGTATGCGTTGCAGGCCCAGGACGTGATGACCAGCCCGGTGATCACCGTGCGATCCGACGCCAGGATCGAAGAGGTCGCGCAGCTCCTCCTCGATAAGGGGATCAGCGGCGTCCCGGTGATCGATGGCCGGGGCTGGCTGGCCGGAATCCTGAGCGAAGCCGATCTGCTGCATCGCCCGGAGATCGGTGCCGGATCCAAGGGTCGCTGGTGGCTCGAACTGTTCACCGATCAGGCCAGCCTGGCCAGTCGGTTCGCGCGCATACACGGCACGCGGGCGCGAGACGTGATGACCCCAGGCGTGGTCGAGGTTCCGCCCGATACCGAACTCCTGGATGTTCTGGCCGAGATGGAAAGACATGGGGTGCGCCGGGTGCTGGTGATCGAGCGAGAGGAACTCGTTGGCATTGTGACGCGGTCGGACATCTTGCGCGGCGTTCTGGCGGTCCGCAGGCACGCCGGCGCGGTGCCGTCCGACCGCGCGATACGCGCAGCGCTGATGGATAGGCTTGCCGGCGAGATGTGGGTCACCCTACCCGCAAGCAGCATCACCGTTACCAACGGGGTGGTCGGTCTGTGGGGCGAGGTTGCCTCGCCGGAAGAACGCGAAGCGCTGCGCGTGGCCGCGGAGAGCATTCCCGGCGTGTCCGCGGTCGACGATCATCTTCGGCTGCGCGGGGCCGCAGCGAAAGCCTGAGGCCGGGCGGAATAAAGGCCCTGCCAGTGCCCGAGCGCGTCACGCGGCCGGCGGCAGGGAATCGAACGGGACTTGCACCGTCGGTCAGTCCTATCCCGGTATCGCCTCGTCTGGCACGCGCGGCAGGGTGAACCGGAACACGCAACCGCCATCGGCGCCAGGCTCGGCCCAGATCCGGCCGCCATGCGTCTCGATGATCGTGCGGCAGATGGACAGCCCGACCCCCATCCCATGCGGCTTGCTGGTGACGAAGGGCTGAAACAGCCGGGCCGCGACCTCGTCCGACAGACCGGGCCCCGTATCGGCCACGCTGATCTCGATCCAGTCGTCGTCCACGGCGCGCGAGGACAGGACAAGCTCCCGTCGCGGCGCCTCTTCCATGGCCTCGACCGCGTTGCGCATCAGGTTGATCAGGACCTGCTGCACCTGGATGCGGTCCGCCAGAACCTGGTCCGCCGCGCGATCCAGCGCAAAGCGAACCGAGACACCCATCTCCTTGGCGCCGACCAGCGCAAGGGCGCTGGCTTCCTCGACGATCTTCGAGACGGTGTCGATATGGTGCTCGCTCTTGCCGCGGGTCACGAAGTCCCGCAACCGCCGTATGATGTTGCCCGCCCGAAGCGCCTGCTCCGAGGCATTGGTCAGGGCGTTCTCCAGAAGCTGCATATCGGGCCCGCCCGGCATCGCCAGCAGCCGCCGTGCCCCGTTCAGATAGTTGGCAATCGCCGATAATGGCTGGTTGAGCTCGTGAGCCAGGCTCGACGACATCTCGCCCATGGCGGTCAGTCGGGACACCTGAACCAGCTCGGTTTGCAGTTCCTGCATCCGGCTCTCGTTCTTCCGCCTTTCGGTGAGGTCGCGAACGAAGCCGGTGAAGTAGCGTTGATCGCCGCTTGTCATCTCGCCGACCGCCAGCTCCATCGGAAAGCTCGTGCCGTCCTTGCGCTCGCCGGCCACGACCCGGCCAATGCCGATGATGCGCCGCTCCCCGGTGCGCAGATAGCGAGCGATGTAACTGTCGTGCTCCTCGCGATAGGGCGAGGGCATGAGAATGGCAACGTTCCGGCCGATCGCCTCCTCCTCGGAATAGCCGAACAAGGCCTCGGCCGCCGCGCTGAAGAACTGAATGATGCCGCGCTCGTCGATGACGATCACCGCGTCGGGTACGGTTTCGAGAATCGAGTGGAGATGTGCCAGACGGTCCACGGCTTGTGTTCTGGTCCGCTTCAGGCGTTCCCCGAACCATGCCGAGGCGACGCCGATCAGGGCAAAGGCCAAACTGTTCAGCGCGCTCGCCCAATTCAGCTCACCAAAACTAAATATGAAGAAATAGACTCCGAAAAGACTGAGCATGGTGGCCAGCAATCCCGGGCCCAACCCGCCGATGCCGGCCGCGATCAGCATTGCGGGAACGAACGGCAAATAGGGCGCCTGTCCCTCAAGGAGGGGCGTGAAGGCAAGTCGCACCAGAAAGGTGATGGCCACGGCACCAACCGCCACGGCATATGGAACAGACGGATGGAGGCGCTCGGGCGCCCACCCCGTCTGCGCTCTCGCGTGCGCCCGGTCCTGAGAGTTCGAAAGGGTCATGCTGGGTATTGAACCTCGTTCCGGGCACCGCGTCGCGTTTCGGGCGGGATCATCCGCCATCGCTACGCTATCTGGTGGCCGCGCGTTCCGCCTGGCGCGTCGATGCAAATCTCCATTGTCTACATAGTTCTGGCGGATACGTTACGGCAAGCTCGCAGCATCGAGGATGGCGAGCCAGCGGCGGATGCGGAAGGGGCACTGTTCCACCGGTCCCTCCGGAGGGATCGGACGGGGTTCTCGCCGCCCGGCGCGAGATGTCATACAACTAGAAGTGGATTCGGGTTGAAACGGCCCGCACGGCCCCATAAAGCAAGGGAGACGGGAACATGCGACATGTCCTGTGGCTGGGCGCGGCCGTCGGCACCCTCCTCGCCTTCCTCGCCGCCGCGGATCTTGTCCACGCCGGGGCGCGTGACCTCGCCGCTGCATACCGGGAGGTGGCAACGCCGTTCAGGGACGAGGAGGCCGATCTCGACCGGATAATCACGGCGGCGGCCGATCGGCAGCTCGTCCTGCTCGGCGAGTCGACACATGGCACGAAGGAGTTCTATGCGCTGCGCGCCGAGATTTCGCGGCGGCTGATCGCCGAGCATGGCTTCAGCTTTGTGGCCGTGGAGGGCGACTGGATGTCGATCGCCCGGCTCGACCGCTATGTCCGGCACGACCCGCAGGCCGATGACAGTGCCGCGGCGGCCTTGCGAGCGGCTGACCGGTGGCCCCACTGGCTGTGGGCGAATGAAGAATTCGCGGAATTCGCCGAGTGGCTGCACGAGGTCAACCGTGACCGGCCGCCGGCGGCGCGTGTGGGCATTTACGGAATGGATGTCTACGCGCCCTGGCGCGCGCTCGATGCCTTGCTCGACTGGTACGCCGCCGAGCATCCGGATCGGCTTACGCAAGTGCGCGCCGACTACGCCATGTTCGCGCGATATCGCGGCGATCCGAACGGCTATGCGCGGGCCGCGATGGCCAATCCGACAGTCTGGCAGGGGGTTGCCGCCGGGCGTACCCTCACCTTCGGGCTGTGGGAAGCGGCAATTGGCATCGACTCCATCGGTCGCGATGCGCTGAAAGGAAGCTTTCGCGCCGCGCAGAAGGCGGCGGTCATCGAGCGGGCCGAACAGTTCTATCGCATGCAGCCAGCGGAAGGGTCGCAATCCTGGAACTGGCGCGCGCGGCACATGCAGGAAACGGTGGCCCGGCTCCTGAGTCTCCATGCCGCCGAGGCGGCGCCTACCGCACGGCCGGCGCGTGGCATCGTATGGGCGCACAACACCCATATCGGCGATGCCCGTGCCACCGCCATGGCAAATCGCGGCGCCCAGAATATCGGTCAGCTGGCACGACAGGCCTACGGCGATGACAACGTCTTTCTCGTCGGTCTGGCGACCTATCAAGGTCAAGCCCTCGCGGCACGGCGATGGGACGGCGCGGTGGAGCGAATGGACGTCCCGTCACCGCCGCCGGGCAGTTTCGAGGCGACCCTGCAAAGGATGGAAGTGGGCAATGCGGTTCTGGTGTTCCCGCACCGAGGCGATATGGCGGAGCCGCTGCGCACCGTCCTCGGGCATCGTGCCGTCGGCGTCGTCTACGCGCCCGCCGAGGACCACCGCCGCAACTACCTGCCTTCGATTCCTGCGCTGCGCTACGACGCGCTGATTTTTCTCGAGGATAGCGAACCGCTGACGCCGCTGCACTGACGCGCCCGCCGGGGCCGCAGCAGCCTTCGCGGCGGATTATCGCCGGCCGGGCTCGCGACGCGGCAAGGCCGCTTCCTCGTATTGGGGATCGTTCAGGACCATGGACTGGATCGCATGGTCGGCAAGCCCCGGCGGCCCCGGCATGAGTAGGGTCAGGAGCTGCCGGGACAGGTCGGACTGTGGCGACCGGCACTTGCTCGGCAGCGGTGTGACGGATATGAAGAAATCTCTATACATAGCCGCACCGTCATTCGATGTTCGCCCCAGATCAAGCGCGAAGATCTCAGTAATGACTTGAGAAAATTTCATGAGGCCGGACGATGCGCCGAACACCCTCGCTGCGCGGCCTGCAGGCCTTTGAAGCGGTTGCCCGCACCGGCAATCTGTCCGGCGCGGCGGCCGCGCTCGGCATATCGCCAAGCGCGGTCAGCCACCGCATACGTGGTCTCGAAGCGGAACTCGGGGTGGGCCTCCTGCGCCGCACCACCACGGGGCTGGCGCTGACCGAAGCCGGGCGACGATACCGCCCGGCGATCACCGAGGCCTTTGCCGCGATCGCGGCAGCGACGGTCGATCTGCTCGGGCCCGACCTGTCGCGTCCTCTGACGATCAGCCTCGTGACCGAGTTCGGCTTTCGCTGGCTGATGCCGCGCTTCCATCGCTTCCTGGCCGAGCATCCGGATATCGAGATCGCCGTCGTCAGCGCGCCGCAGCTGGCCGACCTGGCGGCGGGCGAGGCCGACATGGCGCTGCGCTACGGGGAAGGGGTCTGGCCCGGCCTGTGCGCGGAGCCGATTATGAGGTTTGGCGTGTCGCCAGTTTGCGCGCCGGCCCTGGCCGAGCGCATTCGCGGCCAGCCGCTGAGCGATGCAATGTCCAGCGTCACGCTCATCCGCTGCGCCTATGACGACTGGGAAACCTGGCTCGAGGCGGCCGGGGCGGCGGAGGTCAGGCCGCTCCGTCAGTTGCGCTTCACCAGCTTCTCGATGGCGGCGACCGCGGCCATCGGAGGGGAGGGGCTGCTGCTCGGCTACACCGGATATGTCGAGGCCGAGCTTGAACGTGGCGTGCTGGTGCGCCCCTATGAGCTCACCGTGCCGCTGCGCACTGGCTATCATCTGGTCTATCCCGAAGAGCGCCTGCGCGACCCGCGCGTCAGGGCGTTCCGCGACTGGGTGATTGCCGAGCGCGCGCCGGCCGGCGAGGCGCCGCCGGCTTGAGTCCGGCGGGTACGCCATCCCGGGGTGGGACGGTGGAAGGCCTCCTGCAAGAGCCTTTGATAGGTGGCGTCCCCGGCAGGATTCGAACCTGCGACCCTCAGATTAGGAATCTGATGCTCTATCCGGCTGAGCTACGGGGACGTGGTAGGTAACGCCCTGACAAACAAATATTTTACCCGCCCCTCAGGCGGCTTCTCCTCCCCGGTCGCCGCCTGTCAACGGCATTTTGGGGTCGACCGGGTCGTCCCTTCCGTTTAGCGCAACTGACGGGACAACGGCAAGGTTGGCATGGGCCGCCGGTCCGGGGCCTGTCGACGTGGTGTTCAATGGCTGGGGGGTGGCTTGCCGGGCCGATCTCCGCTCGTCGATGCACGCGGGCGATGCCGGGGACCTTGCGGCCGATAGGAACTTGCCCGATCAGGGCGCCGTTCCCTGCTCTGCGGGGGCTGTGCCAACACGCGGTTTCCCCGCTTGCCGGACGACCGGGGCCGATATACTAGATTCGGGCTCTGAGCCTTACTTCCCAGCGAGAGACATCTCATGTTCGCGCGTGTCGTCATGTACTTCTGTGTCGGGCTGGCGGTCGCCTCCTGCATCGAGTCAGGGGTGGATACGGAGGTTCTGAGGGCCGTGCCGGTCGCCTATACGATCTCGCCCGAGCGCGCCGGCCCGATCGACGGCACCACGGCCTATTCCACCGCTGCGCTCCGCCAGCTGTTCCCGGACAGCGACCTTGAGACGGTGCGCACGGCCGATGAATCCGGCGTGATTCACGCGATCACCGTGTTCCAGGACGGGTTGCAGGTGTTCCAGATCCTGCCCGACGCCTCGGGCCGCGAGATCCGGGCTGTGCACGGCTCGGGCCTGGCCATTGCGGGTCCCAGCGGCGAACGGCTCGGGGCGACGTTCCGCGAGACGGGCGCGCGGCGGGCCGACTGCTCGGTGGGGCGCGGCGCCTGGTCCGGCATGGCGGTCTGTGCCCATCCTCGTGCATCGAATGTTCGGCTTGTCTTCGACAACGGCGGCTGGGACGGTCCGGACAGCGAGCTCGCGCCGCAGTCCCATCTCGCCTCCGGTCGCCTCCACCGCATCGTCTGGCAGCCGCCGCGCGCATCGTGAGGTGACGCGCGGGCCGGGCTGCGCTATGCCGCGGCCATGACCAAAGCCGCCATCCTGCCCACCGGGCTCAGCCTGGACGAGACCGTCTCCCGGATCCGTGCCGGCGATCGCGCCATGCTCGCGCGGGCCATCACTCTGGTCGAATCGCGCAAGCCCGAGCACCGGCGCGCCGCCGCCGATCTCGTCCAGGCGGTTCTGCCCTTGACGGGCATGGCGCGGCGCATCGGCATCACCGGGGTTCCCGGCGTCGGCAAGTCGACCCTGATCGACCAACTCGGCGTCAACTTGACGCGTGAAGGCCATCGCGTCGCCGTGCTCGCGGTCGATCCGTCCTCGGCGCGCACTGGCGGCTCGATCCTCGGCGACAAGACCCGCATGGCCCGGCTCGCTGGCGATGATCGCGCCTTTATCCGTCCCTCGCCTTCCGCCGGCACGCTGGGCGGTGTCGCGGCCCGTACCCGCGAGACGCTGCTGCTGTGCGAGGCGGCAGGATTCGACGTCGTGATCGTGGAGACGATGGGCACCGGCCAATCGGAGACCGCCGTGGCCGATCTTGTCGACGCGTTCCTCGTGCTCATGCTGCCGGGCGCCGGCGACGAGCTTCAAGGCATCAAGAAAGGCGTGCTGGAGCTTGCCGACGTGATAGCCGTCAACAAGGCGGATGGCGAGAATGCCGACCGGGCGCGCCGCGCCGCCGCCGACTATCGCGCCGCGCTGCGGATCCTGGCGCCGCAGGCAGAGGGCTGGACCCCTCCGGTGCTGACGATTTCCGGCCTCGCCGATCAGGGGCTCGACGCGCTCTGGGAGAAGCTCGAGGCCCATCGCGACGCCATGAAGGGCGCCGGCGCCTTCGAGGCCCGCCGGCGCGATCAGCAAGTGAAATGGATGTGGGCCATGCTCGAGGAGCGGCTTCTGGGCCTTGTCCGTGCCCGGTCCGAGCTTGCCGGGCGGTTGCCCGCGATCGAGGGCGAGGTTCGGCAGGGAACGCTGGCGCCCTCCGCGGCCGTCGAGGAGATCGCCCGGCTGATCGGCCTCAACGAAGCGGATCGATGAGACCTCTACGCCTGCTCGTCACCGGCTTTTCCGGCTTCCCCGGCGCCCCGCGCAACCCGACGGAGGCGTTGATCGCCGGGCTTGATGTCGACAGGCTCGCGCGTCGGCTGGATGTCGAGATCGGTGCGGCGGTGCTGCCAACCGAATATGCCGCCGCCGGGGCTCTGGTCGTGCGGCTTTGGCACGAAGTCGCGCCTGACGCGGTAATTCATTTCGGCCTCCACGGCCGGGCGCGGGCGGTGCATGTCGAAACCCGTGC
>SKQW01000270.1 GCA_007118805.1 Rhodobiaceae bacterium | reverse complement strand
GGGCGGACGGCTGCCGGATCGACCAGGCAGTTAACTCATCTCATGTCGCGGCCGTATCATCGCCGAAGACGCGCGCGAAGATGGTGTCGACATGGCGCAGGTGATGGTCGAGGTCGAACAGCGTCTCAAGATCGGATTGTGAAATCTTGCCAGTAACTTCTGTATCGTTCTTCAGGCGATCCAGGAAGCTGCCGCCGGCCTCCCAGACGGCCATGGCGTTGCGCTGGACCGCAGCATAGGCGCTTTCCCGCGCCAGCCCGGCCTGCGTCAGGGCGAGCATTACCCGCTGCGAATGCACCAGCCCGCCAAGCAGGTCCAGGTTGCGGCGCATGCGATCTTCATGCACGATCAGCCCGTCGACGACCCCAGCCAGCCGTGCCAGCGCAAAGTCGAGGGTGACTGTGGCGTCGGGGCCGATCATGCGTTCGACCGAGGAATGGGAAATATCGCGCTCGTGCCACAGGGCGACATTCTCCAGCGCAGGTGTGACATAGGCGCGCACCATCCGGGCCAAGCCGGTCAGGTTTTCCGTCAGCACCGGATTGCGCTTGTGGGGCATTGCCGAGGAGCCCTTCTGCCCGGCCGAGAAGAACTCCTCGGCCTCATGCACCTCGGTGCGCTGGAGGTGGCGAATCTCGGTCGCCAGCCGCTCGACCGACGAAGCGACGACGCCCAGCGTCGCGAAATACATGGCGTGCCGGTCGCGGGGAATCACTTGCGTGGAAATCGGCTCCGGCTCAAGGCCGAGCGCCTCGGCGACGCCGGCCTCGATTCGCGGATCGATCTGGGCGAAGGTGCCCACCGCCCCGGAGATCGCGCAGGTCGCAACCTCCCGGCGCGCCGCCACCAGGCGCTCGCGGGCGCGCTCGAACTCGGCATAGGCAAAGGCGAGCTTCAGCCCGAACGTGGTCGGCTCGGCGTGTATGCCATGGCTGCGGCCGATCGTCGGCGTCAGCTTGTGCTCGAAGGCGCGGCGCTTGAGCGCGGCGAGCAGGGCATCGAGGTCGGCGATCAACAGGTCGCTAGCGCGGGTAAGCTGCACGGCAAGGCACGTATCCAGCACATCCGAGGACGTCATGCCTTGATGGACGAAGCGCGCCTCCGGGCCGACAATCTCGGCCAGATGCGTCAGGAAAGCGATGACGTCGTGCTTGACCTCGCGTTCGATCTCGTCGATCCGGGAGACGTCGAATTCCGCGTTATCTCCCTTCTCGCGCAAGGCGCGGGCCGCCTCCTGCGGGACCATGCCGATCTTCGCCATGGCCTCGGTGGCGGCCGCCTCGATCTCGTACCAGATACGGAACTTGGTCTGCGGCGCCCAGATGGCAGCCATCTCGGGACGGGAATAGCGGGGGATCATGGTGGCGAAGTCCTGCTGGGATGGAAGGCGTGATCTAGCAAATGGCCGGACCCGGCTCAATTGCTCTGCGGGCCGGCATCATCGGCCCGGTTATATCGCGCGAGCAGGGCCAGGATCGCCGGCCTGGTCAG
This sequence comes from Rhodobiaceae bacterium, assembly GCA_007118805.1. Lineage (GTDB taxonomy): Bacteria > Pseudomonadota > Alphaproteobacteria > Rhizobiales > Tepidamorphaceae > SKQW01. Next base: position 3,959 of record SKQW01000270.1, on the reverse strand, counting down.
CTGCGGCATCAGGAAGATCGGAAACTGGGCAAGGGCGAAGAACAGCCAGGTAACTTCCGGCACCGCCCCGGCCATGACGGCAGCCATAAGCCCCATATTCCGGTTGGCGTTGGCGATTCCCACGGTAAGGGACGACCCGATACCGAAAAGCAGGAAGGCAATCGCCGAAACCGTCAGTAGCAGCAGATTTACGGCGAAGGCGAGGGCCAGAATGGCGAGAATCAACAGCGGGTCCCGGATGGCATAGGCGATGACGCCATCCATGATGGCGACGGCGAACACAAACAGGATGAGTATGTTGAGGCCATCGATGAGCCGGCCATTCGCCGCTATGCGGGCCTCTCCGAGCCAGCGACGGACGGCGAGTGCAGCGATGAACGAGCCCGCCAGCAACAGCGCCAGCCGGATCGCCAGGTCTCGGGCCGACAGGCCGACCCACTCGCCGATCAGGACATCGACGAGGATGGGGGCGGTGATCGGGGTGACGATCATGCTGGCGACCAGCACCGTCACGCTGAGCGCGCCGTCGAGGCCGAGCAGATAGGTGAAGGCGGGCGACGACATGATCGGCGGCGCCACCGCCATTAGCACCAGGCCGGCGGCGAGTTCATCCGGGATGTCAAGCGGCTCGAGCAGCGCGAGCCCGCCGGCGAAGGCAATCGGCATGGCCAGCATCATCCACACGGTGGCCAGCAGGGCGAGCCGCGGACGCCTGACGCGCATGGCCACCGCCGCCGTGTCGACCCGGGTGAAGGCGAGGATGAAGAGGACAAAGACCGCCAATGGAAGCAATGGCCGCATGATGGCCGAGAGCGGCGGCAGGGCGAGGCCGAGGAACAGGACGGCGACGACGGCGCGTGTTCCCTGCCCGCCGATCCATTCGATCAGGGCGACGATGCGATTGGGCATGGCGACGGCGTTTCGCCTTCCGGGGTGGCGGTTGCTTGGCAATCGGTCCCGCACTGAATATGCCATTGCCCGAACCGGGGGAAGTCGATGACCGCAACCATTACGGAAAGCGAGATCGTAGTACTGGGCGCCGGCATGGTCGGCGCCGCGACGGCATTGGAGCTTCAGCGCCGGGGCCGCGAGGTGACGCTCCTCGACCGCAAGGCGCCCGGCGAGGAGACGTCTTACGGCAATGCCGGCGTCATCGAGGGCGGCCCCTATGTTCCGCTCGCCTTTCCGCGGGATCCAAGAGACATTCTGCGCTTTGCCACCAACCGGCAGCCGGCGCTTCATTTCCATTGGCGCTTTCTGCCCTGGATTGCCCCATGGCTGTCCGCGTTGTCGCGCAATTCCTCCGAAGCGCGGCTGCGCGAGAACGGCGCTGCTGTCCATTCGCTGACAACGCACGCGCCACAATTGCATGAAGGATTGCTCGATGAGGCCGGCAGGTCGGACCTGTTGCGCAAAACGGGCTGGCTTCAGCTTTACCGCAGCGAGGCGGCGTTCGCCGCCGACGGCCTGAAGCGCCACATCGCCGATGAGACAGGTTGCGCCTATTCGGTGCTCGACCCGGACGCCGCGAGTGAGCTTGAGCCGCATCTGTCGCCGGCGTTCCACAAGGCGGTTTACTGGCCATCGATCTGGTCGGTCGCCGATCCGGGCGCGGCAACGAAGGCGGTGGCCGAACTTTTTGCGGGGCAGGGCGGCCGGTTCGCCCGGATGGAGGTCGTGGCGGTCGAGCCGGTGACGGGCGGATGGCGGGTGAAAACCGGCCAGGCGGAGATTGCCGCGCGCCATGTCGTGATCGCGCTAGGCCCGTGGTCGATGGATCTGCTGCGCCCGCTCGGCTACCGCTTTCCGCTGGCCGTCAAGCGCGGCTATCACCTGCATTTCCGGGGCAAGGGGAACGCCACCCTGTCGCGACCGGTGGTCGACCTTGCCAATGGCTATGTGATCACCCCGATGGCGCAGGGTATCCGGCTAACGACCGGGGTCGAGTTCGCTGATCGCGATGCGCCTGCCACGCCGGTCCAGATCGCACGCGCCGAGAAGGCGGCGCGAGGCCTGTTTCCACTCGAAGCGCCGGTCGATCCGGAACCCTGGATGGGACGACGTCCATGCCTGCCGGACTCGCGGCCCATTATCGGCCCGGCGCCGCGACATGACGGGTTGTGGTTGAATTTCGGCCATGCTCATCTCGGCTTCACTCTGGGTCCGGTCTCGGCGCGCCTGCTCGCAGAAATGATGAATGGCGGCACGCCGATCGCCGATCCGACGCCCTTCGCCGCGACGCGATTTTGACTCCTCGCAGACGCTGTCTGCAGTCGAGACGCTTCAGTCCTCGTAGAGCGGAAGCTCGGTCGATTCCTTGACCGTCGCAACGACGATGCGCGACTGGACATCGGAGACGAGGTCGTTGTCGAGCAGCTTGTAGCGCAGAAAGTCGTCATAGGCCCGGATGTCGTCGACCACCACCTTGATCAGGTAGTCCACCGCCCCGGTGACCCGTTCGCAGAACACGACCTCCTTCCAACCGTGAATGCGGCGGTCGAAGCGCTCCATGTTCTCGCGGCTCGGCAGGGCCAGCTTGACGAAGGCGTAGGCCACGAAGTCGAGACCCAGCGCCTCGCGATCGAGCAGCGACACCTGGGCGCGGATCACCCCCATATCCTTCAGGCGCCTGATCCGCCGCCAGCACGGCGTCTGCGACATGCCGACCCTCTTGGCGATCTCGGCGATCGGGCGCGAGGAATCGTGTTGCAGCTCCTTGAGGATCCGCACGTCGCCTAGATCGAGTGAAACCTTTCGCGATGTCATGGGTTGAGCGGAAAGCCTATGCCGTCATGCTTGGGAGAGGCGTATCATTAGCACAGACATTCCGGAAAACTTAGGCAGAATGATGTTCGGGAAAGTGGCTCGGCTAGAACATGCCGGTCGTGGCAAGCGAGGTTTGGCATGAATGCGATCACCCGCGAAACGACCCTTAACGACAAGTACGTCCTATTGCGGGGCAATGTTTACCTGAGCGGTATCCAGGCGCTGGTCAGGCTTCCGCTTGACATTGTCCGCCGCGATCGTGCGGCGGGGCTGACGACGGCGGCATATGTTTCGGGCTATCGCGGCTCGCCGCTGGCCGGTTACGATCAGCAGCTTGTCAAGGCAAAGCGCTTCCTCGATGAGCACGGTGTTGTGTTCCAGCCCGGCGTCAATGAGGAGCTGGCCGCGACGGCCGTGTGGGGCACCCAGAAGATCGGATTGCACGGGCCGTCGGACTATGACGGCGTGGCCGGCATCTGGTACGGCAAGGCGCCCGGGGTCGACCGCACGCTCGATGTGTTCCGGCACGCCAATGCCAGCGGGACCGCGGGGGCAGGCGGCGTGCTCGCGCTGGCCGGCGACGATCACCTCGCGAAATCCTCCAGCCTCCCTGCCCAGAGCGAATTCGCGTTCATGCACGCCGAGATGCCAGTCCTCAGCCCGTCCGATCTGCAGGATGTTCTGGACTACGGCATGCATGGCATTGCGCTTTCGCGTTTTGCCGGTGTCTGGGTCGGACTTATTGCCCTCGCCGACACGATGGATTCCTCCGGCATCGTGTGCGTCGATCCCGATCGTCTGGCCACGCACCGGCCGATCGACGTTGCCGATCCACGCACGGTCGCCGAGTTGAACCAGCCGACACGTCTCGATACCCGCGCGCAGACCGAGGTGCTGATGCGCGAATTGCGCCTGCCCGCCGCGCAGGCCTATGTCCGGGCCAACAGGCTCGATCGCCGCGAATTCGGCGCCGAGCGTCCGCGTCTCGGCATCGTCGCCTCGGGCAAGGCATACCGGGATCTGCGCCAGACGCTGGACCTGATGGGGATCAGCGAGGCGGCGGCCCGCGACATTGGCTTGGCCGTGTTCAAGGTCGCCATGCCGTGGCCGCTCGAGCCGGAGGCGATCGGCGATTTCGTGCGCGGCCTCGACCGGGTTCTCATTGTGGAGAACAAGCGGCCCGTCATCGAGCC
>SKQW01000329.1 GCA_007118805.1 Rhodobiaceae bacterium | reverse complement strand
CTAGCACTACAGTTGCGCTTTTTGGTGATCTCTGAATCCATGGGTTTCCATGATTCGGAGGTCATGGAATGGTTGGAGCATCGATCGAGGCGACGCTTGAGCTTTGGGCGTCTTCGTTGCGGGATGTGAAGGCGCGGATGCGACCGCTGTTTCGCCGGGAACTTGCGGCATCGGCGGAGCGGTTTCTTGACGGTTTGCTCGGCGAGGAGCGGCGCAAGACGGGCTGGATGCGCGCCGAGGCGGCCGGCGATCCTGGTCCTTGGCGGCAACAGGCCATTCTGGGCCGCGGCCGCTGGGATGCCGATGCACTGCGCGACATTGTCCGCGACTATGCCTTGGAGACGCTGGCCGATCCGGACGCTGTGCTGGTGATCGACGAGACCGGGTTCCTGAAGCAGGGCAAGGCGTCGTGCGGGGTGGCGCGTCAGTATACGGGGTCGGCGGAAAAGATCACCAATTGCCAGATCGGGGTGTTTGCATCCTACGTCTCGCGGCACGGCCATGCATTCATCGACCGCGCTCTCTATCTGCCCAAGGCCTGGACGGAGGACCGGGGGCGACTTGCCAGGACCCATGTGCCCGAGAGTGTCGGCTTTGCAACCAAGCCAGCCATCGCGCTTTCCATGATCAAACGGGCCATCGGAGCGGACGTGCCGTTTTCCTGGGTGGCGGCCGACAGCGTCTATGGCGTTGGCGACATCGAAATGGCCTTGCGACGTGCGGGAAAGGGCTATGTGCTCGGGGTGAATGCCAATCATCCCTTCCGCTCATGGGCCAAGCCGCAAGCCATTGCCGGAACCGCGAGGCAGATTGCCGAGAGCGTGCGGGGAGCCGCCTGGCGACGTCTGTCTGCTGGTGATGGAACCAAGGGTGAGCGACTTCACGACTGGGTCTATCTCGAACTGGCCGATCTCGATGCCGGAGACTATGACGATGCCCTCACCGGTGTCTGGACGCGCGGCCTGTTGATCCGTCGCAAGATCACCGACGGGGATCTCGCCTACTTCTCAACATGGGCGCCGGCTGGCACGCCAATCGAAACGCTGGTCAGGGTGGAAGGCCATCGCTGGGCGATCGAGGACAGCTTCGAAACCGCCAAGAACGAACTCGGTCTCGACCACAACGAGACCCGTTCCTGGCACGGCTGGCATCGTCACGTCTCGCTGGTCATGCTCGCCTTTGCCATGTTGGCCACCATCCGCCACCACGCCATGGCCGATCCTTCGGACCCCCCAAAAAAGATGATGCACCGGGCGACGTCCAGAACCCGCCGCTGATACGCTGGTCGATCCAGGAAATCCGACGCATCGCCACGCGTCTTGCCCGACGACGTATTCGACCCGCCCACATCATCGCATGGTCGTTATGGCGACGAGCGCATCAGGCAGCAGCACGAAAAGCCCATCTCAAATCAAAAGCGCAACTGTAGTGCTAGGAGTCACGAAGCCGTGATTCAGGTTGATGGTGCGACAGCCGCAACTACGCCATATTGACCGGCCATCGGGGATATTCCTACTCGAGCGGAGCACGGCTTGTATCGCTTTACCATCATTGCTGTCGCCGCCGCCGGCCTTGTCGGCATGCCGGTCGGTGCGGGCGCCGAACCGCCCCGCCTGCCGGAGATCGAGATGCGCCTGCTCGACGGCGGGCGCGACGGCAACGGGCAGCATCTGGCCGGTGTCGAGATCAGGCTGGAGGATGGCTGGAAGACCTATTGGCGCCATCCCGGCGATTCCGGCCTGGCGCCGAGCTTCGATTTCTCCGGCTCGACGAATGTCGCCGAGGTCGAGGTTCTGTGGCCGGCGCCCTCGATCAGTCGCGACCGATACGGCCTGGTCTTCGGCTATGACCGCGAAGTGGTTCTGCCGCTGGTCGTCACGCCGAACGATCCGGATATGCCGGTCACGCTTGACCTCGATCTCGATTTTGCGGTCTGCGCCGATATCTGCGTCCCGCTCCGGGATGCCGACACGCGGGAAATCAATGACGGCAAGGAACGCGTCGTCATCGATTTCTATCGCGATCTCGTGCCTGTCTCGCTCGAAGGGTTCGACGAGCGCGGGGTGATCAGTGTCGCCCGGTCCGACAACGGGGAAAACTTGGTGCTCAAGCTGTCGGTGGGGTTCAAGCCGGGCGCGGACGGCCGTCTCATCGTCGAGGGACCGCAGAGCTGGCTTTACGCGGTGCCCGAACTGGTGAGCGAAACCGACGCGGGCGCGACCGTATTCAAGGCGCCGCTGGCCGACATCGTTCCGCCCGACACCGATGACGGCCTTGAACTGACCGTCACCGGGGTCTCGAACGGCTTCGCCTTCGAGCAGACGGTGCCGGCGCCCTGAACGGCGTCGCCCCATTCATCCGAGTGACCCGATGCGCTGAAGAGGCAGGTGTTGAGGGCCGGCAGCGATCCGGCTAGAAGGCGGGGCGCCGTCACCCCAACCTGCGAGCCACCCATGCCGTTGTCCCGCGATGACCTCCTTGCCCGGCTCGACGAACTCGGTATCGCGACCACGACCGTCGAGCATCCGCCGCTCTTCACGGTGGCGGACTCGCGCCGCCTGCGCGGCGAGATCGCCGGCGGCCACACCAAGAACCTGTTCCTCAAGGACAAGAAGGACCAGCTCTGGCTGGTGGTCGCCGAGGAGGACGCCGACGTCGACATGAAGGGGTTGCATGGGCGCATCGGCTCGGCCCGGCTATCCTTCGGCAAGCCAGAGCTGCTCGTCGCCACGCTTGGCATCGAGCCGGGCTCGGTGACGCCGTTCGCCGTCATCAACGATACCGAGGGCCGGGTGAAAGTGGTGATCGACGAGCCGCTGCTGAGCCATGACACCCTCAACTTCCATCCACTGACCAACACGGCGACGACCTCGATCGCCCGCGACGATCTTCTCGCCTTCCTGCGCGCCTGCAATCACGAGCCGGCGGTCCTCAGGGTGAGCGGCGAGGGCTAGACCGAGCGATTTGCAACCTGGCGGCATAGGTCCCATTTTAGACGTCGACAGATGCAAAGGGCGCCAGCGGCGCACGGGCGGCGCGCGCGGCACATTCGAACCAGACAGGGACACCGAAATGGATCTGAACCTACAAGGACCGGCTCAGGGCGCGGCCGACGGCCTCATCAAGGAGACGACCACGCAGTCCTTCATGGCCGACGTCGTCGAGGCCTCCAAGCAGCAACCCGTCCTGGTTGACTTCTGGGCCCCGTGGTGCGGCCCCTGCAAGCAGCTCACCCCGACGCTGGAGAAGGTGGTGCGCAGCCTGAACGGCAAGGTCAAGCTCGTTAAGATGAACATTGACGAGCATCCTGCCGTTGCCCAGCAGCTTGGAATCCAGTCGATTCCCGCGGTCTTCGCCTTCGTCGATGGCCGCCCCGCCGACGGCTTCATGGGGGCGTTGCCGGAAAGCCAGGTGAAGGACTTCATCGCCCGGCTGGTCGGCGATCCGGGGCCGTCTCCGGCCGACCAGGCGCTGGCCGCCGCCGAGGAGGCGCTGGCCGGCGGCGACGTGGCCGGCGCTGCCTCGACTTTCGCGCAGGTCTTGCAGCAGGACAGCGGCAATCTGGGCGCGATTGCCGGCCTGGCGCAGTGCCTCATCCAAACCGGCGAGCTCGAGCGCGCCCGCCAGACACTGGCGCTGGTGCCGCCGGGCAAGGAGACCGATCCCGGAATTGCCAGTGCCACGGCGGCGCTCGACCTCGCCGAGCAGGCCGCCGATCTCGGCGATGTCGGCGAGCTGAAGGCACGCATCGAGGCCGATCCGGCCGACCATCAGGGGCGCTACGATCTGGCGGTGGCGCTCAACGCCCGCGGCATGCGCGAGGAGGCGGCCGACCATCTCCTCGAGATCGTGCGGCGTAACCGGCAATGGCAGGACGAGGCGGCACGCAAGCAGCTCGTCCAGCTGTTCGACGCCTGGGGGCCCACCGATCCGGTGACCGTCGACGCCCGGCGGCGCCTGTCATCGCTGCTGTTCTCCTGAGGTCGCATGGCGAAACGACGCGTCCTGCGGGCTCCCGAGCATTTGCCGTCCACCGTTCCGGTCTTCCCCCTGACCGGCGCGTTGCTGCTGCCGCGCCGCGAGCTGCCGCTCAACATCTTCGAGCCGCGCTATCTTGAGATGGTCGACGACGCGCTGGCCGGCGACCGCATGATCGGCCTGATCCAGCCGCGGATCGGTCCGGACGGCCCGGACGAGTCCGAGTCCCCCCTGCTGTCGGCCATCGGCTGCCTGGGCCGGATCACCGCGTTTCAGGAGGCCGACGACGGTCGCTACCTGATCACCCTGCAAGGGATTTCGCGGTTTCGCGTCGTCGAGGAGCTGACGGTAAGCACCAGCTATCGCCAGTGCCGGATCGATGGCCATACCTTCGCGCGCGATTTCAAGCCCAATCTCGGCGAGGAGACGGTCGATCGCCAACGCCTGATTCAGACCTTCCGCGATTATCTCGATGCCCACGATCTCGACGCCGATTGGGAGAGCGTGGAGCGCGCCTCCAACGAGACGCTGGTCAATGCGCTCGCGATGATGAGCCCCTACGGGCCGCGCGAGAAGCAGGCCCTCCTGGAGGCCGACGACCTCAATACGCGGGCCGAGGTCCTTATCGCGGTGACCGAGATGGCGCTCGCCAGGGACGCCGGCGATGAATACGGGCACTCACTGCAATAGGCCGATCACGGGAGGGCAGAATGGTGGAGAAATCCGGTTCTGGGCGGGACATCGACCCCAGGCTCCTGGAGATCCTCGTCTGCCCGGTGACGAAGACGGTCCTCGAATATGACCGCGAGCGCCAGGAGCTGATAAGCCGCGCCGCGCGGCTGGCCTATCCGATTCGCGACGGCATCCCGATCATGCTGGCCGAGGAGGCCCGACAGATCGAGTTGTGAGGCCCGGCGAGGGAGAGGAACGCCATATCGGCACTTGCCTTTCGGCCGCGACTCGGTGAACGCTGCTCCCATGGCGGCGCCGGTGCCCAGCTATGATCAGGAGGCGGATGCGCTTGCGCACGGCGCGCGGTTCGTCGCGGGCGTCGATGAGGCCGGCCGCGGCCCGCTAGCCGGCCCGGTCGTTGCCGCGGCCGTCATCCTCGACAGCACCGCGATCCCCGACGGGCTGGCCGATTCCAAGGCCCTCGCCCCACAGCGCCGGGCCGAGCTGTTCGAGGCGCTGATCGCCGGGGCACGCATCTCGATCGCGATCTCGTCGGCGCGCGAGATCGACCGCATTAACATCCGTCAGGCCACGCTCGCTGCGATGCGGCGCGCCGTATCTGGGCTGTCACAGACGCCTTGTCTTGCACTGGTCGACGGCAATGATTGCCCCGAGCTCTGCTGCCCGGTCCGGCCGGTGGTCGGGGGCGACGCTGTCTGCCTGTCGATCGCGGCGGCGTCGATCGTCGCCAAGGTCAGCCGGGACCGCGTGATGGCGCGGCTCGCCCTGAGCCATTCCGGCTACGGCTTCGAGACCCACAAGGGATACTCCACGCCGCAGCACCTTGCCGCCCTGGCGCAGCTCGGCCCGTGCCCCGCGCACCGGCGCAGCTTCGCCCCGGTGGCTCGGCTCGCCCTCGAACTCGACTGAAGCAGTCTAAGCGCTGGCCTGGACAGGCGAGGTCTCGCTCATGGTCACCGCCTCCTGAATGTCGACAGAGACGAGTTGGCTGACCCCGCGCTCGGCCATGGTCACGCCGAACAGACGGTCGACCCGGCTCATGGTGATCGGGTTGTGGGTGATCAGCATGAAGCGGGTATCGGTGGTCCGCGCCATCTCTTCGAGAAGGTCGCAGAAGCGCTCCACATTCGCGTCATCGAGCGGGGCGTCGACCTCGTCGAGCACGCAGATCGGCGAGGGATTGGTCAGGAACACCGCGAAGATCAACGCGATCGCCGTCAGCGTCTGCTCGCCGCCCGACAGAAGCGTGAGTACCTGGAGCCGCTTGCCGGGCGGCCGGGCGTAGATCTCCAGGCCGGCTTCGAGGGGATCGTCGGATTCGGTCAGCTTCAGCTCCGCCGCGCCGCCGCCGAACAGCCTGACGAACAGCTCTTCGAAATGGCGGTTCACGGTTTCGAAGGCGCCAAGCAGGCGCTCGCGCCCCTCCCGGTTGAGGCTCTGGATCGCGCTGCGCAGCCGACCGATGGCGCCCTCCAGATCGGCGCGCTCCGTGGCGAGTTCGTCGTGGCGCTCGCGCACCTCGCGCATCTCTTCCTCGGCGCGCAGATTGACGCTGCCCAAGCGCTCTCGTTCGCGTTTGAAGCGGTCGAGGTCGGCTTCGAGCCGCTCGGCCGGCGGTAACGCCGCATCGGCGCTCAGGCCGGCGGCGGCCAGGGCTTCGGAGCCGGGCCGGTCAAGCGCGTCTTGAATGGTCTCCTCAAGGTCGGCGAGTCGCTGACGCAACCCGTCGAAGGTGGCGTCTTCCCGCGCCCGTCGCTCGCGTGCCCTGGACAGCGCCTCGTCGGCCGCCTTGCCGGCCTTCTCCGCCTCTGCCTGGCGGGTTTCGCCGGCGGCGAGCGCATCGGCCGCGCTGCGCCGCGCCGCTTCGGCCGCCTCGATCTCGTCGGCGATCCGCGCCCGCCGTTCATCGAGCGCTGCGGGTATGTCGGCGAGCGTCTCCGCCTCGCTGGAGATCTCTGACGCCCGGCCCTCGAGCTTCTCGATCTGGGCGCGCGCATCGCCGTCGCGTTTGGACCAGCCCTGACGTTCCTCGGCGATCCGCTTGAGGCGGTCGGCGCGGCGCGCTGCCTCGCGCTCATGGGCGTCGTGTTCAGCGCGAGCATCGGCCACCTGGCTGCGGTGCTCAGCGACACGGGATTTGAGATCCTCGATGCGTGAGGCGATCGCGGGATCCGAGCCAAGTTCGGCGAGGCCGGATTCGGCCTCCGAATAGGCGCGGTGCGCTTCCGCGAGACTGGCCTCGATCTGGGCCTTCGCCTCGGCAAGCGCACTCAGCCTACTGGCCTGTTGGGCCGCCTTGCGTTCGGCCTCCGCCAGCCTGTCTGCCGCCGCCGAAGCAGCGGCACGCGCGGCGCGCACGCCCTGGCGCGCCGCCTCGGCCCGCTCGGCCGCCGTCTTCACAGCGGCTTCGGCATCCGCCGCCTGCCGGCGATAATCGGCCAGCTTGTCTGTGGCAGCCGCGATTTCCCGGCCCACCTCGTCAAGCCGGTTGCGCTGGGCCAGTCGCCGGGCGGCGGCCGTGGGCGCGTCCGCCGCGGCGGTAAAGCCGTCCCATCGCCAAAGGTCGCCGGCCTGGCTGACGAGCCGCTGGCCGGGCCGCAGCATGGGTTGAAGCCGTGCGCCATCCGCCGCCGGAACCAGACCGGTCTGGGCCAGTCGCCGGGCAAGCACGTCGGGCGCGCGCACCACCTCGGCCAGCGGCCGTGCGCCCTCTGGGAGCGGCGGATCGTCCGGCGCCGCGGCAATCAAGCGCCAATGCGCCGGCGCGTCGGCGTCGCTGGGCCGGTCGAGCTCGTCGCCGAAGGCGGCGCCAAGGGCGGCCTCATAGCCCGGTGACACGCCGACCTGATCGAGGAGCGGCGGCCATGATGCGTCCTCGTCCACCGCCAGGACCTTGGCCAGCGTGACCTGCTCGGCCTGAAGCGCCTTGATGTCGCGCTCGGCGGCAACCACCGGCTCGCGGGCCGTCTCCTGCTGCGAACGGGCTTCGGCGAGTGCGGCATCGGCCTCGCTCGACTCCGTCTCGGCCGTCTCGGCGGCGGACCGCGCCTCGGCCACGTCATGCTGCAATGCCTCGATCGGAGGCGCGGCGTCGCCGTCGACCAGCGCCGTCGTCTCGGCCTCAATTCCTGTGAGCTGCTCGCTCAGGCGCGTCAGCCGCGCCCGCGCCTCGGACTGGGCCTTTTCCAGGCTGCGCTGACGCGCTGCCCGTTCGGCCATCACCGAATTCGCCTCGGCGAGGGCCGCCTCGGCCGCCTCAAGCTCGGCGGTGGCTGCCGCGAGGCGCTGGTCGAGCGTCTCGCGCTTCGCCGCTGCGCCAGAGTCGGCGGTCCTGAGCTCGGCGGCCTCGCCATCGAGCCGCGCGATCATCGCGGCCGTCTCCGACAGGCCGTCACGCTCGCGGGTGAGATCGTCGGCAATCTGCTCGTAGCGCTCGGCAAGCTCGCGCGCCCGTGCCAGCGCCTGTTCCTTCTCCTTGTCGAGCCCGTCGCGGGTCACGGTGAGGTGCCGCAGCCGGGCGGCACACTCGGCTTCCGCCTCACGCAGGGCCGGAAGCCCTGCCGCCGCATCGGTGCGCGCGGTCGATGCCGCGGCAGCCTCGCGAGACAGCGTTTCCACCTCGGCGACCGCCTGGGCGACCACGGTCTCCTGTTCGGAGACTGCCTCAACTGCGGCGAGGCGGCGCAGGTGCCACAGAATCGCCTCGGTCTTACGGATCTCGGCTGAAAGGGTCCGGTAGCGCGCCGCCTGGCGAGCCTGACGCTTGAGGCTGTCGAGCTGCCCGGCGAGCTGGGCGATCACGTCGTCGATGCGGGCGATGTTCTGCTCGGCCGCCCGCAGGCGCAGCTCCGCCTCGTGGCGCCGGCCGTGCAGGCCGGAGATGCCGGCGGCTTCCTCCAGAATGCGCCGGCGGTCACGCGGCTTGGCGGAGATGATCTCGCCGATCTGGCCCTGCCGGACGAGTGCCGGGGAATGTGCGCCGGTTGAGGCATCGGCGAACAGGAGCTGCACGTCGCGCGCACGCACGTCGCGGCCGTTGATGCGATAGACCGAGCCGGCCTCGCGCTCAATCCGCCGGGTCACTTCGAGCGCGTCGGCATTGTTGAACTGGGCCGGCGCCATGCGCCGCGAATTGTCGATGAACAGCGTGACTTCGGCGGAGTTGCGGCCAGGACGGTTCACGCTTCCCGAGAAGATGACGTCGTCCATGCCCGAGGCGCGCAGGCTCTTATACGAGCTTTCGCCCATCACCCAGCGCAGGGCCTCGACTAGGTTCGACTTGCCGCAGCCATTGGGACCGACGATCGCCGTCAGGCCGGGCTCGATCAGAACCTCGGACGAATCGACGAAGGATTTGAAGCCGACAAGGCGCAGCTTGGACAGCCTCATGGACCCGGCTCCCTGCCGGGTTCCAAGGCAAATGCCGACCGATCAGCCTTCCAGATGACCTTCAACGTGCTCCCGGAACTCGCTGAACGGAACCGCGCCACGAACCATCTCGCCGTTGATGAAGAAGGTCGGCGTCGACTGAACATCGAACTGTTCGGCCGCGCGTTCCCTCACCCAGTTCACACCGTCGAGAATCTCCTGATTCGTCAAGCATTCATTGAAGCCATCCCGGGTGAAGCCGGCCTGGCGGGCCATCTGGAACAGCGCTTCCTCGGGATTGTCGGAACCCGCCCAGCTGCGCTGGCGGGCAAACAGGGCCTCGATGAAGGGGAAATAGCGGTCCTCGTCGAGACAGCGGGCCAGCATGAACGCCGCGGTGGCCAGGGGATCGAGCGGGAACTCGCGGAAGATATGATAGACCTGCCCGGACTCGATGTACTCGCTCCGGATCTCAGGATAAGTCTCCTGGTGAAAGCGGGCGCAATGCGGACAGGTCATCGACGCATACTCGATCATCACGACCGGGGCATCGGGATCGCCCACCGTCATTTCGCCCAGTGGCCCCGGCGCCATGAGATCGTCGCCGGCCGCGCCGGCAACCGCCGTGGTGCCCGATTCACGGGTTAGCAGAACGACGCCGCCGATCACCGCAACCCCGGCAATCGCGCCGCCGCCCAGAAATAGATTCCTGCGTGTGGTCAGCATGGCTGGCATTCCCCTCGAATTTAATCTGGTGCGCCCGCCGCAGCTGGGCACGTGAACCATCCGCCCCCAGATTGCGTGTCACGGCCGATATGGCAAGGGAGGGGCCGATTTTTCACGGCAAATTGTCCTGTTCGTCGGCCCGCGCCCGCATGAGGCGTGACAGCGCCTCGCGCAGGCCCGGATCTTCGATCCTCGCCGCGTCCAGCGCCGCGCCGGCGCTTGCCCGCTCTTGCCATTCCGGCGCGCCATTGGGCTGCCCGGCCACGCGCACCGGGCCGCTTGCGCCCCGGGGTGCCGACATCTGACGAACGACGAGGCGGCCAACCGCGCCCCAGCCCAGATAGCCGTTGAGGCGGGCCAGGATCTCGTGCTGCATGTGCTGTATCTCCAAGGCGTCCCCGCCTTCGGCCCGGATAATAAGCGTGGCCGGGGCGGTGCCGCCCTCCTTGGCCTGGCGCGGCCACTTGATGCGCTCCGGACGGGTGCGCATGGCAAGGTCGGCGCCGATAATATCGGGCCACGCCGTCAGGATCTCGGCCGAGCCGAACCCCTGGCGGACCACGGCAGGGCCGAGGCAGGCCTTGGCCAGCCGGTCGAGCCTAACCGGACCGGTGGCGCGGTCTCGGGGCTGGCTGGGCTTCGTCCTCACGCTATAAGGTCCGCCGGCTCTTCGATTGCTAAAGGCCAGTTTCGCACATGGCGTCCCAAGCGCAACCATCCGCCGCCACTCTCCTGGCGTGGTATGATCGCCATGGCCGCCGGCTGCCGTGGCGCGCCCCGCCGGGTGGGCGGCCCGATCCCTACCATGTCTGGCTGTCGGAGATCATGCTGCAGCAGACCACCGTGGCCACGGTCGGCCCGTATTTCGCTGCCTTTCTGGCTCGCTGGCCCACCGTCGAGGCGCTCGCCGCAGCGCCGCGCGAGGCGGTGCTGAGCGCCTGGGCCGGACTTGGCTACTACGCCCGCGCCCGCAACCTGCACGCCTGCGCGCAGGCGGTGGCGGGGCGGCATGGCGGACGGTTCCCGGATACCGAGGCCGCGCTCCAGGCGCTGCCCGGCATCGGCCCGTATACGGCCGCCGCCATTGCGGCGATCGCCTTCGGCCGGCCAGCGGCAGCGCTTGACGGCAATGTGGAACGCGTGATCGCGCGCGCCTTCGCCATCGACACCCCGCTGCCCGGCGCCAAGACGGCCATCCGCGCCCATGCCGAAGCGCTCGTTCCGGCCCGCCGGCCCGGCGATTTCGCGCAGGCATTGATGGACCTCGGCGCCACGATCTGCATGCCCCGGCGGCCGGCCTGCGCCGCGTGCCCGTGGCATGGGCCGTGCCGCGCCCGGGCCGAGGGGCGCGCCGAAGCCCTGCCGATCAAGCCAGCCAAGGCGGAGCGCCCGCTGCGGCGGGCATCGGCCTTCTGGGCCGAGCGGAGCGACGGGGCCATCCTGCTGACACGGCGGCCGGGGCGGGGGCTGCTGGGCGGCATGACGGCGCTATGGGCGACGCCGCTTTCCGCGGACATCCCGCCGGCGGAGGCGGTGGCCTTCGCGCCGCTGGACGGCGCCTGGCGGCAACTTCCCGGCACGGTCGAACACGTCTTCACCCATTTCCGGCTGCGGCTCACCGTCCATGCCGCCACCGGACTTGCCGGGCCGGCGCCGGCCGGCTGCTGGTGGTGTGCGCGGGACGAGCTGGCCGATGCCGGCCTCCCCACCGCCATGCGCAAGGCCGCGCTGCACGCGCTGGAGGCGCTGCATGGCGGGGCGGCGGCCGGTCCGCTCAGACCGCCGCGGAAAGCTCGCCGCGCACGATCTGCCTGAGGGCATCGATCGGCTGCAGCTCACCCTCGCGCTCGACATGCCAGAAGGTCCAGCCATTGCAGGCCTCAAGACCCTGGACCCGCGCGCCCACCTTGTGGATCGAGCCCGCCAGACCGGCGACATCGATCGTGCCGTCGATGCGCACCGTGGCCATGTGGCGACGCTTGGCGTCGGTCAGCCGGTCGCCGGGCTTGACGAGCCCCCGCTCGACGAGTGTGCCAAAGGGTATGCGCGCCTGGCTGCGGCTGGGCTCGGTCATGGCCAGCGCGTCGTCTGGCAGCGGTTCGACCGCCGCGATGCGGCGCCGCGCCACCTCTCCATAGGCCGCCTCGCGTTCCAGGCCGATGAAGTGGCGCCCGAGCCGGCGGGCGACGGCACCGGTGGTGCCGGAGCCGAAGAAGGGGTCGAGGATGGTTTGGCCGGGCTGGGTCGAGGACAGGACGACGCGGGCGAGCAGCGCTTCCGGCTTCTGGGTGGGATGGACCTTGCGCCCGGCTTCGTCCTTGAGGCGCTCCACCCCGGTGCAGATCGGCAGCAGCCAGTCCGAGCGCATCTGAACATCGTCGTTGAGCGCCTTCATCGCCTCGTAATTGAAGGTATGCCGGCTGGCTTCCTCGCGCGTCGCCCAGATCAGCGTTTCATGCGCGTTGGTGAAGCGCCGGCCGCGGAAATTCGGCATCGGATTGGTCTTGCGCCACACGATGTCATTGAGGATCCAAAAGCCGAGATCCTGCAGGATCGTGCCGACCCGGAAGATGTTGTGATAGGACCCGATCACCCATAGCGTGCCGTCGCGCTTGAGCACGCGCCGGCAGGCGAGCAGCCACGCCCGGGTAAAGGCATCGTAGGCCTCGAAGCTGGCGAACTTGTCCCACGCATCGTCAACCGCGTCGACGCGCGAATTGTCGGGCCGGTGCAGGGCGCCATCTAGCTGCAGGTTATAGGGGGGATCGGCGAAGACGGCGTCGACCGAGCCGGCCGGCAGCCGCTCCATCAGCGCGATGCAATCGCCGATGAGGATTTCGTCGCGCAGACCGGCGACGGGATGGCCGGGCGTCTTGGACGCCCGGCCGGATACGCGAACTGACATCTACTCATACCCTTACGCAACTGACGCCAGGATCGTGCGCGCATAGGGTAAAGTTAGCTTTAATCCGAAACCGGCCGAATGCTGGAAGCCCCACTCACCAATCGAGTTGCGCCATCACGGCGCGCGGGCGCACGCCCGCTTCGGCGAACATGTCCTCCAATACCTTTGGATCGACGTTCTCGCCGCGGCCGGTTTGATGGCCGTGAATGCCCTCGGCCACGAAAATGGCGTCGAACCCCATCGCTGCGGCACCGGCCAGGTCGGTGCGCAGGCTGTCTCCGATCGCCAGCACGCGGTCGGCAGAAACCGGGCTGCCGGTGACCGCTTCGATCTCGCGCAGCGCGCGCTCATAGATCGGCCGATGCGGCTTGCCGGCCCACACCACCGGTCCGCCGAGCGCTGCGTAGAGCTCGGCCAGCGATCCGGCGCACCACACCAGCTTGTCGCCGCGCTCGACCACGATGTCCGGGTTGGCACAGACCATCTCGACGCTGCGGGCGGCCAGACCCGACAGCAGTTCCCGGTAATCGTCGGGCGACTCGGTGGTGTCGTCGAACAGGCCCGTATTGACGATCAGCGCTGCCGCGTCAGGGCCGACGAAGGTGGTTTCGAGCCCCTCGAAGACCGGCAGGTCGCGTTCGGGCCCAAGGTGATACACGCCCTCGCCGGCATGGCGACGCAGCATGTCCTGGGCCAAATCGCCGGAGGTGACGACCCGGTCATAGGCGGTGTCCGGGACGCCCAATGCCCCGAGCTGCCTGCGGACCGCGCCGTTGGGTCGCGGCGCATTGGTCAGCAGCACCACCGCGGCGCCCGCTTGGCGCAGCCCTTCAAGAGCCGCGCAGGCCTGCGGAAAGGCGCGGACCCCATTATGGAGGACGCCCCACACGTCGCAGAGCACCCCGTCATAGCTGCCGGCCAGGCCACTGACGCCGGAAAGCAGCGCCACCCCGTGCGGGCCGGCATTCTGTTCATGACCCATTGGGGATTTCTCCACGCTTCAGGAGGCGCGCGCCCAGGACACCGGACCGCCCGCATCGCCGAGGATGTCGGCACGCACGGCGCGCGGGGGCGAAAAGAGCTGGCCCTGACCGAGCGCGATGTCGAAATCGAGCAGGTCGACGAGCTGCGCCTCGGTCTCCACGTGGGTGGCGATAAGCTCGATCCCCGAGCGGGCCAGGAGGCGGGCGAGATCGGCGGCGTGGATCGGGGCGTTGGGCGGCGGATTGAGCAGCATCGGGGCGTCGATCTTGATAAACCGCACGCGACGGGCGGCCAGGCTCGACCCGTCTATGTCGAGGGTCTCGACATGATCGACGGAGAACCGGAAGCCGAGCGCGGCCAGCGCATCGAGCCCGGCTTGCTCGATCGGCCCAATGTTGGAGAACAGCGCTTGCGGAAACTCCAGGACCAGCGCGTTCGCAAGCTCGCTATTTTGCTCGATGAAGTCGACGAACTGGGGAAAGAACTCGGCATCGACCAGCGAGCGGGCGGAGAGGTTGCAGAAGATTGCAAGGTCCGGCGAGCGACGCACCATGCGGCGGACGACCTGGACGCTTCTGAATAGGGCGACATTGTCGATGCGCGGCATCAATCCGGCGGGCTCAGCGACCGGCAGAAATCCCGCCGGCATGATCATCCTCCCGTCCGCGTCCCGCAGCCGCGTCAACGCCTCGTAGAATCTGACCCGGCGCTGGGGAAGCCGCACGATGGGCTGGAGATAGACCTCGATACGGTCGGCGGAAATCGCCTGTTCGACAGTTTCCAGCGCTTCGCGCTGGTCGGGCACCGGTTCGGAACGGCCGCCCGGCACCCCGTCGTCGGGCGTCGGGTCACGCGTTGCAACACGCTCAAGCTCGGCGAGGCGCAGCTCAACATCGCCCAGCCCCTCGTCGAGCTCGGCAAGCGCCGCATCGGCACGGGTGAAGCGGGTATCGATCTGGGAGAGCCGCGCCGCCACGCTCTGGTCCACCCGCTGCGTCAGCGAAGCCTCGAGTGTGCCGAATTGCTGCTCGATACGGCCGACGTCGCGGGCGAGCTGGTGGGCGATCGTCTCGACCTCGCGAAGCTGGGCCTCGACGGCCGAGCGTTCGCGCTGGCGCGCGGTGAAGAACTCGGCGAGCACCATGATCATCAGGGCGACCAGGCCGATCCAGCCGGCTTCGGCCAGCGACATATCGAACCGAAGATAGACCACCGCGGCCAACGAGGCGGCGATCAGCACCATGCAGAAGGCGACGAACCACGACGACGCGCTGGGCAGGCGTGCAAGCAGACCCGCCCCTTCGTCTGCCTTTTCGGATGGCGACGTCAGCGACATGAGCGGATACTATGTGATTCTCTGCCGGTTTCGCCAATTGCTTCAGCAACCGGCGCGCCCCCCGACCTCAACCTGTGCGATCGGCCGCTGTCCGATGACCACAGTCGCCTCGCCCCGGCTGACCCGTGCCCGGTCGCCGGTGGCCTCTTCCTGGAGCGCGATCTCGACCATCACCATCACGGTTTCGCTCTCGTCCTGAAACAGCTGGCGCTCGAACTGGCTATAACCGATCGGCTCGCCGTCGATCCCGGCGCGCTGCAATCTGACGACCTCACCATCGAGAGAAATGGCACCCGGTGCCTGCATCGGATCGAGCGACACCCCCGAGGCAAACAGCACCGCGTCCTCCCCCCGAGGAGTGAGAATCAGCCCGCATCCGGGGTCGAAGGGCAGATCCGCCAGGACGAGTTGGTCGAGCTGGGCCGGCGGTGCCTGCTGTTGGTTCGGACTCGACGGCGTAGCGGCGCTACCTGGCGCGGCGGGCGGCCCGCTTGCCCCGTCGGCCCCTTGCGTTCCTGGTGAAGCTTCCACAGGCGCCTGTGGCGCCGGGAAGCCTCTGCTTGGTGCCTCGAGTATCGTGTCGCTGCCGAGCGCCAACGGCCCGTCTCCGGCATTGATGCCTTCAGGATCCGCCTCCAGCGTTACGCCGGCGCTTGGCTGACCTGCATCCTCTTCGGGTTCGGGGGCTTGCGCACCGGTGAGGGGCGTTTCGGCCGTCACCGCGTCCGACCCGGTATCCGCGAGGTCGCGCGCAAGGTCTACAGTCTCGGTCTCCGCCGGCTCCCCATCCGGATCGGCGCGCGGCGTATCTGCCGGATCGGCCTCCAGGAGCTCCTCCGCCAGACGCAGCCCCGCGTCGCCATCATCGCGGGGTATCTCGTCGACGCGATCGGACTCTGCGAATGCCGGGCTGTCCTCCTGCAATGGGGAGGAATCGGGCTCGCGCAGCTCAGCCGCGGCAACGTCCTCCGCCGCGTCCGCCCCTTCATTCACCGTGTCAGTCTCGGGCGCATCGCTCGTTTCGGCGGGTGCCTCCTCGGCCGTGTCAGGCCGCTCAAGCGCGCCTGGTACCGTGACTGCGAATGCGACACCCGCGGCGACCACCGTCGCCACAGACCAGAACATTACCCTACGCACAGTGTCCCCTTTCGGATCAGGGCACCTCTTGTATCACGCGTCCCACCCCTTCGAAAATGGCGGCAATTTCTTCTTCGCTCACGATCAGCGGCGGCGACAATGCCAGGGTGTCGCCTGTCACCCGGATCATCACGGCGTGATCGTGGAAACCGCGCTCCATCACCTCGTAGCCGCGCAGGCCGGGGGCATCGGGGCGCGGCTCAAGATCGATGGCCGTCGCAAGCCCCACGGTGCGGATATCGGCCACATTGGGCAGCTCCTTGAGCGCCATCGAGGCTTCCGCCCACAAGGCCTCCAGCTCGCGGGCCCGTTCGAACAGGCCTTCGTTGCGATAGAGCTCGAGCGTGGCCAGACCGGCCGCCACCGCCAGCGGATGGGCCGAGTAGGTATAGCCGTGGAACAGCTCGATCATGTGGTCGGGGCCCTGCATGAAGGCGTCGTAGATCGGCTTGCGCACGATGACGCCGCCCATCGGCACCGCGCCGCTGGTGACTCCCTTGGCGAAGGTGATCATGTCGGGCACCACCCCGTAGCGCTCGGCGGCGGTGGCAAAACCCAGGCGCCCAAAGGCGGTGATCACCTCATCGAAGATGAGCAGGATGCCGTGCCGGTCGCAGATCTCCCGCAGGCGCTTCAGATAGCCCTTGGGGGGCGGCAGCACGCCCGTCGAGCCGGCCATCGGCTCCACGATGACGGCAGCGATGGTGGATGCGTCGTGAAGCGCGACGATGCGGTCGAGGTCGTCGGCCAGATGGGCGCCCCAGTCTGGCTCGCCCTTGGTGAAGCCCTGATGCTCGCGGCTATAGGTATGCGGCAGATGGTCGACGCCGCCGAGCAGTCCGCCGAAGAATTTTCGGTTGTTGACAATGCCGCCGACGGAGATGCCGCCGAAGCCCACGCCGTGATAGCCGCGCTCGCGGCCGATCAGACGCGTGCGCGACCCGTTGCCCCGAATATGGTGATAGGCGAGCGCGATCTTGAGCGCCGAATCGACGGCTTCCGATCCCGAGTTGGCAAAGAACACATGATCGAGGTCGCCCGGCGCCATGTCGGCGAGCCGGCTGGCCAGGCTGAAGGCGCCGGGATGGCTGAACTGGAAGGACGGAGAGTAATCCAGCGTCGCGGCGGCCTTCTGGATAGCATTCACGATCGGCTCGCGCGCATGACCGGCATTGCAGCACCACAGGCCGGCCGTGCCGTCGATCACCGCGCGCCCTTCGGCGGTCTCGTAATACATGCCCCTGGCGCCGGTAATCAGGCGGGGCCGCCGCTTGAAGGACCGGTTGGGCGTGAAGGGTATCCAGAACGCTTCCAGGTCGTTCGGCGTCGGCTCGAATCCCGGCGCGAAATCCTCTGCTGCTGACATAAACGGCCTCCGTTCAGCCCATCTGGGCTCTATCGTTCTTGCCTTGCAATAGTATCAAACCGGTCACCGCCATCAAATGACCAAGCCGTGGCTCCCGCCGTGTTATCGGATGGCGGGGCG
>SKQW01000278.1 GCA_007118805.1 Rhodobiaceae bacterium | reverse complement strand
CGCAACCAACGCTTGGCAACAAAAGCTGCAAACTCGTTTGCAAACCTGTGACCGCTGGCGCTCGGGCGGCGCGCCGCTCACGGTCAAGCCGCGCAGCCAATGTGCTTCCGCCACCGCTTACACATCATCGCAAAGAGGATTGACATTCACCCCGCAGTCTGTCGTCATTTGAACAAACGATTGTTCAAAGAGCTTCAGGGCCTCGCCTGACGGGCTCGATCAGGGAGGGTGGGACCAGCATGCAGGATCCAGGAACCGATTGTTTAGCGCTGGCGAAGCCGTGGGGCTTTCATCGCGGCCATGGCGAAGGCGGTCGTTCCTGCGGGCAGCCTCCATTCGGCAGCCAATGTCTCCGGGCAAGTTCAAACCGTCGGAGGCCTCCCTGGAAGCGTTCATCGCGGTGGCCGTTGATTAAGCAGGGTTCGAGATGACAGCAGTGATTGACTACTTCAATGGCACCTCCAGCGTGTTGTCCGACCGCGACGTAGATCGGCTGTCGGCTGCCCTGGCCGCTGCTCTGTCGCCTGATCTAATCGTCACTGGCGAAGAAGCCTGGCGTCTCTTTCCAGGGGACCAGTGCTGGCTGACGCTGATTTACGCCCATCATGGAAAGCCTCTCAATCGACCGGATGTGGTTGTCTCACCACACTCGACTGAACAGGTTTCGGCAGTCATGCGGATCGCCAGCGAGATGGGGGTGCCCGTGACCCCGCTGGGCGGTGCCTCCGGCGTCCAGGGCGCCGCGAACGCTAACTGTGGCGGCCTGCAGATCGACCTCCGCGGCATGGACAAGGTGCGGGATCTCGATCTCCTCTCCCTGACATGCACAGTGGAGCCCGGGCTGATCGTCAAGGACTTTGAAGAGTGGCTGAATGAAAAGGGCCTGAGTTTCACCCACTATCCCGCTTCCGCTGAATGGGCGAGCGTCGGAGGTTCTGTCGCGGCGCGTGGCTCCGGGGTGCTATCCACGAAGTATGGGAACATCCAGGATCACGTGCTGTCGCTTGAGGTGGTGCTTCCCGATGGTGGTATCGTCCAGCTTCCTGACGTGCCGAAGCACGCGGCCGGCCCCGAGGTGACGCAACTCTTCGTCGGAAGCGAAGGCACGCTCGGAATCATCACCGCGGTGCGGGTGAAGCTCCGGAGATTGCCGATCAAGCGCAGTTTCAGGACCTTCGCGTTCGAGTCCCTTGGCCAAGGGATAGAGGCCGGCCGCCAGATCATGGTCAGCGGGCTTCGACCTTCCGTAATGCGTCTCTACGACATGGACGCGACGGTACACAGCCTCGAGCGCGCCGTGGCCGCGGGTCTTTCAAGCGAGACCATGATCATCATGATCGATGGTGACCATGAACGGATCGTCGACATAGAGGCGCAGCTCTGCGGCGAGATCTGCGCGGCGCATGGCGGCCGCGAACTGAGCTCGTCCGTGGGACAGACTTGGTGGGACAACCGATATGTTTTCTACCATCCGCCTCATGCGCCGGAATTGCCTCAGATCTGGTGCACGATGGATGCGGTTTCCGATTTTGCTCGTATCGAACAACTCTACCACAACGTCACCAAAGCCATTCGGGAGTCCGTTGATCCCAAATGGAATCTCAGCCTGAAGACCCATCTGTCGCATTGGTTCGACTGGGGTTCGATGATCTACCCAAGGTTCGGGATCCCGAAAGGCCCTGATGACCTTGAAACCGCGGTTGATCTGCATGACCGGATCGTTCGCGCCGCCTCACTTGCCGCCCTGGAGTCCGGCGGCGTCCTGAACGATCATCACGGCGTCGGCATGCGGCTCGCCCCCTTTATGGAGGATCAGTTCGGAGAAAGCGGCATGCGGCTGTTGCGCGGGATCAAGCGCGGCATCGATCCCAAGAACGTCCTCTGTCCCGGCAAATTGGGCCTGTCCTGAATCAGGGAGCGCTTCGATGAACCTGGCACTGGACGGACGGGTTGCGATCATTACCGGCGGGGGCAGGGGGCTCGGGCTGGAGCATGCCCGCACGCTAGGCGCCGAGGGGGCAGCAGTGGTGATCAACGACATCGATGAAGCGAGGTGTCAGCAGGCAACTGCGGAATTGGTGAAGAACGGCATCAAGGCGCGCGGCATCCCGGGCGATGCAACCGTGGAGGCCACAGTAACCGCCGCGATCGCTGAAGTCAGCGAGACGGAGGGGCGGATCGATATCCTGGTGAACAATGCGGGCATCGGAGTCAAACCCTCCTACTGCGTCGAGGACATGCCGACCGATGCGTGGGATGAAATGATTCGCGTGCATATGAAGAGCACGTTCCTGTGGTCCCGCTCGGTCATCGGCGAGATGAAGCGGGCGGGCTTCGGGCGTATCGTCAACACGTCCTCCATGAACTTCACGGGCGGCGGACGACCTGGCGTTGCGAACTATTCCGCAGCGAAGGCGGGCATCGCCGGATTCACGAGGACCCTGGCAAAGGAAGTCGGCGGTCACGGCATTACGGTGAACGCCATAGCTCCGGGTTACGTCGCCACCGAGCTCATATCGCAATTCGATGCGGACATGGTCGCCCGATTGAAGGCACAGAATCCGCTCAAGCGGCTCTGCGAGCCGAGCGAAGTCGCGGCGGTCGTTGCGTTTCTGTGCTCGGTGCAGGCGGCGTTCATCAACGGAGAATGCGTCTGCATCGATGGTGGCAGGCGCGACTTCTATTGGGGTTGAATTACAACCGCGGCGGGGAACGCAGTCTCTCCGCAATGAAACGGACGAGGTATGGGTAAGCACTTCCTGGTTGGCGTCGACATTGGAGCCGGCAGCTTGAAGACGATGGTTATTTCGTCGGATGGCGCGGTTCATGGCGCAGCTACCCGCAATATTGAGACCCATTCCCCGCACCCAGGCTGGAGCGAGCAGGATCCACAGGACTGGTGGGATGCGCTTTGTCGAACCGCGCCCGAAGCGATGGCTAAGGCTGGCGTCACCAACCGCGAGATTGCCGGGATAGCGTTCAGCGCCGGCGCGCATACGCCCGTGTTGGTGGACCGGAACGGAAAAATACTGCGTCCGGCTATCCTTTGGAGCGATGGCCGCAGCGGCGAAGAAGCGAGGGAACTCGAAGCCAATCACGGTGAGGAGATCCTGGCCATAGGGCTGAACCGCCCGGCCCCCACTTGGACCCAACCGCAACTGTTGTGGCTGGCACGACACGAGCCGGAGGTGCTGCGCGAAGCCAGACGGCTATATGTCGCGAAGGATTGGCTGCGCTCACAGCTCACTGGCACCTGGGAGACTGACCATACCGAAGCCCTTGGCACGCTACTCTTCGACGGAAGGGCGAACGAATGGTCAGAACGGCTCTGCGGCATGATCGGGTTCGACCCGGCTTTGCTGCCGCCGTTGGTGACGCCCACTACCGTCGTCGGCGCGGTGTCACGGCAAGCTGCGGAAGCCACCGGCTTTGCCAACGACACTCCAGTCGTTTGCGGAAGTTCGGATACGTCGGTCGAGGCGTTCGGCACCGGCGCCACCCGACCCGGTCGCGGCACCATCAAGCTTGCCA
Organism: Rhodobiaceae bacterium; assembly: GCA_007118805.1. Taxonomy (GTDB): domain Bacteria; phylum Pseudomonadota; class Alphaproteobacteria; order Rhizobiales; family Tepidamorphaceae; genus SKQW01. Next base: position 1,924 of record SKQW01000278.1, on the reverse strand, counting down.
CGGCGGCGGCGGTCAGCGTGGTTGCTAAGGCGCCCTGCATCGATCCTACGCTGATCAACTATCCGTTTTGTGTGCCGGGCCTCTGGTACACGCTGGGCGCCACGAATTCCTGCGCCTCCGCGCATCGCTGGTTGGGAAACTGTTTCTATAGCGCCGGAAACGACAACCCGGACGCAATCTTCGCGAAGATGGACGAAATGGCGTCCGAAGTTCCGCCAGGTGCACGGGGATTGCTGTTTCACCCCTATCTGCAAGGCGAACGTACGCCGCATTGGGACCCGCTGCTTAGGGCCGATTTCGTCGGCATGACCTTCGAGCACGATCGACGGCACTTCGTGCGGGCCATGTATGAAGGCATCGCCTTCTCCGTAAGGGACGTGCTTGAGCAGCTCCGCGCGAAGGGACTGGGGCTGAGCGAGGCAACGATTATTGGCGGTGGGTCGAAGAGCGCGACCTGGCGCCAGATCGTCGCGGACATACTCGGCCTCACCGTCTCGATGCCGAGAGTGACCGACGCCTCATACGGGGCGGCGCTGATCGCGGGGGTGGGCGTCGGTGTGTTCAACAGCGAAGTTGAAGCCGCCGAGAGCGCCCTCGATATCCAGGCGCGCCATGAACCGAGCGCGGCGCATGCGGGGGTCTATGACGAGCTCTACGGGCTTTATCGTGAGACGGCGCTGGCGCTGAAGCCGGTCAATCATCGCCTGAGCAAGCTTCACAGGACGAACTGATGCTGAGAGCGTTCGGCTCACCCAATCTCTATATTCAAGGTCCCGGCGCCCTGACGGGTCTTGCCGACGTTGTCAGGGGTTTCGGAAAGCGGGCCTTCGCGGTCATCGACCCCGTAGTTGCCGAGCTCATTGGTGACAAGCTGAAGACCCAGCTGGAGGGATTGGGCGATGACTTTCACCTGGTTGAGTTCGGCGGTGAATGCACTGCCGAAGAGATTTCGCGCCTCAGCGAGGCGTGCCGGGCCCGCAATCCGGACGTCGTCGTCGGGATCGGGGGTGGAAAGGCGATCGACACGGCCAAGGGCGTGCGCATCGAAGTCGAGCGCCCGTTGATCATCATCCCAACCATCGCGTCCAACGACTCGCCCACGAGCCGGATTTGCGTCGTCTATACGGCGGACCACGCGCTGAGCGAGGTTCGCAAGATGGCCACCAATCCCGACGTCGTCCTTGTCGACACCGAGGTGCTGGTCCGAGCGCCTGCCAGGTTTTTCGTCGCTGGCGTTGGAGATGCGGTCACCAAGAAGTTCGAAGCGGCCCAGTGCTGGAACGAGGGCGGGATGAACTTCTACGGGTACAACCCACCCTACATCGCCCGGCAACTCGCCGACCAGTGTTTCGAGACGATCGTCCAGGAGGCGGAAGGGGCGCTCCAGGCTGTCGAGCGCAGGTCCGTCAACGAGGCGTTCGAAAGGACGATCGAGGCCACGATCCTGCTGTCGGGACTTGCGTTCGAGAACGGCGGACTGTCGATCCCGCATTCGCTCACTCGGGGGCTGTCTTCGGTTCCCGAGCTTGCGTGCGCTCTCCACGGCGAGCAGGTGGCGTTCGGGCTGATCGTGCAACTGGTCATGGAGGATCGGCCGGAGGCGGAGCTGGCGGACATCTCCGGCTTCTACCAGCGGATCGGCCTGCCTCGCACCCTGTTCGAGCTCGGGTATTCCGGTGACCCCGAAGCGATCCTGGAAACGATCGCGCGGACCACGATCGAACAAGCGCCGTACGTCAGGAATTTCAGCAAGGACGTCACAATGCAGTCGTTGCAAGACGCGCTGCGACGGACATCAACGCTGATTTCGGGAGAGGGTCAAGTCGCAAAACAGGAGTGACGCAATGAATTGTTAGCAATCGGCAGGATGCGTGCCTCATGCTCAGCACCATGCCCAATTCTTAATCGTTAGGGAGGATTCTCG
>SKQW01000373.1 GCA_007118805.1 Rhodobiaceae bacterium | reverse complement strand
ACCAAGGCCGACCTCGTCGCCGACGACGTGGTGGCGCGGGTCTCCGGGGAGGTGCAAGGTCAGCTCCGCCCCGGCGTCAAGCTGGTGCGGGCAAGCAACGGGGCGGTCGACCCCGCCGTGCTGCTCGGCATGGGCGCCGCCGCCGAGGCCGACATGGCGGTGCGGCTCTCCCATCACGAGATGGAAGGCGGCGAGGATCACGATCACGACGACTTCGAGAGCTTCGTGGTGGAGTTCGGCGCGGTCGCCGACCGTCAGGCGCTCGTCGACCGCGTGATCGAGGCGGTGACCGTGCACGACGTCCTGCGGCTTAAGGGGTTCGCGGCGGTGGACGGCGCGGATGCCCGGCTCGTCGTGCAGGCGGTGGGCCCGCGGGTGACCCACTATTTTGACCGTCCCTGGCGGCCGGGCGAGACGCGCCGCACATCGATGGTGGTGATCGGCGAGACGGGACTGGATCGCCCGGCGATCGAGCGGGCACTGACGCAGGCGTAGCGTCCGGATCAGCCTCGGTCCGGGTTCCCGCCGGCATGGGGCGAGCGGGTCGGGCCGGGGAGAGTCGGCTCCCGGCTCTGCCAGATCAGATTTGCGCCGCTGGGAAGGTAGCTGCACCGATGCATCTTCTGGCCGTCACCTCCGGGGTGATCGATGACGGGTCCGAGGCGGTCGATCTCGGCCAGACGCCGGGCGACATCATCGTCCTGTCGGCGGCCGATACCGAGCTTGCCGCGCTGGCCGGCGCACAGGACGGGCTCGAGGCGGGCCTGAGCCTGCGGCTCGCCAATCTGATGCAGCTTGCCCACAACATGTCGGTCGACGTCTATGTCGAGCAGACGCTCGCCCAGGCGCGGCTCGTCGTGCTGCGGCTTCTCGGCGGGGCGGCCTACTGGCCCTATGGGCTCGATCAGGTGGCGCAATGCTGCCGCGACAACGCCATCAAGCTGGCCGTTCTGCCGGGCGATGCCAGACCCGACCCGGAGCTCATGGCCCGCTCGACGTTGCCGTTCGAGACATGCGAGGCGCTGCTGGCCTATCTCACCGAGGGCGGGCCGGAAAACGCGGCGAACTTCCTGCGCTTCTGCCGCCATATCATCGGCGCCGCGGACGAGGCGCCGCCGGCGGCCCGGCCGCTGGTCAAGGCCGGCCTCTACTGGCCCGGCCGGAGCGCGCCGTCGCTGGAAGCGATCCGCGCCCAGTGGGTCGAGGGCGCGCCGGTTGCACCCGTCATCTTCTACCGGGCGCTTCTTGAGGCGGGCAACACCGCGCCGGTCGATGCGCTGCGCGCGGCGCTGGCCGAAGCGGGCCTCAACCCGCTGCCGATCTTCGTGTCCAGCCTGAAGGACGAGGTCTCGGCGGCCACCGTGCGCGCGCTGTTTGCGGCGGCGCCGCCGGCGGTCATCCTCAATGCCACCGGCTTCGCGGTGGCCGGGGCCGGCGACAATCCGCTTGCCGAGCCGGACTGTCCGGTGCTTCAGGTGGTGTTCGCCGGGTCGAGCCGGGAGGCCTGGCTGAGCAATCCGCAAGGGCTGTCGGCCCGCGACCTGGCCATGAATGTGGTGCTGCCGGAACTCGACGGGCGCATCCTGAGCCGCGCCGTCTCCTTCAAGTCCTCGGCCGAGCGCCACCCGGCGACCCAATGCAACATCGTGACCTACCGGCCGGAGCCGGACCGCATCGCCTTCGTGGCGCGGCTTGCCGCCAACTGGGCGCGGCTCGGCCGCACGCCGGCGGCGGAACGCAAGCTCGCCATCGTGCTCGCCAACTATCCCAACCGCGACGGACGCATCGGCAACGGGGTCGGCTATGACACGCCGGCCTCGACGGTGGCGATCCTCGAGGCGCTGGGCGGGACGGGTCATGCCGTTTCCGGCTATCCCGAGGACGGCACGGCGCTGATCAAGCAGCTGTTGGACGGGCCGACCAATCGCGGCGACGGCGCCGCGTCCGATGCCACCCTGCCGCTTGAGACCTACCGTGCGGCCTTCGCCGCCCTGCCGGACAGCGTTCAGAACGAGATCACAGAACGCTGGGGGCCGCCCGAGGATGACCCTTTCATCCGCGAGGGCGCGTTCCACCTGGCGGTCATCGCTTTCGGCAATGTGGCGGTGGCGATTCAGCCGGCGCGCGGCTACAACATCGACCCCAAGGAGACCTATCACGACCCCGCGCTGGTGCCGCCGCACGGCTATCTCGCATTTCATGTCTGGCTTCGCGAGGTGTTCGGGGCCCAGGCGATTATCCATAATGGCAAGCACGGCAATCTCGAATGGCTGCCCGGCAAGGCCCTGGCGCTGAGCGGGGCGTGCTATCCCGAGGCGGCGCTGGGGCCGGTGCCCAACATCTATCCCTTCATCGTCAACGATCCCGGCGAGGGCAGTCAGGCCAAGCGCCGCACCTCGGCGGTGATCGTGGATCATCTGACGCCGCCGCTGACGCGGGCCGAAAGCTACGGCCCGCTCAAGGATCTCGAGGCGCTGGTCGATGAATACTATCTCGCCGCCGGCCTCGATGCCCGGCGCGTGGCGGTGCTCAAGCGCGAGATCCTCGAGCTGACGCGGTCGACCGGCCTCGACGTCGATGCCGGGATCGCCGATTGCGCGGACGAGGATCGGGCGCTGCAACAGCTCGACGCCTATATCTGCGACCTCAAGGAGGCGCAGATCCGCGACGGGCTGCATGTACTGGGCAGCGCGCCGGCGGGCCGGCTCGAGACCGATCTTCTGGTGGCGCTAGCACGCGTCTCGCGGGGGCTGGGCGAGGGCGGCGACGCCTCGCTGATCCGCGCGCTGGCGGCCGATCTCGGGCTTGCCGGCTTCGACCCGCTCGATTGCGACATGGCCGCGACCTGGCAGGGCCCGCGGCCCGAGGTGCTTGAGGATATACTGCCTGAGGCGTGGCGCACCGCTGGCGACACGGTGGAGCGGCTCGAAGCGCTCGCGGCAAGGCTGGTCGAAACTGGTGTGTCCGATGAGGATGCCACGTCCACGAACTTCGTCATTGCCGGGCTTGACCCGGCAATCCATCAGCGAACCGCCGCCGTCCTAGACACCATCGACACCCGCATCCGCCCTGCCCTCCGAGCGTCGAGGGAGCGAGAGATCGCCGCGGTCCTGGACGCCCTTGACGGGCGCTTCGTCGAGCCGGGACCGTCCGGCGCGCCGACACGGGGCCGGGTCGACGTGCTGCCCACCGGCCGCAACTTTTATTCCATCGACAGCCGCTCGCTGCCGACACCGGCGGCCTGGGCGCTCGGCGAAGCCTCGGCCGCCAGGCTGGTCGAGCGCCATCTGGAGGATCACGGCAATTGGCCGAAGGCGCTCGGCCTGTCGGCCTGGGGCACGTCGAACATGCGCACCGGCGGCGACGACATCGCGCAAGGCTTGGCGCTGATCGGGGCAAGGCCGGTGTGGGACACCTCGAGCTGGCGGGTAGCCGGCTTCGAGATCGTGCCACTCGCCAAGCTCGGCCGGCCGCGAGTCGACGTCACGCTGCGGGTGTCCGGCTTCTTCCGCGACGCCTTCCCGGCCCAGATGGACCTTTTCGACTCGGCGGTCCGCGCCATTGCCGACCTTGAGGAGGAGGCGGCCGACAATCCGATCGCCGCCCGCGTGAAGGCCGAGGCGCGGGACCTTGAAGCCACCGGCATGGCGCCGGACTTGGCGCGCCGGCGCGCCGGTCATCGGGTATTCGGGTCGCGGCCCGGCGCCTACGGGGCCGGCCTGCAGGCGCTGATCGACGAGAAGCTGTGGGACAGCCGCGCCGACCTTGCCGAGAGCTATCTCGGCTGGGGCGGCTATGCCTACGGCGCAGGCGCTGGCGGCGCGGCCGAGCACGACGCGTTTCGGCGCCGCATCGCCGGGGTCGAGGCGGTCGTCCACAATCAAGACAATCGTGAGCATGACGTGCTCGATTCCGACGACTACTACCAGTTCGAGGGCGGCATGACGGCCGCCGTCGAACACCTTTCGGGCACCCGGCCCACCGTCTACCACAACGACCATTCGCGCCCCGAGCGGCCCGTGGTGCGCACCCTGGAGGAGGAGATCGGCCGGGTGGTGCGCTCCCGGGTCGTCAACCCGAAATGGATCGCCGGCGTGATGCGCCACGGCTACAAGGGCGCCTTCGAGATCGTGGCGACGGTCGATTACATGTTCGCCTTCGCCGCCACCACCGGGGCGGTGAAGAGCCATCATTTCGAGCTTGCCTATGAGGCCTTTATCGCCAATGACGAGGTGCGCGACTTCATCGGCGACAGCAACCCCGCCGGCCTGAAGGAGCTTGCCGACCGGTTCGGCGAGGCGATCGAGCGGGGCCTGTGGCAGCCGCGCTCGAATTCGGCGCCTGGCGAATTGGCCCGACTCGCCGCTGCGGCAGAGGTCACGGAGGAAACACTGTGAGCGAGAAGAAGACCGACCGGATGGACGAAGCCGAGCTCGATGCGCGGCACGCCGAGAAGATGCGTCGCAAGAAGGAGGCGCGCGAGAAGATCCTCGCCACCAAGACTATCGAGAAGGGCCTGATCGTCGTCCATACCGGCAAGGGCAAGGGCAAGACCACGGCGGCCATGGGCATGGTATTCCGCGCCCTCGGCCACGGCTTCCGGATCGGTGTCGTGCAGTTCGTCAAGGGCAAGTGGGAGACGGGCGAGCGCGACATTCTCAGGCGCTTTCCCGAGCAGGTGACCATGAAGGCGATGGGCGAAGGCTTCACCTGGGAGACCCAGGACCGCCAGCGCGACATCGCGGCTGCCCGTGCGGCCTGGGAGGCGGCCAAGGAGATGATCGCCGACCCCGACTACCGCATGGTGCTGCTCGACGAGCTCAATATCGTCCTGCGCTACGGCTATCTGTCCGTCGAGGAAGTGGTGGAGGCGGTGCAGGCCAAGCCGGCCGATACCCATGTGATCATCACCGGGCGCAATGCGCCGGAGGCGCTGATCGAGGCGGCAGACCTCGTCACCGACATGACGATGGTCAAGCACCCGTTCCGCTCCGGCGTCAAGGCGCAGGTGGGGATCGAGTTCTAGCCCCAGATTCGCCTGGCGAGCCGGGGTCTGCCTCCGGGCATCCACGCCATTCGGTGGCTGCGCCTTGGCCAAGGTTTCGTGGATGGCCGGGACGGCGCCCGGCCATGACCGCTGGGGCAACCGCCACGCCCATCATCGCCGGCGGTGCCACGGCGGCACAGCTCTAGCTGGATGCCCGCCTTCGCGGGCATGAGCGGACGGGGAAACGGGCTGCCACACCCGCTCACCCCCGCTTAAGGCGGGGATCCAGAATCGGCAGGCAAATCAAGCTCAAGCCTCAGCGACCTCCGGCGCAGCATGCCCTGGCCTCCGTCATGCCCGCGCTGCGTCGCACTACTGTCCGGTTTAATTTGGTGGACATGGTGCATGACATTGATTCTACTCGGTTTCAGACGTTTAGCGGCGTTTGAGACACGAGCGGGGGATCAATGT
>SKQW01000131.1 GCA_007118805.1 Rhodobiaceae bacterium | reverse complement strand
TCGGAGCAGCTGGCCACCGAGATCGCGCCGGTGCTGGCCATCGAGCACGGCGCCCGCGGGCCGGACGATTCGCGGCTGGCGCAGTGGCGCCGCGAAGCCACCGGCTACAAGATCCGCTACGTGCCCGCCACGCTCCCCGATCTGCTGCGCACTGAGGCCGTCATCCGCTTCGAGATGGGGCTGGAGACCGCCGACCGCGTCGCCGCCACGATCGCCGATGCCGGGGAGTATCTTGCCTATACGCGTCGCCCAGAGACCGACATGGAGGTCTGCATGCCGTGGCAGCGCCTGACCGCCTTCGCCCGCGGCGAGGGAATCTGGACGGGACTTCCGGCCGAGGTCCGGCGCGACCAGCTCCGGCAAATGGCGCAACTCCTGGCCGAGCTCTACCCCACCTTCCGCCTCTTCTTGTTCGATGGCCGGCGCTGGTTCTCCGCGCCCTACACGGTGTTCGGGCCGAAGCGGGCGGCGATCTATGTCGGGGACATGTATTTGGTGATGAACGCCACCGAGCACATTCGCGTGCTCATCGACCGCTTCGACGAGCTGATCCGCCGGGCGGTGGTCAATCCGCACGAGGCGGCCGATCACGTGTTGCGGCTTGCCAATGAGGTCGCCGCCGAACCGTCCGACCAGGCCTGACGGCGGCGCCCCCGCCGACCGGCTCCAATTAGAAGATGGTCTCGCCGGCGACGAAACTGGTCAGCAATTGGTGCGCGATGGCCATCTGAGGCGGCGGGAAGACGCCGTCGGGATGGCGGTGATTGAGCATCTCGGCAACCTCGGTGCGCGAGAACCAGCGCCCATCCTCGATCTCGCTTCGGTCGAGGGTGAGTTCCTGTGTCGTCGCGCGCCCATAGCAGGCGATCATCAGCGATGAGGGGAACGGCCAGGGCTGGCTCGAGTGATAGGCCACCCGGTCGACCACCACCCCGGACTCCTCGCGGACCTCGCGGCGCACCGCCTCTTCGATCGTCTCGCCGGGCTCGACGAAGCCGGCGAGCGCGGAGAACATGCCGGGCTGGAAGCGCGGCGCGCGGGCAAGCAGGCAGTCCTCGCCATTGATCGCCAGCATGATGACCACGGGATCGGTGCGCGGGAAGTGACTGGCGCCGCAGGCCGCGCAGTGGCGCCGGTAGCCGGCGTCCGACATCTCGGTCGGCGCCCCGCAATTGGCGCAAAAGCCGTGACGGGCGTGCCAGTCCAGCATGCTCTTGGCCTGGGCGATCGGGCCTAGCAGCTCCGGCCCGACCAGCCCCTGAATGGCGATCGAGCGCACATCGATCGCCTTGAGATTGTCAGGCGGCTCTTCGTCCTCGCCGGTCGACGGGATCGGGGCGGCAAAGACTGGCGTGTCGTTCTCCATGCCCAGAAACACCGCGCGCGCCGTATCGGCGTCCAGCCGGCGCGCGTCGGTGGCCGGAAAGACGGGGTCCGCCGTCGGATTGCCGACGCTACGAAACAGTGGACGATCCCCGTCGAAGAGCAGATAGCGGCCATTGTCCAAAGCCGCGGCGAGCCACGCCGCATCGCACCGCCGCTCGGCGGCCCGATCGAGCAGGCTGTGGCTGAATCCGCTGCGCTTGCTGCGTTCCTGCATGTGGCGAACCCGCAATAGTTGGAGCGCGCGGACGCTTGCACGAATCCGCGTTTCGGGCAACTGTCCGGCAGGGTTGCGTCACGCGCCCATCGTAATCGCGCTGTCGAATGCATAGGTAAGTGCGCTCGGCCGTCCGTCGAGCGTCCCACACCATCAAATCCCGCGATCGCCATGGCGCCCACGATCTCCGTTTCCAGCCTGTCGAAGACCTATGAGTCCGGCCTCGTCGCGCTCGCCGATGTATCGCTCGAGATCCAGCGCGGCGAGATCTTCGCGCTTCTCGGGCCGAATGGCGCCGGCAAGACAACGCTGATCTCGATCATCTGCGGCCTCGTGGTGCCGACTGACGGGGCGGTGACCGTGGACGGCTATGACATCGTCAAGGATTATCGCGAGACCCGCTCGCGCATTGGGCTGGTGCCACAGGAGCTGACCACCGACGCCTTCGAAACGGTATGGGCCACGGTCAGCCTGAGCCGGGGGCTGTTCGGCAAGAAGTCGGATCCGGCCCATCTTGAGAAAGTGCTGCGGGATCTGTCCCTGTGGGACAAGCGCGACACCCGAATCCGCGAGCTGTCGGGCGGCATGAAGCGGCGCGTGATGATCGCCAAAGCGCTGTCGCACGAGCCGCAGATCCTGTTCCTCGACGAGCCGACCGCCGGCGTCGATGTCGAGCTCCGGCGCGAGATGTGGGCGCTGGTGCGTCAGCTCAGGGCGGGCGGCGTGACCATCATCCTGACCACCCACTACATCGAGGAGGCCGAGGAGATGGCCGACCGGGTGGGCGTCATCAATGGCGGCCGGCTGGTCCTGGTTGACGACAAGGTCGAGCTGATGCGCCGCATGGGCCGGAAGGAGCTCACCCTCCAGCTTCACAAGCCGATCACGGAGATCCCCCGCGAGCTGACCGAGACCTTCGATCTTTCGCTCTCGGAGGACGGCACCGAGCTCACCTATAGCTACGACACGCAGGCCGAGCGGACCGGGATCACGCAGCTCCTGTCGGGCCTGCGAGAGGCGGGCCTGCGCTTTCGCGATCTCAGGACAAGACAGAGCTCGCTCGAGGAGATCTTCGTCTCCCTCGTGCGCCGGCCGGGAGATGGATCATGAACCTCGAGGCGATCCGCGCGATCTACAAGTTCGAGATGGCCCGCGCCTGGCGCACCAAGATGCAGACCATTCTTGCGCCGGTCCTGACCACCTCGCTCTACTTCATCGTCTTCGGCGCGGCGATCGGCCGGCGGGTGGAGGAGATCGACGGGGTCGACTACGGCGCCTTCATCGTGCCCGGTCTCATCATGCTGTCGCTTTTGACCCAGAGCATTTCGAACGCCTCGGTCGGCATCTATTTCCCGCGCTTTACCGGGACCATCTACGAGGTGCTGTCGGCGCCGGTCTCGGCCTTCGAGATCGTCATTGCCTATGTCGGCGCGGCGGCGACCAAGGCGTTGATCGTCGCGGGCATCATTTTGGCGACAGCCAATCTCTTCGTTTCCTACAGCATCGACCATCCCGGCTGGATGCTGCTCTTTCTCTTGCTGACGACGATCACCTTCTCCCTGTTCGGCTTCCTGATCGGCCTGTGGGCCGACAATTTCGAACGGCTCAACATTGTGCCCATGCTGGTGGTGACGCCGCTCGTCTTCCTGGGTGGGACCTTTTATTCGATTGACATGCTGCCGGGGTTCTGGCGCGCGGTGAGCATGTTCAACCCCGTCCTCTACCTGGTCAGCGGCTTTCGCTGGAGCTTCTACGGCGTCGCCGATGTGAGCGTCGCGGTCAGCCTCGGCATGACGTCCCTCTTTCTCGTGCTGTGCCTGACTGCGGTGTGGTGGATCTTCAAGACCGGCTGGCGGCTTAAGAGCTGAAGGAGCGACGGGGCGGCGACACCTCGCCGCGGACTTCGTTGACAGCCGGCGCTCCCGGATGCATCGTTAGCGGCAGGTGGTTCCTGCCGACTCGGTCGAGCGGCGGGATTCAAGAGGGAACGCGGTGCGGTGTACCCATCAGGGGCCAAGTCCGCGGCTGCCCCCGCAACTGTGAACGGCGAGGCCGGACGCAAGCAAGCCACTGGGAAACCGGGAAGGCGCGTCCGTTCAGCGACCCGTAAGCCAGGAGACCTGCCACCACCGTCCGGACGCCCGAGGTGCCCGGGCGCCTTCAACTGAGCGAACACGGAGGGTGGTATGCTCAACAGCCCGTCTACAAGTTCCCAAGCCGTCAGCCTGTCCAGCCAGCAGCGCATGGCCGCCGGCGTCCTCGCCCTGATCTTCGGCGCCTTCTTTCTGTTCGGCGTCGGCTTCGCGCACAGCAACACGCTGCACAACGCCGCCCACGACACCCGGCACGCGCTGGGCTTTCCCTGCCACTGAGGGGGCATTCCAATGATCGGGCGGACCTTGTTCGCCGCGGTCCTTGCGGGGATCGCGGCCGGATTTGTCATGAGCGCGGTGCAGATGTGGCAGGTCGTGCCGCTCATCATGCATGCCGAGGCCTATGAAGACGGGACGGCGCAGGCTGCGCCGGCCGAGCACGACCATGATCAGGGGCATAGCCATGCCCATGAGGCAGAGGCGGATCACGGGCACGGCCATAGCCATTCGCACGAGGCCGAGACCGACCATGGCCACAGCCACGACAATGGCCATGAGGCGGACGACGGAGCGTCGGGGCACGGCCATACGCATGATGGCTGGATGCCGGAAGACGGCATCGAGCGCACAACCTTCACCATCCTCGCCAATGTAATAACCGGCGTCGGCTTCGCGCTGGTCCTGATGGCGGCGGTCATGTTCTCGGGCCGCGAGATCACCATGCGCAACGGCCTCGTCTGGGGCACCGTCGGTTTCTTCGTATTCGCTGTGGCGCCGGCGGCCGGACTGCCGCCCGAACTGCCCGGCATGGGCGGCGGCGAGGTCGCGCCGCGTCAGGTTTGGTGGATCGCCACGGCCGCCGCGACGGCGGCGGGGATCGCGGCGATCGCGCTGTGGCACGGCATTGCCGCAAAGGCAGCCGGTGTTGTCCTGATCGCGCTGCCGCACATTGTCGGCGCCCCGGTGGAGCCGGCGCTCGACAGCCCGGTGCCGGCCGAGCTGGCGGCCCAGTTCGTCGCCGCCTCGCTGGCCAGCGCCGCGGTGTTCTGGGCGGTGCTCGGGGTTGCCATGGGCTGGCTGCTGCAGCGTGAGCCGGTGACCCGGGAGGCTGCGACATGAGCGCGCTCGCACAAGCCCGGGGCAAGATCCCGGCGACGGTGGTCACCGGGTTTCTCGGGGCCGGCAAGACCACGGTGATCCGGCACCTGATCGAGAATGCCAATGGCCGGCGCATCGCGCTTATCGTCAACGAGTTCGGCGATGTCGGGGGCGATGGCGAGGTCCTCAGGGCCTGCGGCAGCTCGGCCTGTTCGGCCGACGACATCGTCGAGCTTGCCAATGGCTGCATCTGCTGCACCGTGGCCGACGACTTCGTGCCGACGATGAAGCTGCTGCTCGACCGCGTTGCGCCGCCCGATCACATCGTCATCGAGACCTCGGGGCTGGCGCTGCCGCAGCCACTGGTCCGGGCCTTCAACTGGCCCGAGATACGCTCCCGCGTCACCGTCGACGGCGTGATCACCGTGGTCGACGGGGCGGCGGTGGCCGACGGGCGTTTCGCAAGCGATGAGGCGGCGGTGCAGCGTCAGCGCGAGGCCGACGATGCGCTCGACCATGAAAGCCCGCTGGAGGAGCTGTTCGAGGATCAGCTCAATTGCGCCGACATGGTGCTGCTCACCAAGGCCGACCTCGTCGCCGACGACGTCGTGGCGCGGGTCTCGGGGAAGGTGCAGGGCCAGTTGCGCCCCGGCGTCAAGCTGGTGCGGACAAGCAACGGGGCGGTCGACCCAGCCGTCCTGCTCGGCATG
>SKQW01000105.1 GCA_007118805.1 Rhodobiaceae bacterium | reverse complement strand
GGATCAGATAATGCGCGACACCCGGATGATCTGGGTGGGAGGCAAACAGGGGCTCGAGGATCTCGGCAGCGCGCATCTGATTGGAATAGGTCCGGTCCGCCGGATCGAAGTTGGCCGAGGTAATGAGCGCATGGAGAAACGCGGCCTCCATGTCATGGGGATTGTCCGCGGACACCCTTCCCATCGATTCCTCGAAAGCCTCCACGCGGGTGCGATGATCGACGGTGTCGCGATCGCGCACGAATGCCTCGACCGCCGCCACAAAGCCCACCTCGCGCTCGGTGTCCAGCGCTGCCGCACGGGCTTCCTCCAGCGCAGCGGCGACCTGATCGAGCCGCTCCGGCGTCAGGCGGCCGGGCCACGTGAACGGGTTGTCCAGGATGACCATGGCGCGGCCCCAATGCGCCATGCCACACCCGGGATCGTCCTGGGCGATGGCTTCGAAGGCGGCGCCTGCCTCCGGCCAGGCAAAGGAATGATAAAGGGCCATGGCGCGATTGAAGCTCTCCTGGACCTCGGGGGCACAGCCCACCTCGAACTGGACTATGCCGAGCCGAGTGAGATCATGTGCCCCGTACTCGCTGTCCTGTGCCACAGCAGCCGTTGAAAGCGCAAATACCGCCGTCGTCAGTGCGACTGCAAAGCAACGTCCCAATCGTTTAACGGGCAGATCATTCATCGGAATCCTCCCTTGGGCCTCGAAACGCCGACTAAGCGCGACCAAATGCCGATCGAGTCGGCCGGTCGGCAGCCGCTTATCAGCCCCACGCGCAGAGCCTTCCTGAGCAAGGCACGAGCCCACGCCGGTCGGCGAAATCGACGTTTCACTGTCGTCGAAACAGGAATTTCGTTGCGCTGGGTTACCGGAGCACGAGGCGGACCAGTGCTCGACAGCTCATTTCCAGCCGCCTTTCGACACCGGACGACAAGGTCAGACTCCTAGGCAATGCAACACCCTAAACGAAATTCCGCAGCGGCAATCCGACCTGAATTAAGCATACATCAAATTGTCAAAAAATGTCTAGCCTATGCTATTCTAGAATAAAATAAATGAAAAATTCTATAAATGAAAATATAAATGATTTACATTAATTTAATGAACCTGAAAATGGCAATTATATAAATAATTCACAAAAATACAAGAATTTCAAATGAAATAATACCACCCATTATTCTACAAGAACGACACTGGATCGATGTCAATTGACACGCGCGCGCCGCCTGATGGCGCGCCGATACTTGAAATCCAATTGCGGAGATAGCCTTGCAGGTCGGCGCTCCTTGCGGCCTTGACCAGCAGCCGGTAGCGGTGGCGGCCCCTGACCACCGCCAAGGGCGCCTCGGCCGGACCAAGCACGCGAATCTCCGTCGCCGCCGGCGCAGCGCGCGCGAGCTGCCGTGCCCGGTTCCATGCCACCTCGCGCACGCGGGCCGAGACGACGAGCGCGGCGAGCCGCCCGAATGGCGGCAGCCCGTGTCGTTCCCGGCTTTCTAGTTCGCGCGTATAGAAGCCTTCGCGATCGCCTGACACGATTGCCTGCATGACAGGGTGGGCGGGATCGAAGGTCTGGATCATCCCGCGCCCGCCCGCCGTCATGCGGCCGGCCCGGCCCGTCACCTGCTGCAGGAGTTGAAAGGTGCGCTCGGCGGCCCGCGGGTCGGCAGTGGCAAGACCGAGATCGCCGTCGACGACGCCCACGAGCGATAGGTGGGGAAAGTTGTGCCCCTTGGCCACGAGCTGGGTTCCGATGACGAGATCGACCTTGCCGCGCTCGATGGCGTCCAGACGGCTGCGCAGTTCGGCGATGCCGCCGACCAGATCGCTCGACAGGACGAGCCCCCGGGCTTCCGGGAACAGGCTGGCCGCCTCCTCAGCGATGCGTTCCACGCCCGGTCCGCAGGGCACCAGGCTGTCTTCGGCATCGCAGTTCGGGCACCGCTCCGGCCGCGGCTCGCGATGTCCGCAGTGATGACAGGCGAGTTCCCGGCGAAAGCGGTGCTCGACCAGCCACGCCGAACAGTTGGAGCACTCGAAGCGGAAGCCGCAGGCGCGGCACAGGGTCAGCGGGGCATAGCCGCGCCGGTTGAGGAACAGCAGGGCCTGCCCACCCGCTTCCAGCGTCTCCTCGACGGCCGCAACGAGCGGCGGGCTCAGCCAGCGCCCCCGCTCTGGCCCGTCGACACGCAGGTCGATAGCCGAGATCTCCGGCAACGCCCCCGCGAATCGGTCAGGCAGCGCGAGATGGGCGTAGCGCCCCCGGGCGGCATTGGCGCGGCTTTCAACCGACGGCGTGGCCGATGACAGTATCACCGGAAACCGGCCGATCATCCCACGGGCGACCGCCATGTCGCGGGCATGGTAGATAACGCCGTCTTCTTGCTTGTAGGCCGCGTCGTGCTCCTCGTCGACGACGATCAGGCCGAGCTCGGGAAAGGGCAGAAAGAGCGCCGAACGCGCGCCGGCAATGACGCGGATGGTTCCCGCTGCGACGCCGCGCCAGACCCGCTCCCGCCCCTTGCCCGAAATCTGCGAGTGCCATTCCGCCGGCCGGGCGCCGAACCGGGCTTCGAAGCGCTCCAGGAACTCGGCGGTCAGGGATATCTCGGGAACCAGCACGAGTACCTGCCGGCCGGCCGCCAAAGCCGCGGCTACTGCCTCGAAATAGACTTCCGTCTTGCCCGAACCGGTTACACCCTCAAGCAGGGTGACCGAAAAGTTGCCGCCGCTCCCGGTGTCGCGCAGCGAAGCGGCGACCTTGGCCTGGTCGCGGTTCAGCGCCGGCGGGGAATGTCGCGGATCGGGCAAGGCCACCGGTGGCGTTGGGTCAATCTCGAGGATTTCCAGCGTGTCGTCTTTGAACAGCCCGTCGACCACCGAGACGCCGACACCGGCCTCAGCCGCCAGCGCGCTCTTGGCGCGGGCAAGCCCGTCGGCGGCGACCTCCAGGACTCGCCTCCGCGCCGGGGTCATGCGGTCCGGGGCAGGCCCAGCCAACCGTACCGCTTGCTGCGGCTGTTCTGGCCCGAACGCTTCCGGCACCCGCAGCACCATGCGGAGCACCATGCCGCGCGGACTGAGCGTGTAGTCGGCGACCCAATCCACGAAGCGGCGCATGTCGCCGGGAATGCACCCATCGAGTTTGTCGGCGACCGCGCGCAGCCGGTGCCGATCGATATCCTCAACCGGCTCGTCCCAGACTACGCCCAGCACGTGCCGCGGCCCGAGCGGCACCACGACCACGTCGCCCGCGGCCAGCTCCAGCGCCGAGGGAGCCTCGTAGGTGTACGGTCGATCCACTGCGACCGGGATGAGTACGGCAACAGTTGCCAGTGTCATGGAACGAATCGCGGGACTGTCATCAACGCCAATTTACGCTAAACAGGGGCGCGGTCAGCCCGTATCACCCCACACCGGACAGGAAGGATGCAGCCCCAATGAAGTTCTTCGTCGACACCGCAGACGTGGCAGAGATCCGCGAGCTGAGCGAGTCCGGGCTCGTCGACGGCGTCACTACGAACCCTTCCCTGATCGCCAAGGCGGGACGGGACTTTGTGGAGGTGGTGGCCGAAATCTGCGCCATTGTCGACGGCCCGGTCTCAGCGGAAGTCACCGCCACTGAGGCGGACGGCATGGTTCAGGAGGGACGCAAGCTGGCCGCGATCGCCGACAATGTGACGGTCAAGGTGCCGCTGACCATGGAAGGTCTCAAGGCCTGTCGCTCGCTGGTCCAGTCCGGGATTCAGGTCAACGTCACCCTGTGCTTTTCGGCCAATCAGGCGCTGCTGGCTGCTAAGGCGGGGGCGACATTCGTCTCGCCCTTCATCGGACGGATCGACGATACCGGCCTCGACGGCATGGAGCTGATCGAGGAGATC
This sequence comes from Rhodobiaceae bacterium, assembly GCA_007118805.1. Classification (GTDB taxonomy): domain Bacteria; phylum Pseudomonadota; class Alphaproteobacteria; order Rhizobiales; family Tepidamorphaceae; genus SKQW01. The sequence goes on along the minus strand of SKQW01000105.1, from coordinate 13,990 downwards.
CGGCAGATTTACGACAATTACGAGTTCGACACCGAGGTGCTCGCCGCGTCGATCCGCACCGTCAATCACGTCAAGCTCGCCGCGCTGGCCGGCGCCGACATCGCCACGGTGCCGCCGGCGACGATCCGCCAGCTCGTCAAGCATCCGCTGACCGACAAGGGCCTCGAAGCCTTCCTCGCCGACTGGCATAAGACCGGCCAGACGATTCTCTAGGCTTACTTCTTACGCTTGGCTCGTGCCCTCTGCCGGCGTCTCGCCGGTACCGTCGTCGATATAGCGCCGGCGCATTCGGAACAGTCCGAACCCGAGTACCGCGACGACGAACGCGGCAAGCGCGACGATGGGGGCGTCATAGCCGGGCCACAGAATGACCAGCGCCGCCAGCAGGATGAGCACACCGCGGGCGGGCAGGTCCACCGCCTTGTTGGGATGGAATCGGCCCTGGAAGGCGAAGCTCAGCGCCAGCGTGCCCACCAGTATCATGGCGAAGGCGGGCATCTGCTCCCAGCCCGGTGTAACGACGAGTTCGGGTCGGGTGTAGACCGCAGCCATCATCACCATCAGCGGCATGCACATGAGGATCGCTACCATCATCGTGCGGACGAAGGGCGCATCGGCGATGCGCGAGGTGACCGCCGCCGTGACCGACGTCGGCGGCGACAGCTCGCCGAAGACGGCCACGAAAAAGGCGAAGAAGTGAACCACCCAAGGGTCCAGGCCCGCGCGAATCATGAAGGGTGCGATCACCACGGCCGTTATGATGTAGGTCGGCGCAACCGGCAGCCCCATACCGACCAGATAGCCAAAGCCGAACGCGACAAGGCCCATGACCGCGATGTTGATCCCTGCCCCCTCCATGAGTAGCACCCCGACCTTGGTCGGCACGCCGGTAATGGTGAAGGTGGCCGTGAGAATGCCGAGCGTGGCGAGCAGGACGGTCAGCTCCGATGTAATCGTGGCAAAGGAGCGGATCAGATTGAGGAACGGGCTGACGAGCGCCTTGAGATCGGTGACCCGCGCAATCGCCGAGCGGATTAGGAATAGGGCGGCGAGATAGAGAAAGAGCGCCATGAAAACGTTCTGCGCCGACGTCATGGCCGGGCGACGCTCGTAGCCCATCATGTAGATGAGCCCGCCGACGGCAACGAAATAGGCCAGGATGTTGCCCTTGTCCAGAAAGGTCAGCGGCGGCACGTCCGGGGTAACCGAGCGATGGTGGTAACGTGCGGCCAGCAAATAGACGGCGAATGAGACGCCGAAGAAATAGATGAATGCCGGCGCAAAACCGCGTGCGACCACCTCGAAATAGCTGGTGCCGAGATACTCCGCCATGAGGAAGGCGGCGATGCCCATGAGCGGCGGCATAAGCTGGCCGCCGAGCGACGAGGCGGTTTCCACGGCGGCGGAGATGACGCGCGGGAAACCGGCCTTGATGAGAACGGGAATTGTGGCCGACCCCGTAGTCGCGGCATTGGCCGCGCCCGAACCGGAGACAGCCGCCACGGCGAACGACCCGATGACGGCGGCCTGGGGCAACATGCGCGGCGAACGGGTGGCAATCCGCGACGACCCGAGGAGGATGGAGTCGATGCAACCGAATGCCCGCAGCGCCGCGAGGATCAGGATGAAGGAACCGATCAGCGTCAGGCCAAGCTGCGACAGGCGCTCGAAGATGCCCGTCGACATCTCCAGGCTCACCGAACTGGCAACACGGGTCCAGCTCATGCCGGGATGGTGGAACATCCCCGGCACCATGAATCCGTAGACAGTGTAGAGAATCAGGATGACGTTGACGACGAAGAGGACGAAATAGCGCCTTCTCGTATATTCGAGGATGAGCGCGGCCATGACGGCGCCCACGATGAGATCGTGGGTGTTCCACATGCCGATGCGATAGATGCGGATGGCGTCGAAGTTGGTGACGAGATACCAGATCGCGTAGAAGCTGAACCCTACATAGGCAAGGCCGATGATAAACGGCAGCACCACCCCCAAAGACGGGTAGAGCTGGCCGCGCCTCAGATCGTTCAGCACTACAACGCATAGGGTGAGCGGAACCGCCGTGACGGCGAGCAGCGAGGGCCCGCCGGCACCGGTGACGTAGTAGCGCGACAGATAGACAAAGAAGCCGAGCGCGATCGCGTAGAAGGCGAGGTCCGCGACGAGTCCGAGACGGCGCGCCAGCGGCGTATTGCGCTCCGGTGGAGCGTCGACATCGACTTCCGGCTCGGACGACATTGACGCCCTCCTCCATCGCAATGCCCCGGGGCCGGTGTGGCCCCGGGGCCGTCGTTATCGCAGCTAGGTGCTAGGTGGCCGGATCAGTCGGCAACCCGATCGTCCCAGGCTTCGTCCCAGGCGTCCCGCTCGCGGAGCCAGCGGGCAAGGCCTGGATGAATGCGCGCCGCATCGCCAGTGGACTGAATGCCGCGCACCTGGATGTCGACCATGTCGTCATTGATCTGGCTGAGGCCGGGGTCGGCTGCGACCAGTTCCTCGGAATGCTCTTCGACCAGGTTGAGCATCCGATAGACGTCCTCCTCCGGCACGTTCATGCCCACATGGAAGCCATAGAAGAATGGTATCAGCACGGCCTCGTCGGCGTGGATGTCCGTCTCGAAGGCGTCGGCCCCGATCTCGACGAGGGCAACGCCGTTCTCTTCCAGAATCGACTGTTCGTCCGCGCTCGGATTGAGCACAGCGACATCGGTAGCGAGCATTGCCTCGGTTACCCAGGGGGCCGGCGCGCCGCCACCGGTCGTATAGACGATGAAGCCGTCGATTGTGCCTTCGGCGAGCGAAGAACCGGCAAGGCCGGTGTCGAGCTCTATATAGTCATGTCCGACATCGAGGATCTGCATGCCGCGCTCGAGCGCAGCGCGAACGTCCCACGGCGCCGGGCCTGTGAAGACCGGGCTTCCGCCAAGGTCCCGCCAGCCATCGTAGTCATCCCGGTCCTCCGCCCGCACGCCGAGGCCGACCTCCAGCGTGAAGGTCCAGAAGGACTGCAGGAGCTCGTTCTCGATCTGATCTCGGAACCCTTCATAGCGACCGGTGTCGCCGGCGATTTCGTGGAAGGCGACGTCCGCCCCGTAATAGCCGTCGAACTGACCGGTGGCGAAGCCACGCACGGAGGCCGCCGCCCCCGGCGTCGGCATTACCGTAATCGAATAATCGTCCATCTCGCGATTGAGCATGGTCATCAGGCTGACCAGGGCGCGGTGCCCTGACGAGCCGACCGACGAGGTCGCCCAGCGAAGCTCAGTTACGTCCTGGGCATCGGTGGGCGCCGGGGCGGCGATTGTGAACGCCCCCGCGGCAACGAGCGTGGCGATAGCAGTCGTCAAACAGCGCTTCACGATTGTTCCCTCCATGTTGCTCCAAACTCATACTTGCGTGACCGGCCCATACGACGCTAAGCGCCGCCTGCGCCGGCAAGACTGTAACGCGCATGCCAGCCGAGCACAAAAAGTCGCGCCCAGTCTCACCGAATGGAATTGTGCGTCGGGCCCCCATAACGTAAAGGGGGCGGGACCTTAGGTGCCTTCGTAACCCGTGCGGATCATGTCGGAACCCTTGATCGTCCTCGAAAGTCTTTCCAAGTCCTTCGGCGGCCTCCAGGCCGTGAACGACTGCTCCTTCGAGATAGCCAGCGGGTCAATCACCGGCCTGATCGGCCCAAACGGCGCCGGCAAGACCACCGTCTTCAATATGATCGCCGGGGCGCTCAAGCCGACGAGCGGACGGGTCCGCTTCGAAGGCGAGGACGTGACCGGCCTGCCCACCCATGTACTGTTTCACCGCGGCATCGTGCGCACCTTTCAGATCCCTCACGAGTTCGGCGGGCTAACAGTGCTTGAGAATCTCCTGGTCGTGCCGGCGGATCAGCCGGGCGAAGGGCTGTACTGGACCTGGTTCACGCCGGGTGCCGTGCGGCGGCGCGAATTCGAGATTCGCGAGCAGGCACTGGAGACGCTGGACTTTCTCAAGCTCAGCCACCTGCGCGACGAGCTTGCCCGGAACCTGTCCGGCGGCCAAAAGAAGCTCCTCGAACTCGGGCGCGCCATGATGGCCAGACCCAAGGTGATCCTGCTCGATGAGCCCGGCGCCGGGGTTAATCCGACCCTGCTGGCCGAGCTTGCCGACATGATCCGGCGGCTCAATACCGAGGTCGGCTACACGATTTGCCTGATTGAGCACAACATGGACATGATCGCACGGCTGTGCGACCCCGTCATCGTCATAGCGGAAGGCCGGGTGCTGGCCGAAGGCCATATCGACGAAATCCGTCAGAACAAGCAGGTGCTCGATGCCTATCTCGGCGAGACGGAGGAGGTGGCATGAACGCCTCCCCCCGCATTCTCGAGCTGGAGAACGTGTCCGGCGGCTACGGCGACACCGACATCATCCACAATATCGACCTGTATGTGGAGCCGGGCGAGATCGTCGTCATCATTGGCCCCAACGGCGCCGGCAAATCGACGGCGATCAAGGCGGTCTTTGGCCTTCTCCAACTGTCTTCGGGACGGATCTCGCTGGCCGGCAAGGACATCACGAACGCGCCGACCGCCCAGGTGGTGCGCATGGGGGTGTGTTACGTGCCCCAGGTGGCCAATGTCTTCCCGACGCTGACGGTGGAGGAGAACCTGGAGATGGGCGCGTTCGCGCGCACTGACGACTTTCACCCGCGGCTCAACGAGGTCTACACGCTGCTGCCGCCGCTCAAGCAAAAGCGCCGCCAACCGGCGGGCACGCTGTCAGGCGGCCAGCGCCAGATGGTGGCGATCGGCAAGGCGCTGATGCTCGATCCTCAGATCCTGCTGCTCGACGAGCCCACTGCCGGCCTGTCGCCGAAATTCCAGTCGGAGATCCTGGAGATCGTCAAACAGGTCAATCGCGCAGGCACGCCCGTTCTGATGGTCGAGCAGAACGCCAAGCAGTCGCTCAAGATCGCCGATCGCGGCTACGTCTTCGTGGACGGGCGCAAGCGCACCGAGGATAGCGGCCCGCGGCTGTTGGCGAATGCGGAGATCGCCGAGATGTTCCTAGGCGGATGACGCGCGATGCTGATCTTCATCAATGACTACCTGATCCACGGCATCGTCATCGGCTCGATCTATGCGCTCGGGGCTGTGGGCGTGTCGCTGGTCTTCGGCAATTTGCGGTTTGCCAATTTCGCCCACGGTTCGCTGATGACCATCGGCGCCTACTTCGCACTTGCGATCATGCACAACACCGGCCTGCCGATCATGCTCGCGCTACCCCTGGCGATGGTATTGACCGGGCTGCTCTGCGTGGGGCTCGACAAGGCGTTTATCCGTCCGTTCCGGGCGAGCGCCACCATCATCCCGCTCATTGCCTCATTTGGCCTGGCGCTGATGATCCAGTCGGCGGTTCAGATGATCTGGGGGCCGGGAATGCACGCCTACTTCCCCGGCCAAATCACGCGCCCAGTCGAAATCATCGAAGGCCTCCGGGTATCGCCGCGGCATATGTGGATGGTGGCCGCAGCGTTGTTGTTCATGCTTGCGCTGCATCTGCTGTTGACGCGCACCAAGATCGGCAAGGCGATGCGCGCGATGGCCGACAATGCGGAGCTCGCTCGCCTGACGGGAATCGACACCGAGAGGGTAATCGTGGCCACCTGGCTGATTGCCGGAGCATTGGCGTGTGCTGCGGGGGTGATGCTGGGCCTCGACACACAGCTCCGGCCGATGATGGGCTTCGAGCTCTTGCTCCCGATCTTCGCCGCGGCCATCGTCGGCGGAATTGGCCAACCCTACGGGGCGATGGCTGGCGGGCTGCTGATTGGCATAGCCCAGGAGCTGGTGTCCTATTCGTGGCTCGGCACCGGGCCGCTGATCTCACCGAGCTACAAGGAAGGCGTTGCCTTCGCGATCATGGTGCTGGTGCTGCTGATCCGCCCCAGCGGCATCTTCAGGGGACGGGTATATAGCTGATGGACCCGGCACTTTACGGATACATGCTTTATGGGATCTCGCTCCTCACCGTCGGCGGGATCTACGCCATCCTCGTGCTCGGGCTAAATATCCAGTGGGGCATGACCGGCATCCTCAATGTCGGCATCGCCGGCTTCTTCGCCATCGGCGCCTATACCGGCGCGATCCTGACCACGCCGCCCTCGCCGAACCATCTCGGCGGCTTCGGCCTTCCGGTGCCCGTCGCCATGGTCACCGCCATGGTGCTGTGCGCCATCATCGCGTGGATGGTGGCGCGGCTGTGTATCCGGCTGCGCGCTGACTATCTCGCGATTGCCACGATCGGCATCGCCGAGATCTTCCGTCTGGTCATCAAGGTGGAAATCTGGGCGACCAACGGAGCCCGCGGCATTCACCGCATCCCCAAGCCTTTCGAGGGGCTGCCCGAGCCCATGAACCAGATCGCCTTCATGCTGATGATTCTGGGCATCGTGCTCGTGCTCTATCTGCTACTTGAGCGCGCCTTCAACTCGCCTTGGGGCCGGGTGATGATCGCCATCCGGGAGAACGAGCCCGCGGCTAAGGCGGCGGGCAAGGACAGCGACAAGTTCCGCACCCAGGCCTTCGTGATCGGCTGCGCCATTATGGGGCTCGGCGGCGCGCTGATGTCCCAGTATCTCAAGTTCATCAGCCCCGCGGCGACCGAGCCGTTGATCGCCACCTTCCTGGTGTGGGTTATGCTGATCGCCGGCGGCAGCGGCAACAATCGCGGCGCGATCCTCGGCGCCTTCCTGCTGTGGACCATCTGGTCGGGCACCGAGATTCTCGCCGGCTGGATGGCCCGCATGGGCCTCATCGGCTCCGACATGCTCACCCAGGTCTCCTATCTAAGGGTGTTCCTTATCGGACTGCTGTTGCAGATCGTGCTGCAGAAGTTCCGCGGCGGCCTCGTCCCCGAACGTCGGGTGCCGATGAAGGCAAAGTGAGCAAGCGCGTAGTGGGTAGCGAATAGCTGTTGCGGTAGCGGGGAGCCCCGCGCGTCCCCTGCGATAATCGGGGACCGGTGCAATGCAACACGGCGGCGTTGCTGGGCGCAACACACTCGCGGGCGAGAGTAGATTGCGCGCGGCGCTGGTTGACCCGTCCGCTACCCCCCACTGACTGCCCGCCGCATGAAAACGCCCCCGGCGCCGATTGGCGCCGGGGGCTCGAGATGCGGGCCCAGGGGGCGTGGGATCAGTTCATGATTTCGGTGACGAACCTATCCTCATCCTCGATGGTGTTCAGACTGTAAAGCCCGCTGACATCGCCGTTCTCGTCGAACTCATGCGCACCGGCCGCGCCGATATACTGGATGTCCTGACCCTCGGCGAGGAGTTGCACGGCGCGTTCCCACTCGCCGGGCCCGACAATCTCGCCCGGCGACGAGGCCACCGCGCGAAGCGACTCGCTGATTCCCTCACGATCGGCCGATCCGGCGTGCTCGATGGCCAGCGCCAGCAGCCAGGCCGCGTCATAGCCGCGCGAGATGTAGGGGCCGGCGGGATCGGCGTCGACGCCATGCTCCTGCATTGCGTCGGCGAAGGCCTGGAACTGGGAAGCGTCCACGTCCTGCGCCGAGGTGGTGAAATGCACGTTGCCGCGCAACGAGTCAGCGCCGAGCTGGGACACCACATCCGCATGCACCATGCCGTCGGCGCCCACGAACTTGTCGAATTGACCTGCCTCGAGGGACTGGCGCATCATGGTAATGCCGGCGCCGTCATAATAGGCGAAGATCACCAACGCCTCAGGATCGCCCTCCGCCAGGCTCGACAGCTCCGAGCGATAGGAGGCCTGGCCTGGCTCGTGCATCTGCTCGGACACAACCTCACCCCCCATCTCGGTGAAGGCCTCGCGGAAGACCTCCCCCAGACCGGCATTGTAGTCGTCGTTGGTGTAGGTGAGAGCGACGCGCTCATAACCAAGGTCGCGCGAGATCTCGGCCAGCACCACCCCCTGATAGGCGTCCGATGGCGTGGTGCGGAACACCAGGTCATTGTCGTCGAGATCGGTGATCGCTGGCGAGGTCGAGGCCGGCGAGACCATCACTACGCCGGCGGGAATGGCCACGGCCTCCGCTGCGGCGACGGTTTCACCGGAGCAGATGCCGCCGACGATCGCGGTCACCCGGTCGACATGGACGAGCTTCTGCGCCGCGTCGACCGCAGCGGTGGGATCGCACTGCCCATCGGCCACAACCAGCTCGAGCGTTGCGCCGCCCAGGATGCCGCCCTGCTCGTTGATCTGATCGACGGCGAACTGCTCGGCCGCCACGATGGGTTCCACCAGACCCGCAATAGGTCCAGTGACCGCCGACAGTGACCCCAACGTCACTGTGTCTTGCGCATTGGCGGTGCCTACGCCGCCGGCCGCCAGCATGGCGAGTCCGACTACGCTGGCCCGCCCGAAGCTGAAGCACTCTTCCTTCAACATCGGAACTTCCCTCCAGATTGCCAGAAACGTTTATGCCCCCGGCCTTACGCTCAGTCGTTGGGGCCGAGTTGGCCATAATTGAACACAGCACGGCCACAACGCCAAGCGAAAGCGAATTGGCATTGCCGGGCGGCATGACTATGTCTGCCGAGCAAGCCGGTTTCATGATCGGACATGCCGCCTTAGCACAGTTGGCATAGGCCCTATCTCTGGGGAGCTGCGGCAATTTACGCCAAATGCGTGTTGCCCGTTGACGCGATGCGCTAGGTAGCGTTGGATACGGCAAAATCCACAAGAGAGGGGCGCTCCAATCCGCATGGCCGATAGCGACATCATTCTGGAAACGATTGACCTTACGAAGGAATTTCGCGGCTTCGTTGCGGTCGATGGCGTAAATCTTGCCGTGCAACGTGGCACGGTCCATGCGCTGATCGGCCCCAACGGGGCCGGCAAGACGACCCTGTTCAACCTGATAACGAAGTTTCTGGAGCCCAGCGCCGGCTCGATCCGCTTCAAGGGGCAGGACATCACGCACGCACGAGCCGCCGAGCTGCCGGAACGGGGCATGGTGCGCTCGTTTCAGATTTCTGCCGTCTTTCCGCATCTCACGGTGCTCGAGAATGTGCGCGTTGCCCTGCAGCGCCCGACCGGCATCTCGTTTCACTTCTGGAAGCCGGAATCCAGCCTTCATCACCTCAACGAGCGCGCCGAGGAGCTTCTCGAGGCGGTCGGCCTGTCCGACTACATCGGCCATCAGGCCGGCGAGCTTCCCTACGGGCGCAAGCGGGCGCTCGAGATTGCCACCACGCTGGCGCTCGAACCCGACACCCTGCTGCTCGACGAGCCGATGGCCGGCATGACGTCGGAGGACATTGCGCGGATCTCCGATCTGATTCGGCGCATCTCCAAGGACCGCACGATCATTATGATCGAACACCAGATGAAGGTCGTTGCCGACCTCTCCGACACGATTACGGTATTATCGCGGGGACGAATCCTCGCCGAGGGCCCGTATGAAACCGTATCGCAGAACCCGGATGTGATCGAAGCCTATATGGGAACCGGACATGCCGCCTGAAGCCGCTGCGACTGCCGAAGCGCCTGCCAAGGCCAGCTCGACCGCGATCGAGGTGTCGGACCTTGAGGCCTTTTACGGTGAATCCCACGTCTTGCACGGCATGAGCTTCGCGATGGAGCCGGGAGAGGTGGTCACCCTTCTTGGCCGAAACGGGGCAGGCAAGTCGACCGCGCTTAAGGCGCTCATGGGCATAACGCCGCCCCAGCGACGCGGCTCGGTCAAGCTCCTGGGCGAGGAGACCATTCATCTGCCCTCTCATCGCATCGCCCAGATGGGCCTTGGATATGTGCCGGAAGAGCGCGGCATCTATGCCTCGCTGACGGCCGAGGAGAACCTGATGCTGCCGCCCAAGGTCCAGGAGGGCGGCCTGTCGGTCGAGGAGATCTACAAGCTCTTTCCCAACCTGCGGGAACGGGCCCAGAGCCAGGGAACCAAGCTGTCGGGCGGTGAGCAGCAGATGCTTGCGATCGGGCGAATTCTACGCACCGGCGCCCACACGCTGCTCATGGACGAGCCGACGGAAGGGCTCGCACCAGTCATCGTTCAGCAGATCGGCAATGTCATCAGACAGCTCAAGACGCAGGGCTATACGATCCTGCTGGTCGAGCAGAACTTCCATTTCGCCTCGACGGTGGCCGATCGCCACTACATCGTCGAGGACGGTCGCGTCGTGGACCTGATCCCAAACGATCAGCTCGACGCCAACATGGAGAAGCTCAAGGATTACCTCGCCGTCTGACAACCGGCGGGGCTGTTTTGTTGTTGGGGAACCCAAGTAGGGAGGTGAAAAGATGAGTTTGTCACGCACTATGCTCTTCGCCGCGGCGGCATCTTTCGTGATGCTCGGCGCTGCCAATGCCGAGGAAGGACCGGTCCGAATCGGCGTTATGAGCGACATGTCCGGCCTTTACGCCGACCTGTCGGGGCCGGGCTCGGTGGAAGCCGCCCAAATGGCGATCGAGGACTTCGGCGGGGAGCTCTTCGGCCATCCGATTGAGGTTGTACAGGCCGACCATCAGAATCGCGCCGACTTGGCCTCGACCGTTGCCCGCGAGTGGTTCGACGATGACGGCGTCGATGCCATCTTCGACGTGCCGAACTCCTCTGCCGCGCTTGCCGTGCAGGAACTTGCCCGCGAACGCGAGAAGTTCTTTTTCATCTCCGGGGCGGCGACCTCGCGGCTGTCCGGCGACTCCTGCTCACCCACCGGCGTCCACTGGATGTACGACACCTATTCACTGGCGAACGGCACCGGCCGCGCGCTGGTGGCCGAGGGCGCCGACACCTGGTTCTTCCTGACGGCCGACTATGCGTTCGGGCATTCGCTGGAAGAGGACACCGGCGCTGTCGTTGAGGGAGCCGGCGGCGAGGTGATGGGCGCTGTGCGCCATCCGCTCGACACCCAGGACTTCTCGTCCTATCTGCTTCAGGCGCAGGCCTCCGGCGCGGAGATCATCGGTCTGGCGAATGCCGGCACCGACACCACGAACTCGATCCGCCAGGCTGCCGAGTTCGGCATCGTTGAAGCCGGTCAACGGCTCGCCGGTCTTCTGTTGTTCATCACCGACGTCCACGCGCTGGGATTGGACACGGCTCAGGATCTGGTGCTGACAACCGGGTTCTACTGGGATCGTGACGACCAGACCCGCGACTTTGCGGCGCGCTTCGAGGAGCGCATGGGCATGCGGCCGACCATGATCCACGCCGGGGTCTATTCATCCGCCCTGCATTTCTTCAAGGCGCTGGAAGAGGCCGGCACGAAGGAGGCCGACGCTGTCATGCAGCAGGTCCGCGATATCCCGGTCGACCTGTTCGGCGAAGAAGCCATGGTCCGCGAGGATGGCCGCATGGTCCATGACATGTATCTCGTGCGGGTGAAGAGCCCCGACGAGTCCGAAGGCGACTGGGATTATTACGAGATCCTGCGTACAATTCCGGGCGACGAAGCCTTTCGCCCGATGGAGGAGGGCGACTGCCCGCACCTCACGAACTAGCACGCGCTGATGCGGGCGCGGTGCATCGCGGCGCCGTGCCCGCGTTTCGCGGATCGTTGATCCGCCGGCCGCATGGAGGGAGCGACCCGAGGGGGCGGGTCGCGGTCCTGACGGCGGCGGAGCACACAGCCCACCCCGCGCAAGGGTAGTCGTCCATGCTGTTCGACCTGCTCGGAGTGCCACCGCAGGCGCTGTTCGCGCAGCTTCTGCTGGGCCTTATCAACGGCTCCTTCTACGCCCTGTTGAGCCTCGGCCTGGCGCTCATTTTCGGCATGCTCAACATCATCAACTTCGCGCATGGCGCGCTCTACATGATGGGGGCCTTTGTCGCCTGGATGATGCTGCATTATCTCGGCATTCCGTTCTGGCCGGCGCTCATCCTGTCGCCCATCATCGTCGCCGCCTTCGGCATGGTGCTCGAGCGGACAATGCTGGCGCGGCTCTATCATCTCGACCACCTCTACGGGCTGTTGCTGACCTTCGGGCTTGCTCTTCTTATCGAAGGCCTGTTCCGCCAGCTCTACGGCGTCTCCGGCCGCGTCTACCCGACCCCCGATATCCTTCGAGGCGGCCAGAACCTCGGCTTCATGTTCCTGCCCAACTACCGGGCCTTCGTCGTGGTGGCCGCCCTCGTGGTGTGCTTCGGCGTCTGGTATTTCATCGAGCGCACGCGCATCGGCTCCTATCTGCGCGCGGGCACCGAGAACCCGGAGCTGCTGCAGGCATTCGGCGTCAATGTGCCACGCATGATCACGCTGACCTACGGCCTCGGCGTGGCGCTCGCGGCCTTCACCGGCGTGCTCGCGGCACCCATCTATCAGGTGCATCCCCTGATGGGCTTCCATATCATCATCATCGTGTTCGCGGTGGTGGTGGTCGGCGGGCTGGGCTCGATGCTCGGCGCAATCGTCACCGGACTGATGCTCGGCGTGGTGGAAGGGTTTACCCGCCTGTTCTATCCCGAGGCGTCGGCCACGGTCATCTTCATCATCATGGCCATCGTACTGCTGCTTCGGCCGCAGGGCCTGTTCGGGCGGCGCTGAGGGAGAGCTGTCATGGCGGAAAGAGACATGAACATCTCCGACGTCAGCGGCGGTAGCGCGCTGCTGCAGGGCGTCGAGCGCGGCTATGTCATCTTCGGCATTGTCGCCATCCTGGTACTGTTGGTCGCCCCCTTCGTCATCTACCCCGTGTTCGTGATGAAGGTGATGTGCTTCGCTCTGTTCGCGCTCGCCTTCAACCTGCTGCTGGGCTATGGCGGCCTTCTGTCCTTCGGGCACGCGGCCTATTACGGCTCGGCCGCCTACATCACCGCGCACACGGTGAAGGAATGGGGACTTACGCCGGAGCTCGGCCTCATCCTCGGCGCTCTGACCGGTGCATTCCTCGGTCTTGTCTTCGGCTGGCTCGCCATCAGACAGGCCGGCATCTATTTCGCCATGGTCACGCTGGCCTTCGCGCAGATGATCTACTTCTTTGCCCTCCAAGCGCCCTTTACCGGAGGTGAGGACGGCATCCAGGCAGTGCCGCGCGGCGAGCTCTTCGGCGTGATCAGCCTGCGGCCGGACCTGACGCTGTACTATTTCATCCTCGTGATCTTCCTGTTCGGCTTTTATGTGGTCTTCCGGACGGTGCATTCGCCATTCGGACAGGTGCTTAAGGCAATCCGCGAGAACGAGCAGCGGGCAATTTCGCTCGGCTACCGGACCGATCACTACAAGCTGGCGACATTCGTCCTGTCGGCGACGCTGTCCGGCCTTGCCGGGGCGGCCACCGTGTTCGTCTTCCAGCTCGCCTCACTCACCTATGTCCACTGGCAGACGTCGGGTGAGGTTGTCCTGATGTCGCTGCTCGGCGGCATGGGCACGTTATTGGGTCCGATCGTGGGCGCCATCCTCGTGGTCACGCTGCAGACCTATCTGGCGCCCTTCGGCGCCTGGATTACGATCATTCTTGGGGCGATCTTTGTGGTCTGCGTGCTCACATTCCGTGAAGGGATCGTCGGAGTTGTTCAGAAATACCTGAAGAAGCCGCTTTAGCGGCATGACAATCCGGCAGGCTGTCGGTTAGGCGACCGTCTTGCTGGTGTTGGACGGCAGGGCAACGCCGACGGCCTTGAACAGGCTGCCGGCGATTAGTCTGCCTGCAACCTGCGGACCTTCTCTCCGACGCGGCTGCGGCGCCGAGGGATCCATCGATGTTCTCTCTGGCGCCCGACCCCGCTCTAAGCCCTTCTATGTGACGACGGCTTAGGTCGCCTGACGCATCTCTCCGCGCAATTGCCTTGTGCATGCACAGTGCAGAATATACGTTTTGATCGTGGACTCCTGTCCCGATGGCCGGGACCAGACTGAGAGGAAAGCGAGTATGACGGCGAAGCCCTCCGCGCCGCTGACGGTGCGCCTGAACCCCGACGACAATGTAGTGGTGGTGCGCACCGAGATCCTCGCCGGGGTCGGCCTCGATACCGACGGCATCGAGACGCGGGAGCACATTCCGGTCGG